>JBDNDE010000130.1:0-12668 GCA_046719305.1 Gemmataceae bacterium | reverse complement strand
ATCTGCCAGCACCGGGATAAAGCGGTGTAGTTCGCCGTAGAGTTTGACCTCACGAAGGACTTCGGCCCGGTAGGCTTTCATGCCACAATTATGATCATGCAGATGAACACCGGTCAACCAACTAACCATGCGATTGAACACCCGGCTGGGGAACACCTTGTGCCACGGGTCACGGCGGACTCGTTTCCAGCCGGAGACAACATCTAAGGCGATCCCTTCTTTGTCTCGCTGTTCCAGCGCTGTGAGAAATCGCGGAATCTCCGCTGGATCGTCTTGTAAGTCGGCATCCAGGGTGATGACAATCTCACCCCGAGCGGCGGCAAAACCCGCGCTGAGGGCAGCCGCCTTGCCGAAGTTCCGCCGGAAGCGAATCGCCTGGACATTGTCATAACGGCTAGCAAGGTCAGCGAGGACGGCCCAGGAACCATCTGTGCTGCCATCATCGACAAAGATGATTTCGAGTGCCAAACCCGTTTGAGAACTGACGGCCAGTAGTTCGGCATGAAGGGCCAAGAGACTATCTTTCTCGTTGAAAACCGGGATAACGGCAGAAATCACGTCGTGCCCCCTGGTTGGGTTGGAGCTACCGGAACGAAGTACAGTACGCCGGCACAAACCACCTCGCCCAAGGTCCAGGCCAAGCGCAGCAACAACACCACCAACGAAGCGGTGGGGCGTTCACCCTGCAACATCGGCAGCAGCAGCAACAACAGCAAATACTCCCGCCCCCCGAGCCCTCCTGGAGCCGGTATCACAAAACCGCCGACATAAGCGACGGCGATAACAAGGATTAAGCGAGCGAGATTTTCCAGCGTCCAGGGCATCGAGATCTCCGGCAGCGCAGCGCACCCACAGGCCAGGGCTAGACCAAATAACAGCCAACAGGGGGTCAGCAGCACCACACCCTCCCCCAGATAAGCATATGTAACCGCGGGCGGAGTCGCCATGCCAAATGGCCGTGTTACCCCTCGCGCTAGCCGATTGAAGAGCCACGGTGTCAGCGGCAGAGCAGTCACTGCAAG
Organism: Gemmataceae bacterium; assembly: GCA_046719305.1. Taxonomy (GTDB): domain Bacteria; phylum Planctomycetota; class Planctomycetia; order Gemmatales; family Gemmataceae; genus RGDT01. Next base: position 11,646 of record JBDNDE010000130.1, on the reverse strand, counting down.
TAAAGTCAGCGACAGCAGAGTCACTTCACCCCGGCTGGGGTCGTGGCTCGCCGAGACATCCCAGCTGAGCAAAGCCGACCAATCCAGCCCCTGTGTCTGTTTCGGATGCACCAATGCGATCAACGGCAAGGCCAATAGCACCCCCACGGTCATGGTGGTCAGCACCTCGTAGAAGGCAGCCAGAGCGGCGATAGCCCGAGGCGTCTCGGGGCGATGGACCATGGTCACTCGCATAATCAGGGCTAACGCCTTGCCCGGTGCATATTTGCCCAATTGTGACAGATAATACGCTCGTATCCCTTGTAGCCAGGGCGGCGCGGCCTTCATGTGCCCCAACAGCCGTAACCAGAACACCCCCGACAGCCCTAAACCGATCAGGTAAAGTATCGCCGAGAGTACCAGCCAGCCGTATCGGATCGGCTCCGTGCGTGGCGGCAAACGAGATACGTCCCGATACAGGTGCCACGCTACCAAGCCTACGATCCCGACCCCCAAGGCCATCTTGAGAATCGCCCACCAGCCCACACGCTTCTCTGCCATGCGGCTCATTCTAGAATAGACCCCGGGTACTGTCGTCCATTTTCATCGAAACTGCGGGAGACTCTGATGATGCGATTACTAGGAGCCAGTTTGCTTCTGTTAGCTATCGGACCGATGCTTGCTGCCGAGGAGAAAAAAGGGATGCTGGTCCATGCGGTCATTTTCACACTCAAAAAGGACTCCCCCGCCACGGCGGTTGACGACGTGATCGCCGATTGCCACAAGATGCTCGGCAAAATCAAATCGGTACGCAAAGTCATGGCCGGTCGGCCAACGAAGGAGAAGGCCGAACCAATCACGCAAACGGGCTACGATGTGGGCATGATCATCCTAGTGGACGACTTCGCCGGACTAAAGGCGTATCTGGAAGATCCCATCCATGTCGAGTTTGTCAAGAAATGGGGCAAGTCGTTCGATATCGAGAAGCTCAAAGTATACGACTTCGTCGATACAGGGATGCCGAAATAAGATCGGCTTAATAGACAGCAGACCAACCCTTGCTCGCGCTCCAGCGGGCTGTGTTCTGGCCCCCCTGCCCAGACAGACTTTGCTAGTGCGCAGTTGGGATCGTGAACGCTACCCGAAAGCCGTTATAGTCGTGACGGGCGTCGACATGATTATGTCCACGCAGGGCGCTTCGACACAATCGGCTGGGGGTGCTCCAACCCCCGCCGCGTAACACCCGTCGCGAACCGCTCTTGGGCCCCGGCGGATCCACACTCGGGGCCCGGGCGTAATATTCTGCATCGTACCAATCAGCCACCCACTCCCAGACGTTGCCGTGCATATCGTACAGCCCGAAGAGATTGGGCCGGTAGCTTCCCACGGGCATGGGGGAATCGTTTTCACGGTCAAACCGGGCATCGGTAGGACGGAGTGTGCGCCCAAACGTGTACGCGCTGTGACAGATCCCAGCCCGGCAGGCGTACTCCCATTCTGCTTCCGTGGGCAGGCGATACACCCGTTTGGCAGCTTGTTCCTCGGGTCGGGTGTTGAGCAGAGCGAGAAAACGCAGAATGTCCCTGTAGGAAACGCTCTCCACCGGCCAAGAACTCGTATCGAGGTTGGCGACCCGGGCCGCGAACACTCCTTTGGGACTGAAGGCGCTGGGATTACGACGGCGTACCGTCTGATACTGTCCTTGCGTTACCGGATACATTCCCAGAAAAAACGGCCGAGTTAGGCGTACCCGTCGCCGAGGTAGTTCATCGCTTTCATAGTTCAGACTGCGGGGCGAACCCATCCAGAACGACCCAGCAGGGATGAGAACAAACTGCATCCCAAGACTGTTTTGCAGAGTCGGCACGCACGGAACCACGCCGGAGGCGAGTAGTTCGCGGACCCGACGCTCCAAGCGTAACCGGGCATTCCATTGAAGATCGCTACGTAGTTGGATGTGTAAGCGGGTCAATTCTGCTTGCGCTTGGAGACCTTCCTCTTCGAGACAATCGGCCAGCACATACCAAGTATCCAGGGCGGTTGGCTCGGCGAGCAGAGCCGCAAGGAGTTGTTCAACGCTGGGAGGATACACCGACATAAGACACGGCCTCCGAAGGACGCGGACGATGTATCGTATCGCACTACGTCCGATCGGGGTAGGGGCTAACTCAAGATCGCTCGGACCACCTCGCCGTGGACGTCAGTTAGTCGCATGTCCCGGCCACCGAAACGCACGGTGAGCTTTTTGTGGTCGATACCCAAGGTATGCAACATGGTGGCATGTAGATCATGCATATCGAGCTTGTTTTCAATCGCCTTGTACCCCCATTCATCCGTTGCGCCGTAGGTCATGCCGCCCCGGATGCCGCCCCCAGCCATCCACAGACTGAAGCCATACGGGTTGTGGTCGCGGCCATCGCTGCCCTGGGCGAAGGGAGTCCGGCCAAACTCGCCGCTGAAGACGACCAGGGTAGAGTCGAGCAGGCCGCGCGAGGCTAGATCGCTGAGCAGTGCGGCGATCGGCTGATCGACGGCTCGGGCATTGTCCTCGTGACCTTTTTTCAGGTTGTTGTGCTGGTCCCAGCGGTCATGGCCCACATGGGGGCAAGTCAGTTCGATAAATCGCACCCCTCGCTCCACTAGTCGCCGCGCGATCAAACACTGTCTGCCGTAAGTGCGTGTCGGCCCATAGGAGGACTCCAGGCCGTACATCTGTTGCGTCGCCTTGCTCTCGCCGCTGATGTCCATCAACTCCGGCACTGCTGTTTGCATCCGAAACGCCGTCTCGTGATTGGCAATGGCCGCTTCGATGGCCTCATCATGATGAGGGTTCAGGCGGTCAAGTTGACGTACCAAATCCAGCTTGCGTTTTTGGCTAGCCTCATCCCGCTCCAGGCGGCGAATATTGGCCAGGGGATTGGCCGAGGCTTTGAAGACGCTACCTTGATGCGCCGCGGGTAAAAAGCCGCTGTTAAAATTGTCCAGCCCGCCCGGCGGGATCAAGCCGCCATTGAGCACCACAAAGCTGGGCAAGTTGTGGTTCAAACGGCCCAGGCCGTAGCTCAACCAGGCTCCCATGCTGGGCCGGCCTTGCAGCCCTGAGCCGGTGTGCAGGAAGTAGTTCGCGCTGGTATGTTCCGAAAACTTCGAGGTCATCGAGCGGATCACCGCCAGCTTGTCGGCGTGTTGGGCTAGATGCGGAAACAAGCTACTGATCGGCAGACCGCTCTCGCCGTATTGGTTGAATTTCCAGGGCGAAGCCAGCACCCGGCCGATGCTGTTGAATTGGGTCGGCTCGACCTTGAACAGTTTGTGCGGCTCGCTACCGTTGTGTTTGCTGAGCATTGGTTTGGGGTCGAAGCTATCCACCTGACTGACCCCGCCATCCATATATAAAAAGATAATGCTGCGTGCGGTAGCGCGATGATGTACCCCCGCGTGGGTGCGGACTCGCGGCGGCGCAGTTCCGTGTGCCTGTTCCTCGGCTAGTAACGCCGCCAAGGCCACCGCTCCGAAGCCATTTGAACAGTGGGCCAGCATCTCGCGACGGGTAAGAAATCGACGCACCATCAGTTGTCTCCTCAAACTCTCGCGGCGGATGAATCAATTTCTTAGCGTTAGCTCCCATGCCATCGACTTCATGGCAGATAGATAAATTCCTTAAGGTTGAACAGAGCATGCGCTAGCGAGGCCCAGTCGCTCTCTGTGCCCTTGCCGACAAATTCCCGGCAAGACAACAACTCCTCGGAGCGGGGCGGCCGACCCAACGCTCGACGAAACATGCGTTGTAGGCGTTCTTCCGCGGTGCCGCCTTCAGCTAGTTCGCGCTTGGCCCACTCGGTTGCCTGCTGCTGCACGAACGGATCATTCATCAAAATCAACGCCTGGGCCGGTACATTCGACACCGAACGCCGACCGACGGTCGAAAACGGTGCGGGCGTGTCAAACGCCAGCAAAAACGCTGAGAGAAAATTCCGACGCACGCTCAGGTAGAGGCTGCGTCGGCCGTTGCCATCCAATGGCCCACTGCTGGGGCGACCGCGTCCCTCCTGAAACTCGTTGAGATAGACTGGCACACTGGGGCCGAAACAGCTGCGATCCAGCCGACCGGACAGAGCCAGCAAGGCGTCTCGGATCCTTTCGCCGCAAAGACGGCGTTGCGGCATGCGATGCCACAGCTTGTTCTCGGGATCCGCCGCAGAAGATTGGGTCTTGTGGCTGGCTTGCCGATAGGTGCGAGACAAGACAAGTGAGCGAATCAACCGTTTGAGGCTCCAGCCCTCGCGAACGAAGCGGCTGGCTAGATGGTCGAGCAACTCCGGGTGTGTCGGCGGTTGGCCCATCACACCGAAATCATCCACGCTGGGCACCAGCCCCCGGCCAAACAGATGATGCCACACTCGGTTTACCGCTACGCGTGGGGTCAGCGGGGTTCGCTGCGGATCGGCCATTTGCTCGGCAAGTTGCAAGCGGCCACTCCCCGCTGCACGCAGAGGTTCTTTGCCGACCAGTGCTTCGAGGAAACGACGCGGCACAATGTCCCCAGGAGTGCGTGGTTGGCCGCGGATAAACACCGGTTCATCCAGGCCGGTGCCATCTTGCATGGCGGGGGCCAACCGCGAGACGCTCACTACCTGGGAAGCCAACTTTTCCTCAGCCGTCCGCCAGTGTACGAACAGTTGGGGATCGGGTAGCGGTACCTTCGTCGGGGTTGGCTGTGGCGGCGAGGTGGTCGACTGAATTACCTTGGCCACCGCAAAGTCGTCGCTTACGGCTGTGAATTCGAGATGGGCCGGAAGGCCGATGTAAGCAGAAAGGTCGATACTGATCCAGCGATAGTCGCGCGAGGCGGGAAACGCCTGGATTAGTCGTCCATGCAGCGGCCCAGCGATCATAACATGCGAACCGACACCCGAATAGACTTTGCCCGCACCGCGGACCAGAGCATAGATCCGTCCCGCAGCGATGCGAAAGCCCGGCGTCCGCAGGGTGCGCCCTGCTCGCGGATAATTGAGCGAGCCGGGTTCGTTCTCGGTGCCAGGCGCTTGCACCAGTTTGGCCCAAAATGGATCAAACTCGGCTGCGGTGCGTTCAACAATCCGTCCCAGACGATAGCTACCCGCCCGCACCGGTCCAGGCCCGAAGCTCACGTCATCAGGTAGCCATTGCCCCGCCTGCAGGTTCGCATAATCAACGATCACCTCGCCGTGCGGTCGTTCGATTGGCTCGATGTAGCCCGTGGGCGGCAGTTTTTTATTCTGGTCTTCCCGCAGAGCAGCCAGTTGCTCGGCGATCCGGCGATTGGTCGTCCAGCCATCGAACCGCACCTGGCGATAGTTGCTGCTAGAGAGAAAGCCGTACAAGGCGTAATAGTCTCGGGTGGAGATGGCATCGAATTTATGGTCGTGACAGCGAGCGCAACTAACCGTTAAGCCGAGGAAGGTTTTGCTCAGCACGTCAATGCGGTTGTCGAAGCGGTCGGCCTGATCGGCCCGAATATCCACGGGGCTATGCACCTCTTCGCCCAGAAACCAAAAGCCCGTGCCTAGGATCGACTCATTGGTGTCCCCAGCAAGATCCAGACGCGGCTTGGGCAGCAGATCACCGGCCACATGCTCGCGGAGTAGTTGGTCGTAAGGTACATCGGCATTCAAGGCGCGGATAACATAGTCACGATAGTGATATGCGTTCGGGATTGGGTAATCAAACTCATGCCCGCGTGTTTCCGCGTAACGAACTAGATCCAGCCAATGTCGCCCCCACTTCTCCCCAAAGGCAGGGCTGGCTAACAGGCGATCGACGTACCGCTCCAAGGCCTCTTCGCTGCCGTTTAGAGCGTCCAAGTCGGCCTCGCTGGGCGGCAGGCCAATCAGGTCAAAGGCTAAGCGTCGAGCCAACACCGCGGGTGCTGCCTCGGGGGCAGGCCGTAATTTGGAAGCCTCTAGCTTTGCCAGTATAAACGCATCGACCGGATCGCGTGGCCAGGTGCGATCGGTTACCGCGGGGACCGCTGGATCGGTCAGCGGCTGCCAGGCCCAGTGTGCTTTCTTGCGGCCGATCAGGTCGAAGGTTTCAGCAGCAGGTCCGTCGGCAGGACCGGGGTAGACCGCGCCCTCGTTGACCCAGCGGGTCAGATCGGCAATTAAGGTGTCCGACAGCTTACCGCGGGGCGGCATCTGCAGATCGACCTCTTTGTAGCTGATGGCAGTGATCAATTTGCTAGCGGCTGCATCGCCCGGTACGACAGCTGCTCCACTATCGCCGCCGCGTAACAAGGCTTGGCGGCTGTCCAGGCGTAGCCCTCCGCGTGATTTTTTGGCATCATGACAAGGTAAGCAATGTGTCGCAAGGACTGGGCGAACGCGTGTCTCGAAGAATTCCACTTTGGGGTCTAGGGCAGGGAGAAAGAACAGGAGAGTAAACATAGGCAAGCCTCGCCAGGTGGGATTCCTTCATCCTATCCTGATCCAGCCCGGTTGTCAGCAAAAAAAAGCCTGGTTGTCAGCAAAAACAGTCTCAGAAGATGCCGCAGCGTGCTCCTTCGTTCCAGGCTCAGCGGTGGGAGTCAGTTCTTCTTTTTGGCTTCCTCGTACTCGGTGATATATTTAAGCGGGTCGTCGTTAAAGGCGTCGCGACAACCCGAGCAACACACGAAGTAGGTTTTCCCCTTGTAACTGACACGCATCGTCCCCTGACCGCCGGAGACAATACACTCTGGGCCGGCGTCCACGATAGCGAATGGCACCCCCTGCTTGGTGGACCACGATTGATACACCGCCGAGAACGTCACGGTGCCCTTCTTTCGTGTCTCGTAGCGGTAAGCGAAACGTGTCGCATGCAAGAGCGAAAACGTTAGCCGATGCGTCCACCCTTCCTCCTCGCGGTCAAAGATCAGTCGCCGTTCATCACGTTTGCCGAAGTACGTGTGTTCCTTCTTATCCACCGTCCAGGTCTTCAACTCATAGGTGTCGGTTTCTTTGCCGGGACGAATTTCAAAACGGCTGAAATACTTCCCCTTGCTTAAATCAGCCCGCAACCAGACTTCGGTTCCTTTGAATTGCCATTGCCAAACGATTGACTCGAACCAGCCGCCCTTGTCTCGTTCGACTTTGCTGCCGCGCAACTGGGTGCCGGTGCCCTTCCACTCGCCGATGAGATCTTGCAAGGGCTGCAGGGCTTGCTTAGCCGGGGGCATTGCCGCGGCAAGTGGCAGGGCAAATAAGCTCACGAGCAAGAATAGACATCGCATGGGGAGAATCACTCCAGTCAAGAATACCAACAGGATTAGCCCCTTGATCCGAACCCGACGGACCAGCGGCCCTTGCCTGACTTACCGGTTATAAACCCCGTTCGTAAACCGGGAAGCTGCCTTGAGCACGAAAATGGCTTTTGTAAAAGCGAACGAGATGAGCGGCGTCGGAGGGCACCTGGGCAGCTAGAGTTACGACATCGGATTCCTCCAGTCGGCGAGTGGCGTAACTGAGCAACTCCAGAGTGAAAGGCATGAGGTCGCGTGTATCCGCTGCTAAAACGCTGAACAGACCATTGATGCGCTTGTGGGTCAACCCTTCGGTCCCGAACGCTCCCAGGCGGAAACACGGCATCGCGGCATCAACCTGATGCAGAGCAGCAAAAGCCGGCGAGGTCACAACTATTCCTACTGCTTGAGGCGGGCCATCGGCTCGCGGTCGCAAAGCAAACAACGAACTGGCTGGGAAGTACAGATTCTCAAAGAAATGACGATGCAACGCTTCTGGATCGCTCAGACGTAATACCCCCTGGCCCAGGTCGATAATCGCTGGTAGGTCGTTGGGGGTCACCGGCGTGATGGTCGTGCCGGTGCGAGCCGCAGGCGTCGGCATCTCCACCAGATCCATGCTATAGTTGAGCATGTCTCGCACATGAGTAAAACCGTGGCTTCGGAAAAAGCTCCACACCGGCTCCCAATCTTGGCGATAGGCCGTAAATACTTTGATTACTCCGCGTTGGCGCAATTCGGCCAAGGCTCGCTCAAACAACTCCGCGGCGACTTCCTCACGACCTTTTCGGCACCAGGGAAAGCCAATCCGGCCGGAAGCCGAGAGCGTGATATAGCCAATAGGTCGACCGTTCTCGATTGCGAATAGTCGAGTGGTTGGGTCAAAGTGCGGATCACGAAGCCGACGGCGAACCTCGTCAAGTGTGGCTGCTTTAAAACGCGGCAAGCCCGAAGCGGCCTCGTTGTAAATGCTCACTTGATCGAGGTCATCGCCGGGCAAAAAGGTGCGAATGGTAGTCACAAGATCTCCCGCCATCGCCTTTGAAACGGCTGCACTCTTGGTGGAGTATAGCGTATGACGGGCCTGCCTCGCTACAATGTTAACGAAGGCCCCGGCTGGGAGATGCGATGATGCTCCGCATTGCTTTGTGTTTGCTATTGGTCGGAACCTGGACGGCTCAGGCAGCTGCTCCAGTTATCGAAACCCCAGAACAACGCGGTAAACGCTTTCTGCTAACCCGCAGCTACAATCCTTCGGCCATGGTGCCTAACGCTTACGAGAACGCCTGGAAGCACTGGGGGCTAACCGAGAAACCGCCCGCCAACGAGTACGCGGTCCTGTTCCGTCAGCGCTATGGCTTTCATCCGGCCCCGTATCCCAATGAGGGGCTGCCGATGGGCCTGCGCTACGAGACACGGCAACTCGGCCCCTTGACCCGCAAAGCAGTAGCCTTCGATTGCATGATCTGTCACGGCGGCTCGATTTTTGGCCAATCGTATGTCGGCATGGGCAACAATATTCTGGACTTTCAGGCTTTCTACGAGGAGATGCATGGTCCGCCGGGACGTCCGGCGAAATCACCGTTTCAGTTCTCACGGGTGCGTGGCACAACCGAGGCGGGGGCTATGTCAGTCTACTTGATTGGCTATCGCGAACCGAACCTCAACATTCGTTTGAAGTTCGTCAACTACGATCTTCAAGATGATCTCTGTGAGGATGTGCCGGCCTGGTGGCTGCTAAAGAAGAAGAAAACAATGTATTACACTGGCGGAGCCGATACCCGCTCGGTGCGGTCGATCATGCAATTCATGATGAGTCCGCTTAATTTCCCTCAGGCGATCTATAAGGCCGAGGACGATTTCAAAGACATTCTGGCTTATATTAAGAGCCTTGAGGCTCCGAAGTATCCACTCAAGGTTGATGCCCGCAAGGCAGCTCAGGGCGAGCAACTTTTTCGAGCCAATTGCGCTCGGTGTCACGGCACTTACGGAGAGAAGTGGACTTACCCCAATAAGATCATCGCCTTGAAAGATATCGGCACCGATCGGCGACGCTTCGACGGCATCACTCGCAAATTCGGCGAATACTACGCCCAGTCTTGGTTTGCCCAATGCGAACATGGCCAACCTATTGAGACGGATGGCTATCAGGCCCCACCGCTCGATGGCATCTGGGCTACCGCTCCATATCTGCACAACGGCTCGGTACCGACGCTCTACGGCGTGCTGAATTCCAAGGCACGGCCAAGCATCTTTCGGCGAACCTTCCGCACGGATCGCGATGTCTACGATGAGAAGCAGGTCGGCTGGAAGGTGCAGGTGTTAGACAAAGTACCGCCAGCAAGCAGCATGACGCCACGGGAGTTTCGCGAGATTTACGACACACGAATCCCTGGGCGCGGCAACCAGGGACACACCTATGGGGACAAGCTAAGCGACGAAGAACGCTTCGCATTGATTGAATATCTCAAAACCCTTTAAGCGATGCGAACCAGCCATGCGCCGGCAATGGACCACTTTAACCGATGAACAGTTGCTGGCGCAATGTGAGGTCGATACCTACCGCGCCAGCGGTCCTGGTGGTCAAAAACGAAACAAAACCAGCAGCGCCGTCCGGCTACGTCACAAGCCTTCCTCGCTGTTGGTCATTGCTGAAGAGAGCCGTTCGCAGCACGAGAACAAAGCCAAAGCGCTACGGCGACTGCGTAAAGCGTTGTATCTGGAACTGCGACGCCCTCTGACCGCCGAGGATTTACTCCCCGAAAAGCTCTGGGCCGATCCCGACTTAGCTGCTGCTCGCGATGATCAAGGCCGTTTGCACCTCTCGCCGCGTGATCCGCGTTTTTGGCCGGCTGTCGGTGTGGTCCTCGATGTGTTGCTGGCCACGCAAGCACGGCTAAGCGAGGCGGCTGCTCTGCTGGGAACCAGTACGGCCAATCTTGGCGATTTCCTCCAGAGCGACGATAAAGTACATGAGCAGGTCAACCGCCTGCGCGGAGCCTTCGGCCACAAGCCGCTTCGCTGATCGGTTTGGAGGTGGATCATGGCCACGCCGCAAGGTTTTTCGTGGATCGAGCGACCGTGGTTGGCGGCTCTCGCACTCCCGCGCTCGGTGGATGATCTACACTGGCTGCGGCAGATGGGGATTGACGTATTGATCAGCTTGACCGAAGATCGCCTGCGCCGCGACTGGGTGAATGAATCGGGCCTGCTCAACTTTCACGAGCCACTCCAAGATATGGAACCGCCTACGCTGCAACAGCTGCAGCGGAGCGTTTCAGCCATCCTCAAAGCCCGTGAACAGGGCTTTCATGTGGCCGTGCATTGCGGAGCGGGTCTGGGCCGAACGGGCGTCGTGCTAGCGGCTTATTTCGTCACCCAGGGGTTGGCCGCACCCGCTGCCATTAACCGCATTCGCAAACTCCGGCCCAACTCGGTAGAAACTAAGGAGCAAGAAGCAGCGGTAGAGGCATTTGCCCACAGTCACGCCGCTAGTCGGTCGCTCAATTCCGATTAAACCGCTCTCGTTGGGCGTGATCGCGTATCTCGCCTATTTGCCTTTCGAGGTAGGCAAGGATCTCGTCAGCTTCTTTTGCCGCTTCTAGGGCCGCATTGAGGCTGTTGTAAAGGGCGAGAAGCGTCGGAAAGTGGCTTTTTTTGCGAACAGTGCGGCTGAGGTCATTAAGGTCATTCATACGTGCGATCAGGTTCGTTTGTAGGTTCTCGGCTACATCACGCGCACGTTTTTCCGCATCAGTAATCAGGTCGCGTAGCGGCAGTCGGCGGTATGTTGAGGGTAGCGCCATGGTAAACCTCAGCCCCCAGGTCCAATTACTTCGGACGGAGAGAAGCTAATGATTCGGTCGGAGTAAATTCATTATCTCTTCATCGAACAGGGCGGTCAAGCAGAAAAAGCCGACCCAACTCAGCACCACCCAAAAATCAACTGTCATCGCCGATTCAGGACGAGAACCAAAAATGGCTCTCATTAGTTGAGTAATTACCCCACTCCGTTTTACCCCACCCCGTTTCGGATTGTGATTTCGTTCACAGGAGTGATCACACCACGCTCCGTCACGATGCCCGTGATCAACTCGGCGGGCGTTACGTCAAAAGCTGGATTGTACACGGCAATGCCTTCGGGGGCGATCTGCTTGCCCAGGCCGTGCGTGATCTCGCGGGCCGCTCGCTGTTCGATGGGGATCGCCGAGCCGTCCGGCAAACTCAGGTCGAACGTAGTGCTCGGTGCCGCCACATAAAACGGCACTCCGTGATACTTGGCCCAGATCGCTAATCCGTATGTGCCGATTTTATTGGCCGTGTCCCCGTTGGCCGTGATGCGGTCAGCACCGACCAGCACCAAGTGGATACGCCCCTCTCGCAGCACCTGGGCGGCCATGTTGTCGCAA
>JBDNDE010000013.1:0-29284 GCA_046719305.1 Gemmataceae bacterium | reverse complement strand
TGCTGCTGGACGAGCCAACCAACCACCTGGATGCCGAATCGGTGGCCTGGCTGGAAAGGACACTACAGGAATACAAGGGGACCGTCGTGTCGGTGACGCACGACCGCTATTTTCTCGATAACGTGGCCCAGTGGATTCTCGAACTAGATCGCGGGGCCGGTTACCCCTTCAAGGGCAATTACTCCGGCTGGCTGGAGCAAAAACAAGCCCGTTTGGCTATCGAGGAGAAATCCAACACGGCCCGCAAAAAGGCGTTGGAACGCGAGTTAGAATGGGCACGCATGGCCCCCCGTGCTCGTGTTGCCAAGAACAAGGCACGCTTGAGCGCCTATGAAAAAATGGCCAACCAAGAGTTTGAAGAACGCCCCGATGAGTTGGTGATGCAGATTCCTCCGGGGCCTCCCCTTGGCGGTACGGTTGTCCGGGCGGAGGGGGTACGCAAAGGTTTCGATGATCGTTTGCTCATGGACGACATGAATTTCGATCTGCCACGCGGCGGGATCGTCGGGGTGATCGGACCCAACGGGGCTGGCAAAACCACCCTGTTTCGCATGATCATCGGTCAAGAAAAACCCGATGCCGGCAAACTGATCGTTGGTGAAAGCGTAGTGCCCGCCTATGTCGATCAGAGCCGTGACACGCTCAACAACGACGCCACGGTGTTCGAAGAGATCACCGGCGGGACCGATTATATTCTCCTGGGCAAGAAGCGGGTCGCCTCACGCGGCTACGTTAGCCAATTCAATTTCAAGGGGCCAGACCAGCAACGTAAGGTGGGCGAGCTATCCGGCGGGGAACGCAATCGCGTGCATCTGGCCAAACTGTTGCGACGCGGCGGCAACCTGCTGTTGCTGGACGAACCGACAAACGACTTGGATGTCGACACGTTGCGAGCCTTGGAGGAAGCTCTGATCAACTTTGGAGGCTGTGCAGTGATCATCAGCCACGATCGCTGGTTTTTGGATCGCATTTGTACTCACATTTTGGCCTTCGAGGGCGATAGCAAAGTAGTGTGGCACGAGGGCAACTATGAATCCTATGAGACGCTTCGCAAGCAGCGTCTGGGCGTTGCTGCGGACCAGCCAACCCGCGTTCGCTATAAAAAGCTGAGCTAGGGGCTAAATGCTCGGCATCCATGAAGGAGGGAACACGCTCATGATGGAGCTGGTCGAGGTGACCAAGACCTACCAACAAGGTAGCCGGATCGTCCAGGCGGTCCGCGGCGTCAGCTTGAAGGTCGAAGCAGGCGAATTCGTCTCCATCATGGGTCCTTCCGGCTCGGGAAAGTCTACCCTGATGCATCTCCTGGGAGCACTCGACACCCCCACTACCGGCCAAGCTTTGTTTCATGGCCGCGATCTGGCCAAGATGAGCGATCGGGAACGCTCGCTTTTGCGACGAACTCGTATCGGTTTCGTCTTCCAATTCTTCAACTTGTTACCGACTCTTACCGCAGCGGAAAACGTCGCTTTGCCACTGCTCTTGGGGGGAATGAGCCGCTCCAAGGCACTGCAACAGGCTCGGCTTGCCCTCGAACCGGTTCATCTGGCCCACCGTGCCGAACACTACCCCGATGAGATGTCCGGCGGGGAAATGCAACGTGTTGCCATCGCTCGCGCCCTGGTCAGCAACCCTGAGGCGATCGTTTGCGACGAACCCACGGGCAATCTCGACTCGCACAACAGCACCGAAGTGCTCAAACTACTGCGCAGACTGCCCGAGGCCGGTCGCCGTTGTGTCGTCATGGTCACCCACGATGCCCAGGCCGCTAACTATGGCGACCGACGGATCGTCATCCGCGACGGCCGTATCTGCGAAGCCGAAAGCGGTTCCACCTCCCCGATTCGACCGACGGCCACGGTCCAGGGGTGAGGCGCACATGATCAGTCTGTTTCGCACGCTGAGCCTAGCGTACATCGCGCAGCATCAGGTTCGCACGCTGCTGGTTGTATTGTCTATCACCCTGGGCGTTGCTGTGCTGGTGGCCACCCAGGGCCTCGCACGTGGACTGAAAAGGGGAGTGCAAGAAGGCGTCAACCCGCTGGCCTCGCTGGCCGATCTACTGATCGTCAAAGGGGGGGCAGGTGTACCTGCCTCGTTGGCAGACGAACTTCGCGACGCCCGCCTACCTGGAATCAGCGAGATTCGGCCGTTTCTCTATGCCCGCGTCTCCACAGTAGAACTGGATAATCGCCCGACTTGGCTATTTGGCATCGAAACTCCCGCGACGCTCACCGATGCGGCAGCCCTTCTGCAAGACAACCCGTTGAAGATCAAGACACAACTTCGCACACCTAGAGTACTTGAACTGCCACGCTGGAGCGTCGCCCTCGCTAAAGGCGAAGTCGCTCTGGTCTCACCCGATCTCATCGATGCTCTCCAAAAACGCGGCCTGGACGCTTCCTGGCTCCGTCTTCGCAATGCTGGTCGCACCCCTCGCTTTCTCATCGTCGGGACAGTGGATTTTCGTGAATCGGAGTTACCGATTAGCAGCTCGGTCGTCGTCCTGCCCCTAAGACAGGCCTCGGCTTTGTGTTTTCCCGGCCAAGAAGTACGCGTGCAACAGATCAACATTCGACTGGAATCAGGAGCCGATCTGTCTCGTGTTCAGGCCGAGGTGCAACGCTGGCTGGGGGATCGGGCCGACGTGCAGACGGTGCAGACCAACCGCGACATGGTCAGCAACGTCTCCTCCGGTCTGGAGATGGGGATGCTGATCGGCAGCGCCGGGGCCCTGGTGGTTGGTTTGTTCCTCGTTTACAACGCCCTGTCGGTTAGTGTCGCCGAACGCCGTCACGACATCGGCATCCTGAGAGCAGTCGGTGCGACGCGTGGCCAAATCGCCCAGTTGTTTCTGCTGGAATCGTTGGTGATGGGGGTAGTCGGCTCAAGCGTTGGCGTGCCCCTGGGTTGTTTCCTCTCTTGGCTGGCCATCAAACCCTTGGCAGGCGTCATCAGTGAATTGCTCGTGCCGATTGAAAATGTCAGCATCCAACTGCCTTGGTGGCTCATGTTCGCTGCCATCCTGGCGGGCACTCTCGTCGCCGTGCTGGCTGCTCTGGTACCTGCCCTGCAGGCCGCTCAGGAGGAACCAGCACACGCGGTGCGGCGGGTGCCGCTGCATTCGACCTTAGGAGCAACGCTTGTTCATTTGGCTGTCGTGCTTCTCTTGTTAGGAGCAGGCACCGCGGCGGCCGTTTTTCGCACATCCTTGCCGCCGCTGGTTGGCGTGTTTGCTGGCATCATTTTGCTGCTGGTCGGCGCCTTGGCGCTGACACCTCTGCTGGCCGCGGTGCTAGGCCGCTTGGCGCAACCGCTGATTCGTTCGGTCCTGGGTCTGGAGGGACGACTGGCCGCGGACAATCTGATCCGCACGCCGGTTCGTACGGGGATTGTGATCGCTGCGTTGGCAGCGACGACGGGGTTACTGATTCAAACCTCGGGATTCTTGAAATCAGCGCGTGAGGCGATCCAGACCTGGGTGGAAGAAAAAATCGCCGCTGATCTGTTCGTCTCGTGCGGGTCGAGTGTTACCTCGGGCGGTTCCGCGCTGACCATGGACCCCTCGCTGGGCGACAAGCTCGCCTCTTATCCCGAGGTCGATATCGTTTTACCCGTCCGCTTGCAACGCCTCGACTTCACTTCCCCCATCGACGGGCAGGTCAAAATCATTTGGCTGGTCGCGCTCGACTTGGCCGCTCTGGACCGCGGAACCACTCGCCCTGCACTCGCTCAGGGCTTCGCGCGTTTGCCGCGTCTGCGCCAACCAGGGACCGTGGCCGTCAGTGAGAATTTCGCCCGGCTCTATGGAGTGAAGGTGGGTGAGCGGCTGAGCCTACCGGGCAAGGACGGCAATCTGGAAGTCGAGGTGGTCGGCACCGTGGTCGATTACACCTGGAATCGGGGTACGGTTGTGATGAATTTGCCGTGGTATCGCGAGAAGTTCGGTGATTCGCAAGTGGACATCTTTGACGTATTCCTCAAACCTGGTAGCGACTTGCAAGCTGTCAAATCGACCTTCAAAAAACGCTTCGAACAAAGCGAGGCCGTCTTCGTGGTCGATCGCCCCGAGGTCTACCGCGAGGTCAACGCCGGCTTAAACAACATTTACAGCTTGGCCTACGCCCAGCAGGTGGTGATCGGCCTCGTGGCGCTGTTAGGGGTCATTAGTGCGTTGTTTATCTCGGTGCTACAGCAAAAGCGGCAGTTAGGCCTCTTGCGTGCCGTGGGCGCGACGCGAACCCAGGTGCTTCGTCTGGTTTTGGCCGAGGCCCTGCTCATGGGGATGATCGGAGCACTCATCGGCATCGTAATCGGACTCGGTCTCCAATGGTATGTGATCTATGTGATGGTACTCGATGAGTCCGGTTTCCTGTTTCCCATGCGTATTCCCTGGATCGAGGGAGGCGTGGTCTGTCTGGCTTGTATGTTCTGCGCCGCGTTGGCGGGACTATGGCCGGCCAGTTGGGCAACAGGGTTACGCATTCCCGAGGCAATCGCTTATGAGTGATTCGCGGTCTGCGGGATAAGGGCCTAGGACGGAGCAGATGAGTCGGCCGGTCGCGTCAGGTGTTTGACCACGCGGGCCGGATTGCCTGCGACGACGACATCAGGGGGCACATCGCGAGTGACGACTGCCCCTGCCCCGACGATCGAACGCGCTCCGATATGTACCCCCTTAAGGATAATAGCACTTTGACCTATCCACACATCTTCTTCAATAATCACACGGCGAATATGTTCCGGCGGCGTGGGGTTTCCCGCTCGGCGATGCTGCGCATCCAGCGGGTGCCCATCGTAGTCACTGATCTGCACCCCCGACGCAATCAAACAATGATTGCCAATGCGTATCTCATGCGCACAGGTGAGAATCACCAGATGGCCCAGAAAAGTGCCATCGCCCAGGGAAATCTCCGGTAGCTGCTCGCCGCGGTTGCCAAACACAAATACCGGTTGGCCTCCGAAGCGGACATGATCGCCCAACGTGATGCGTCCCGAACCGTGAATGTAGGGCAATGCCTCCATCTGGAAGCCTTTGCCGACTTGGACGCACTGGCTACGGAACAGCGGCTCATACCAGAAAAAGCGGGCCAATCGCAACCACGTCTCCCGAATGAACACATGCAGGTAATAGCACCCGGAAAACAACGGTCGCGTTAGCCAAAACACCGGAAGATGAACTTGCAAGCTCCGCTTTACCAGCCATTTCACCCGGCTCCAGAAAGGCCCCTCACCGCGGCGAATCCTGGCAAACCAGTTCATACACGCCTCGTAAGCAGTTGGTTGAACAATTCCGCCAAGCGGCCAGCCAGCGCCTCGCGAGTGAACTGTCGGCGAGCCGCATCCGCTACGGGGGGAAGGGTAGCTTCGGCGACCCCGCGTACCAGTTCTATCAGGGTCTGACGGATCGACACTGGGTCGTTTGGGTGAGCAATGCGGTAGGGAACCCCGCTTTGCTTTAAAATCGCTGCCAGATCGCCGTGACTCTCTCCTATCGCTAACACCGGTTTACCCGCTCCGAGATATTCGTACAGTTTGGCCGGCACCCCGACCTGACGATTTGGGGTATCCATCAACAGTAACACATCCACGCTCGCCATTTCCTCAAGTGTCTGCCGATACGACCGTTGTCCCCAGCAAACAACTATGTCGTTCAAGCCGCGGGAGCTTGCTTCGGTAGCTAGGTCGGCTCCCGGGGCATATTCTGTGCGCCCCAGAAACTCCAGGCGAAACGGCGGCACACTGCCGAGAGGGATACCGGCCAAGGCGTCGAGAATGGGTCGGGGATCACGGCCGACGTAAAGTTGCCCTGCGTGGAGGATGCGAACGGGTCCAGGGGTACGAGGGGCCGGCGGCGGGAAAAGATCGGGATCGTAGCCATTAGGGATCGAGAACATCTTGGCAGCCCACTGGGGCAACGCCTCAGCCAGCTTGGCGTGAGCGACAGGGGCGTTGCAGACAATCGCATCGGCTCGCCCGAACACACGATGCTCCCAAAAGGTTTCAAAGGCCCTGGACAATCCTTTAGGAGGTAACACATCGGTGGTGGTCACCCAAGGGTCCCGGCAATCGACAACCCAGGGCCCCCCGAAGCGACCTTTAGCTCGCCAGCCCAGCAGATGCACGATATGGGGCGGCCCTGAACTTAGCACGACATCCGGCCTCTGTTCGCGAATCGCCCGGTCCACAGTCGCGCGGGCCTTCCACAACCACACCCCATACGGCGAAAACCACCTAAGGGCTTTGGGGTAGCCGACGGGATAATCAACCGGATAAAGCTTGGTTTCGGGCGGGACGCGGGCCATCAGATTGGCATCTGCCGGTTCCCAGGGAAGAGTAGGAGGGGCCACCACACTCACTCGGTAGCCGTAACGCGGCAGGTGCTGCGCAAAGCCCAACAGGCGAAAGGTCCCGCTCGCCGCCGAGGGCGGGAAATGGTAGGTCAGCAGCAAGACACCCGGCATAGAGCCTCTCCCATCGGCCAACTGCGAAGCAACTGTAAGCCACTATAGCTTGCGAGCGTTAGGTCGACAGCCGGGGGATGCCGTGCGAAGAGCGATTTGCTATTCTGAGCGTATGAATCCGCGTACTACCCTTTTGCTCTCGGCTTATCGACTGCCGACCGAGACGACTCTTTACCTCTCCGATGAGGAGATGGCCGCATTTCTCAACGCTTGGCGGGTGCTGTGGCATCCAGCAGTGCTGGCGTGTAGTGAAGCTTTACCACGCATTGCTTCGCCATATGATCATGAACAACCAACGGCCAATCTGTTGATTTCTGTGCCCGATAATCCGCCGTTGACGTTACCCGACGATTGGTTCGATCGCGCTAGGGCTGCCGGTGCGGTGGTTTTTTACGCACACCCCCAGTGGGATTCGACGCTAGCCAATTTGCGCCAAGCGTTGCAACCGCTGTGCGCCGAGCGTGAGTATCTTTCCGCTTTACTGGATTTACCCCCCGAGGCAATCGCAGGGTTCTACGCTCTGGGGCTGGGGGTGGGCCAACTCGACGCTCTGTTCGAGGCCATGCAGCAAGAAAACCTGCTCAACTCGGGAGAATTGGTTGAAGCAATTGCTCAGGCCGTTGAAGCTCTTAGCCGTGGGCAGATCGACCTAGTCCGGGAAAAACTCCAGGCGGCCGCGTCACTTCTGCTCAAAGCCCGCGAGGTCATCTACCCCACCTCGATCCACGTTATTGATCTGGTGCTAGAGCTTGCCGCTGATTGGCCGGCCGCCTTTGCTGCCGAGCTTCCGGTGAACTTTTTGGCCAGCGGCCAGCAACTCGAAGCTCTTTCGGAAGAACGTCTGGCCATCCTGAAGCCACGCGTTGCCAACGAGCGAGCCGAGGTGATCAGCGGCGGCTACCGCGAACGCGAGGAATACTTCCTACCACTTGAATCGCAGCTGGCCAACCTCCGCTTGGCCCAGCAGACGCATCAGAGGCTCTTCGAGACCCCTTTGCGAGTCTATGGACGTCGGCGTGGCGGCCTGCACACCCAGATGCCGATGCTTTTGCAGTCGTCAGGAATCACGCGCTGCTTATTCGTCTCATTTGATGAATCAATGCTGCCGTCGCACTCCTCGGCCGTGGTCAGCTGGCCTTCGACGGATGGCAAGCAAGTGGATGCGTTCACTCGGATGCCCCAACCGGCCCACACGCCACAGACCTATTTTCACCTAGCGCATCTGTTGTATACCAGCATTGTGCAAGATCAAAATGCGACGATCGCCCTGATGCATCGAGAGCAGCCGGCCCCGGTTTGGTATCACGATTGGGTGGAGCTAACCCGTTTGGCCCCTGTGCTGGGTCGATGGACTACCCTGAGCAACTACTTCAACGAGGTCATGACCGGCGACTATACCTCGGTGGCCACAGCCGATGAATTTTATGCCGATTTTCTCATCGAACGTACTACGTCCACTCCACAACAGGCAGCCCAGGGGCAGACGCCTCGACCGATCAGTGAATTTGCCACGCTCCATCGCGAACGTCGCACTCTCGACGCGACGTTCACTTTTGCCGGGTTGTTGCACGCGCTTCAAGGGCCCTCTGAGCCGCAGCCCCTCAGCGAACTGGAAGAACGCTTTGAAAAAGGTCAAGCCAACTCAGCCGAACTGCAAGCCGCTTTGAATCAGGCCGCACGCAGATTAGCCGAACGGCTGGTCGCTCGCGGAGCCGAGCAACCCGGTTGGCTCGTGCTGAATCCCTGCGCCTTCACCCGTCGGGTCGCCTTGGAACTCCTTGGGGTCTCCGGGGCAATCCAAGTTGAAGGGCCGGTCAAGGCTAGCCAACTCGATGGCGACTTGGCCCGGGTTGTTGTCGAAGTGCCCGCTCTGGGCTTTGCCTGGTTCCCCCGACCGGCCCCGGGTACTCTCGCGCCGCCCAGCAAGCTCAAAACGGCCGAGGAGCGCACGATTCGCAATGAGTTTTTTGAGGCAGAAATCGACCCGCAGACGGGCGGCTTGCGTAATCTACGCGATAGTCGGACTCGCATCGGCCGGGTTGCGCAACAGTTGGTGTGGAATCCCGGCAGCACTATGAGGGCAAGCTCGGTTGCGGTGACGGCCTGCGGACCAGCCCTGGGAGAGATAACTACAGCGGGGGAGCTTCTCGACGGTGAAGGGAAGGCAGTAGTCCGGTTTCGGCAGCGATTTCGCGCTTGGATCGGACGCCCGGTGCTTGAGCTACGCATCGAATTAGAGCCGTTGCAGCCAATCGAGGGCTATGCTTGGCATGCTTATGTCGGCAGTCGGTTGGCCTGGCGTGAAGAGATGACCCCGTTGCTACGCGGCTATCAAGGCCAGCCGATTTTCACCAGCAGCAACCGCCCCGAATCGCCGGATTTTCTGGAACTCCGGGTAGGTCGACCCAATACGGTTGTGTTGCCGGGCGGCTTGCCATTCCATCAACGCCACGGCGGGCGTATGGTGGATACGCTTCTTCTGGTCGAGGGAGAATCGGCCCGTACGTTTGATCTGATGGTCGGTCTGGATCGCGAGGTACCGATGCAAACCGCCCTAGGAGTCGTCTCTCCGGTGGCTGTGGTCGAAACCACCAAGGGACCCCCGCCGGTTGGTGCGACGGGTTGGCTGTTTCATCTGGACGCCCCCAACGTGGTGCTATCGACCCTGCGGCCGGCCGAGGGAGATGCGGTGCGTGTCACCCTGCTGGAGACGGCCAATCATTATGGCCCAGCGGTGCTACGTTGTGTGCGAGATCCGATTCGAGCGGCGGTCGAGGATCTAGCGGGCACGGAGTTTTACGAGGCCAACCGGGACGGAGACGCCATCCATCTAGATATGAATGCTTGTGATCTTATGCGAGTGAAGATCTGCTTCAGTTGACGGGGTTGAATATATGTTTGAAAGTGCTGAAGTAGGGAATAAGATGGACAAGCAAACCTACAAAGAGCAACTCGGCCCGCTGCGAGCTGCGCTGGTCGAAGTCCAACGCCAACTAGCCAGCGCCAACTTTTCTGTAGTTCTGGTCATCTCGGGGTTGCCAACCGCTGGGAAATCCGAGACGGTAAATAAATTGCTGGAGTGGCTGGATGCCCGTGGGATCGAGACGCACGCGCAGCGGGAACCCACGGACGAAGAACGGCAACGTCCACCGATGTGGCGATACTGGCGTGCCTTGCCACCCACAGGACGCATCGGCATTTTTTTTGGTGGTTGGGAAGGAGTTCCCTTTTTGCGCCGTGTGCTGGGCAAAGGCGAAGTGAATGAGATCGATCGCGATCTAGAGCCGCTGGTTCGCTTCGAACGGATGCTCAGCAATGAGAATGTCTTGCTTCTGAAGATTTGGTTGCATCTGCCTGAAAAGCCAATGCATAAACGAATCCGCAAGCTCCGACGAGATCCGGAAACCCGCTGGCGCATCACCAAACTCGATCTGCGACTGGCCAAACGCTATGACCGCTTTCGCACCTTCGCCGAATATGTCATCCAACGCACCAGCAGCACCGAAAACCCCTGGCATATCGTCGAGGCCACTGACGAACGCTACTGCTATTTCACGGTTGGCCGAATGCTGGTTGAAGCGATCCGTCAGCGTCTGCAACAGGAACGAGAAAAGCCGCCACACGTCCCGCAGCCGTTGGTCCTTATTCCGGATGAACGAAACGTCATCAATACACTTGATCTCTCTAAACGTCTCGATCCGGAAGATGCTAAAGCACAAATCGTTCGCTTGCAATCTCGGATCGCGCGGCTAACACGAAAACTACGTACCAGCAACCGTTCGCTCATCCTTGTATTCGAGGGACCCGATGCCGCCGGTAAAGGCGGAGCCATCCGTCGCCTGACCCAAGCAATGGATGCCCGCGATTATCAGGTCGTCTCGATTGCCGCTCCCAGTGACGAAGAAAAAGCCCGCCCCTACCTCTGGCGATTCTGGCGTCAATTACCCCCCCATGGCCGCGTGGTCATCTTTGATCGCTCATGGTATGGACGCGTCCTAGTGGAGCGGGTCGAAGGGTTCGCCTCCGAAAACGAATGGCGACGAGCCTATGCCGAGATTGACGATTTTGAAACGCAACTGGCCGCCGCGGGGGCTGTGCTTATTAAGTTTTGGCTGGCCATCAGTCCGGCCGAACAGCTAAGGCGTTTTGAGGATCGGCAGACCACTCCATACAAGCAGTACAAGATTACGCCCGAGGATTGGCGGAATCGTGAGAAATGGGCCAGTTACGAGGCAGCAGCCTGCGATGTGATTGAACAAACCAGTACCATTTTTGCGCCTTGGATTCTCGTCGAGGCCGAAGATAAAAATTATGCTCGCGTGAAAGTACTTACCACCGTGGCGGAGCGGTTGGCCACAGCTCTCAAGCAAGGATGACTGCCCCGAACACCTGGGGATTGCTACAGTGGATGCAGGAGGAACTTCTCATGCTACGCTTGGTGTCATTCGTCACGGCCTGTCTCCTCGCTGCCCCCTTGGTTGGTCAGGCCAACCCTGCCGCGGATTCTGATGCCTTTTTCAACTCGGGAAAGGTGATCAAGATCGACATCACGATCGACAAAACCGAAATGGACAAACTCCGTCACGAGCCGCGCAAGTATGCTTCTTGTACCCTCACCAGTGACGGTAAAACCTACAAAAATGTCGGTATCCATCTGAAAGGAGCCGCCGGGAGCTATCGCGGCCTCGACGACAAACCGGGCCTGACTCTGAACATGAACAAGCACGGTGTGCAGCAACTCTTCCACGGCATGGACAAGTGGCACTTGGCTAATTCGGTGCAGGACGGCACCTGGGTGCATGAGTTGATCTGTGGCGAATTGTTCCGCGCGGCTGGAGTGCCCGCTTCGCGAATTGGCCATGCCCTAGTGACGATCAACGGCAAGATGAAGGGGCTGTACTATCTCAAAGAAGGCTACGATAAACAGTTCCGACGCCGGCATTTTGAGAATCCAACGGGCAATTTCTACGATGGCGGTTTTTTGCGGGACATCGACCAACCCTTACAGCTGCTCTCGGGGTCTAAAGGGGATGTGGCCAACCACGCGGATTTGAAGGCGTTGGTCAAGGCATGCCAGGAGCGAGACCGCAACGAGCGTTTCAAGAAGGTCGAAAAATTACTCGACATGGACAAATTTATCAGTTACTTGGTGTTGGAATCCCTGTGCTGTGATTGGGATGGTTATCCGGCCAATCGGAACAATTATCGGGTCTATCACGATCCGAAGAAAGACAAGATCATCTTTATCCCCTCGGGGATGGATCAGATGTTCAACGAACCTCGCATGGGGTTATATCAGGGCTACAACGGCATGGTCGCTCGGGCGGTGATGGAATCCGAGGAAGGGAAAAAACGCTATCATGCCCGCATGCATGAAATTCTCCGTGATGTGTTCAAACCGCAAGTGATCGGCAAACGGCTCGATGCTTTGGAAAAAGAACTGACCGCCGCACTGCAAACTTATGATCCGGGCACGGCTCGCGATTACAAGAATCGCATCCGTGACTTGAAAAACCGCATCGACACACGCGCCAAACACGTCGAGGCCGAACTGAAGAAGCTGAAATAGGACTGGGAAAGCAGCTGCTCGCTCACCGGATGGAGAAACGAGCAGCAGCTTCTGGCAAATGCAACCCCCTTAGAGGGCCTTGACTTGTTCTTCGGTCATCTCGTGCTGGGCGCGATGGTACGGGCCATCGTGCAACTGCGTCGATTTGAATAGCTCGTGTCGGCCGTCTCCGGCTAAAGGCCGTACCCGGGCTAGCAATTCGTTTTGCTCCTCTTGGCTCATGGGAGTAAAGTTCTGGCCGATGGCCAAGTTTTGCTCCAAGACTTGCCAGGAGTCGATGCCAACGACCAAGCTATCCAGCGGCTGGGATAGGGCAAAGCGAATAGCTTCCTGTGGTGTACAAACCCCGCCGGAGATGAAGCGTCCCATCTGATCTCTGCCGCCGCCGAGGCTTTTCATGCCAATGACGCCGATGCCGCGTTGTTTGGCCAGGGGAACGACTTCTCGCAGGAAGCTACGGTAGTGCCAATCCAATACATTGGTGGGGAGTTGAACGGTCTGCCAGTCGTGACGTTTCAACATGTCGAGATGAATCCGCGGATCCTTGTGCCCCGTGAAGCCAATGTATCGGATTTTGCCGGCTTTCTGGGCCTCTAGCAACACTCCTAGACCGCCGCGTTCCACAATCCATTCGGGGTCATTGTCGTAGTTGATCTCATGGAACTGTACAAGGTCGATGACCTCGGTACGCAGCCGTCGCAAACTGTCGTCAAGGTGTTGGGCGATCGTCTTGGGATCACGACCGCAGTTTTTGGTCATCAAAAAGCATTGCTTCCGCTTGCCCCCCATCGCCAGGGCACGCCCCATTAGCTCTTCGCTGGCCCCTTCGTGATAATCCCAGGCGTTGTCGAAAAAGGTCATGCCGCCATCCAACGCCGCGTGCATGATGCGGATGGCCTCATTGTCGTCTTTGATGGAACGAATATGCCAACCGCCTAGACACAGAATCGATACCTGTTCGCCGGTGTTGCCCAAACGACGAGTGGGAATGCCGTTGCTCATGATTGCACTTCCTCCAAGTGGATGTTGTTATTCTCGGACTTTCTTGCGAGTTGTACAATCGGCTTTATGGGAGATTTTCATGTGGTCACCGGCGCGACCGGTCTGTTGGGTAGTCACGTCGCCGAGCAACTCCGTCTACGCGGGTACCCGGTACGGGCAGTGGTGCGGCCTAATGCGGACACATCCCAATTGCGTAGCTGGGGCGTCGAATGTGTGGAAGCCGACCTAGAGCGGCCCGAAACACTGCTTCCGGCCGTGGAGCAGGCCGCGGTGGTGTATCACTGCGCGGCACGAGTGGGGGATTGGGGACCGCGTCGATTGTATCAACGGGCGATTGTAGAGGCTGTGGGGAACCTACTCATCGCGTGCCAAGCCGGCCAAGTGGGGAGAGTTGTGCATGTATCTTCGATCAATGTATATGGACGGACGACCCCACCACCGGAGGGATTCGACGAGGATGCCCCCCTAGGCCAACGCCTTTGGTGGTGGGATTACTACTGCCAGGCAAAAATCGACGCCGAGCAACTCGTCCGCGCCTCTCCGCGACCTTGGACAATCTTACGGCCGAGTTGGTTTTATGGGCCTCGTGACCGCAACAGTTTTCCGCGAGTGGTCAAGGCGATGCGTGCCGGTCATGTTCGGATCATTGGAGATGGAAACAACCGCTTGAACATCTTGTATGTGCAAGATATTGCTGATGCCGTGATTCGAGCAGGCACCACTCCCGCTGCTGCAGGCCGGATCTACAACCTGAGCAGCCGGGGCGAAGTGACACAAAAGGAATTTCTCGACGCCCTGGCCCGCGTCTTGGGCCTACCGCTGGTTCGGCAGCAGATCAGCTACTCGTTGGCCTTTACCTATGCTTTTTTGGGCGAAGCCTGGGGCCGGCTCCGGGGTCACCGCGAGCCACCGGCGGTTACCCGTTATGCCGTCGCGTTGGTTGGTCGACCTACCAGTTACCGCACCGAACGGGCTGAAAAAGAACTCGGCTGGTGCCCCCAAACTCACCCCTACGATGGCTTGCGCCGTACTTGGGAGTGGTATCGGCCTGTGCTGGAGGGCAAGACGTGAGCCATTTTGCCGATCGTTTGAATGAGTTAATCCGCGAGCGAGGCACGCCTTTATGCGTCGGTCTGGACCCCCGCTGGGAAGCGCTGCCGCTGTCGTTACGGCAACGCTTTGAGGACACCCCTGAAGGTCGAGCAGCTGCCTATGAGCTGTTTTGTGCGCGGGTGTTGGACCTCGTGGCGGGGCGTGTCCCGGTCATTAAGCCGCAGCTGGCTTTTTTCGAGGCTTGCGGCCCAGCAGGCTTCGTCGTACTGCAACGGCTCACCGCCCGCGCTCGGCAGATGGGAGCGCTCGTGCTGCTGGATGGCAAACGCAACGATATTGCATCGACGGCCAGTGCCTACGCCGAGGCGGCCTTTGGTATCTGGGGGGGGGATGCATTGACGGTCAACCCGTATCTAGGAACGGATGCGGTCGAGCCTTTCGTGAAAGCAGCGCGGCAGCGAGGCGGTGGCGTGTTTGTGCTGGTTCGCACCAGCAACCCTGGCGCGGGGCTGTTTCAAGACTTGGTGTGTGATGGCAAACCGCTCTATCGCCGAGTCGGCGAACAGGTGGCACAGTGGAGCCGGGACCATCTTGGGACCGATGGCCTGGGCGATGTCGGGGCCGTCGTTGGCGCGACCTATCCAGCCGAGTTAGCCGAGTTGCGGGCTGCTCTGCCTGAGGTGATTTTTCTGGTGCCCGGCTACGGGGCGCAGGGCGGGAGCGCGGCCGATGTGCGTGCGGCAATGCGTAGCGATGGTTTGGGAGCAATCATCAACAGTTCGCGGGGCATCCTATTTCCGTTTGCCCCAGACGATCCCAGATGGGAACACCAGATCATCACTGCTACGGATGAAACCATTGCTCTGTTGAGAGGATAAAGAATATACTTGTAAAAAATTACATTATATGAATATCGCCGCGGACAAGCTTAGGAATCTTCCTCCGATCCACTACAGAGCGGAGAAACCCCAAAACAGAAGAAACTCCTTGGAAAAACATCTCGGGCCTGCTGGGGTATCTCCCCCTTCCGATTTTTTCAGATTGTTCATGTTTCGTCGGTTGTGTGGTTCATGTTCTTGCTAGCTGCCCAGCCGTGCTTTCCGCGCGGCCTGTCGATGGGGATTCTCTTCCAAACAGGACAAAATATGATTCATGGCTACGTTGATTCTGCGTTTGAAGCCGTTCGGGACGAATTCGCTCGTAATTTCGCTGAGCGTGGCGAGGTGGGGGCAAGCGTCTGTGTCGTTCATCAAGGCCGGGTTGTCGTCGATCTGTGGGGCGGCTACGCCCAGCGGCATGAGCAACGGCCCTGGCAGCGTGATACCCTTGGAGTCATCTTCTCTTGTACCAAGGCGGCGGTAGCCTTGGCAGCGTTACGGCTAGTGTCGCAAGGGCGGTTGGACCTCGATGCTCCCGTGACCCAATATTGGCCGGAATTCGCCGCCCAGGGCAAAGAGGCGATTCCAGTTCGCTGGCTGCTCTCGCATCAATCCGGATTGCCCGCGTTTCGTGAGCCGCTGCCGGTCGGAGCGTTGTATCACTGGGAAACCATCACCAACGCATTGGCTCAGATGGCTCCCTGGTACGAGCCAGGTACCCGGCAAGCTTATGGGGCCGGCACCTTTGGCCATCTGGTCGGGGAAGTCGTGCGGCGGGTAGACGGGCGACCGTTGGGGCAATACTTCCACCAAGAGATTGCCGAACCGCTGGGCTTGGATTTTTATTTGGGATTGCCGGAAAGCGAACACGCGCGAGTGGCCGCGACAATCAAGCCGGACCCGTTGCCGCCCGGTGTACCGCCTTGGCGGTTTCTTTCCCATGCCAACGCCCACCCCGAAAGCATCCAGGCTTCGGTCCTGCGCAACACTGGTCGTCGACTCGGTGATACCGACAGTCCACAGGCGCTGTCGGCTTGCTTGCCCAGCAGCGGGGCTGTTGCCAATGGACGCAGTCTCGCCGGGCTGTATGCGGCGGTGCTATCGGGCCGCGTGATCGACCGGCGTACGCTGAGCGAGGCGATGGATACCCACAGCGCCACGGCGATCGACGGCACCTTGCTAGTGGGAATGGCCTTCGGGCTGGGATTCATGAAGCGGGCAGATAATCGCCGGGGGCCTGCCGGCGCACAAGATAGCTTGCTGATTGGCCGGCGGGCGTTCGGGCATGCTGGGATGGGCGGCTCGTTGGGGTTTGCCGATCCGACCTGCGAACTGGCTTTTGGGTACACCATGAACAAGCAAGGCCACGGGGTATTGTTGAACCCGCGTGGCCAAGCACTAGTAGATGCCGTGTATGCTTGTGTGGGGACCGCCAGCGATTAATTATCTGAATGATAATCTGTAAGGTATTGGCTCAGGTTACTTCGGTTCGTCCTGGGATTTATCGGCGGCTTGCCCCGAGTTGGCTGGTGGCGAAGCCGGTGCGGCAACTGGGGTTGCAGCCTGGGCAGGGGCCGACGCGGGGGCCGGTGCCGATGCCGACACGGGAGACGGGGCCGGTGCCGATGCCGACGCGGGAGACGGTGCCGGTGCAGGGGCACTGCTACTGTTGGCAGGCGGCACCATCGGCAGCGTTGCTGGGCCTGTCGAGGGCACCGGAGCCGTGGGCGAGGCCGGAGCCGGCGGTGGGGTGGCGTAACGCGGTTGGGCGTCTTCCTCTTCCTGGTAGACATCATCCAACTCGTTGGTATCCACACTCTTGCGCAGCAGGAAGTAAATGATGGTGCTGGCCGTCCAGAAGAAACTGTAACCGAAGCCCAACATGAGCAAAAAGGCCAGCGCTAGCCAGAAGCCCACCATGGCTGCACCCATGAAATTCCACCAGCGCAGGCTCGCTTTGAAATCTTCCAGAGCTAAGGGGTCGATGCGGTCGCTGCGGCCACTACTGCGCGGCTCGACCACTGGACGCAGCGGCCGAATCACCTTGTCACGGGTGTCGCGAGCCTCTGCCATGGCCCCTTCGAGCAACAATTCCCGCCAACCGAACGATGTGGGGGCATAGACAAACAACGGCAGCGGTTCGCGGTTGAAGTAGGCCGAGCCAGGGGTGTTAGTGGTGGCCCACTTAGCCAGGAAGACAGCAAAGCTAGCCATGAAGCCGACAAAGAAGACGACAGCCCCTCCATAAGCAATCGAGACGAGAGCATACCAGATGAAATGCCAGGGACGCTGATAAACGTAGCTGTAGGTGCGGCTGACAGCTTCCCAGCTATCGGTCCCCTCGGTGCTAATGGTCGCGGCCATCAGTGGCCAGCCAACTAACCCAACCAGGGCAACAGCCATGATGACGCCAAAGAGCAACCAGAGCGGCCAGAGGACGCCAGCCAGGAAGTCACCCACGACAGGGATCATGACGAAGAAGTAAGGGATGACCGAGAAGACCACCAAGATAAACACAAAGCCGATCGGGAAGATCGGGGCCAGGATGTAATCGACTAGGCGGCGGGTGGTAAAGCGTAGCGCTTCCAAGGCCCCGATCCGTTCGCCCCGGGTGGCATACTGCACGGCGGCAATGCGAGTGATGGCCCCGCCAAAGATCGACCAAGTGACAAGCATCACCGCGGCTGCTAGCAAGAAGTAAGTCTTGCTGCTGAAGGTATTATTGGGAGAGAGGAAGTAGACGATCGGGCGAACGAATTTAATGAGCGGCTCAATCATCACAGGAACTTGGCTGCGGGTGAACCAGTCCCAGAAGTAGCCCGCCTCCCAGGGGATGCCGGCCTGTCCGGTGACCAGCAGATAGGGGTTAGGCCCGCGATCCTCAAACCAGGGCCAGACAGCTAGTCGTGCATATGGTTTGACCTTACCCAGATCCGCGTAGCGCCCGGCCCGAGCGCGGAGCGATTCCAGTTCGGGCTTTTCCTTCTTGTCGGCCGTCTTGATCTTGGTATCTAGGGCATCGCGGATGATCACCACATCCGACTTTTCCGATTTAGCAGGGTCGAGCTTTTTGTCTTCGAGAGCCTCCTTGACGAGTGTGTATTCCGTGAGCGTCTGGGCAAAGTCTTCGATCTCGTATTTACTGGCGGGATCCCCCAGACCGGCGGCCTCGTGCATGAGGTTCCACTGCAGGCGTTCCTGGTGGTGAGTGACATAGGTTTCCGCAGTCTTGTCGCCCTCTTTCTTGGACCAATCCGGAGGCGTTTTCTCATAACCGAAGGAGAAGGCTAGAGAGAGCAATGACCAGCCTAGGGTCATCACGAGTATCCCAGCCGCTGCCAGTAACATCTTGTTTAGGTCCAACGCGATCTGGAATGCGCGGAACAACTCGGTGAATGGGGCAAGCGTCCGCCAGGTTAGCTCACGCGAGTCACTTCGGTCCTCGGCCATAGTCGCTCCTTGAATTGCCACCAACTTCGGCAAAGTCTGTTTGAGTAAGAGAAAGTGTATTGTAGAACGGAAGGATCAAATGGAAAGGGAAACCCAAGAACCCCGCCAGACCGGAAAGGGCTTCCGAATCGGCGGGGCATTTTGAGTCAGTCGGGGCAGGAGAACGCTGAACCGTCCGAGGGGATTAGAAATGAATGCTGGCCCCAAACTCCAGACCCAACAGCGTTCGGATGGTGCTTTCATAGGTTGGTCGCGGACGCAGGTAGTCGAAGCTGACCGGTCGCGGTGCTGTGAGGGTGTTGAAGAAGACCATTCCCTGAGCTTTGGCAAAAATTTGCATGTTTTCGGTGGGGAACCACATCAGGCCAATGCTGCCTTGCAATTCAGGAACAAAGGTGAACTCGGTTCGGGCATATTTGCTCTCGGGCAGGCCACCAAAACGCTCGCCGGTTTCGATCTTCACCCGTTCCTTGACGATGTTCATATACGCTGCGGCTTGCCCCTCGGTAATGCACGAGAAGCCGTGGCCCAGGTATTGGTCACATTGGACACCTGCGTGAATACCGTACATACGGTTGCTGGTGACGTTGGAGTATAACCCCTGGTCGATGCCACCCCCGCCGCTGCCATCGACTGAATAGTTGATGCTCCGCAGGCGGTAGCCATCCCAAAACCAACTGAAACGCGGCCCGATGATCCCTTTCATACGGAAGTATTCTTCGTCGATCACGTCCCACTTGTAGCTCAGTTCGTAGCGTTGGAACCGGGTGCGGAACTCCTGCGTCATCACACTGGCACCGTTCCAAAGGCCGAACACTCCAAACGGGCTGGCCCCCTCCACTTTGTTGGGCGGACCGGAATACTCCAACGGCAAGTTGAAGAAGTCGGCGTATAGGAAGGTCCGAGCCAGATCGGTACCAACAAGGCCGTGCTGCGGTAGGAGCGTCGCCCCGTCGCTGTACTCGGCATCGCGGAGGTACATCCAGCTTAGCTCGATGCTGGAGCCGTCGCGGAACTTCCAGCCTAGCCCGACAGTGAAGCCCGGCTGCATGGCCAGATCGTTCCGCAGCGATTGGGTGTTGAGCCGCTCATCCCCCGGACCGACGAACGCCCCTGCTAAAAAGCCGTCCGCGGCTAGCGAGTTATCGAGAATCCGAAAGCCACTTACCGCTACGGTCTGGCGTTTGAGCGGGTTGTTGACGTGATAGAGGTCGAACGAGGTGAAGGCGAACAGACCACCTTCCTCTGGGCGAGTGCTGCCCAGCGGGAAGGGCGACTGCCAGGACGGCGGCGCATATCCCTCGGCCCCCTGACCGAAAGCGAGCGAGGGCATCAAGGCCAGCATGGCCACCAGCCACCACGCCCTCCGAACCTTCGTTGCACGCATACCTATTCCCCCTCTGTGGCGCATGGCCCGGCCCGGTCGGCCAACTCCCCCGGTCCGACGCGGGCATCCGACGATCCTGACCGGATGTCATCCCCAGCTTGGCCGAGGATGGCGCGCCGAACCGTCGAAAACGCTGTTTGCAAGAATCCAATCTAGGTATCGGCCTGAGGGTCGCGCCGAATCTACCGATTTCGACGAAAAATCTTGGTATGCTAGCCCAGGGAGGCCCTACAGCATGCTCATCAAACTCACCGGTGCAAAGGTGTATGACCCGGCAAATGGCATCGACGGCGAGGTGCGGGATGTCTGGATCGAACGAGGCAAAATTATCCCCGCTCCGCCAGACCGCTTGCCGGAGCGCAGCTACAACCTTTCGGGTTTGATTATCCTGCCCGGCGGAGTGGATCTGCACGCCCACATTGCCGGCCCCAAGGTCAACTTGGCCCGTAAGATGCGTCCCGAGGACAAACGCCGTGCCGCTCCGGTGCGACGGACTGCCCTGACGCGTTCCGGCACCGTCGGCAGCGTCCCAAGCACCTTTGCCACCGGCTATCTCTACGCCGGCATGGGCTACACCACGGTGTTCGATGCGGCCATCACGCCGTTGCACGCCCGACACGCCCACGAAGAGTTTCGCGACACACCGATACTCGATAAGGGTTTTTTTGTCCTGCTGGGCAACAATCATTATGTCCTGCAGCAACTTAAAGCCAATGAACCGGAGCGGCTGCGGCATTTCGTTGGCTGGTTGCTCGATGCCGCCAAGGCTTACGCGATCAAAATCGTGAATCCCGGCGGGGTCGAAATGTGGAAGCTGGGCCGTGGAAATCTCCACTCGTTGGATGAACCGATCGATTTTTTCGATGTCACGGCTCGTCAGATCATCACCGGACTGGCTCAAGCGGCAATGGAACTGCATCTGCCCCACCCGATTCACCTGCATTGCAATAATCTGGGGATCCCTGGCAATTGCGCCACCACCTTGGGCACCATGCAGGCTCTGGAGGGCCGTCGCGCTCACCTCACCCACATCCAGTTCCACAGCTACACCGGCGATCCTGACGATCAAACGCTACTTGGCTCTGATGTGCCCCGTTTGGCCGCTTATGTCAATGCCCACCCCGAGATCAGCGTTGATGTTGGCCAGGTCTTGTTTGGCGAAACCACTTCGATGACCGGCGACGGCCCCTTGGGGTATTACCTGCACCGAGTAACGGGTCGCAAATGGACTAGTGCCGACACCGAGATGGAAGCCGGTTGCGGTATTGTGCCGATCACTTACAAAGAGAAGAGTTTTGTCAACGCCCTACAGTGGGCGATTGGGCTGGAATGGTATCTGCTGGTGGACGATCCCTGGCGGGTGGCCATGAGTACCGACCACCCTAATGGCGGCTCGTTTTTGGCCTATCCCGAGATATGCGCGTTGCTGATGGACCGTACATATCGTCAAGAAGTGCTTAGCCGGGTGCATCCGCGGGTCCGTGAGCGGACGGTCTTAGCCGATCTGACTCGGGAATATTCGCTCTACGAAATTGCCATCATCACCCGAGCAGGGCCGGCTCGCTTGCTCGGGCTGCCGCACAAAGGCCATCTCGGACCGGGCGCCGACGCTGACGTTACCGTCTACACCCCATCGGCAGACAAACGCGCCATGTTCGAACATCCCCGGATGGTCTTTAAGGCCGGTGAGTTAGTAGTCGAGCAAGGTGAAATCCGCCAAGAATTATATGGCACGACGCTACACGCTCGGACGCACTTTGATGCGGCCGAAACGCAGCGGATTCGGGCTTGGTTCGAGGATTTCTATACGGTGCAATTCGCCCACTATCCGGTGGAAGCCGAAGCCTTCCCTTACGGTCTGCACGCCGTGGGCCGTTAAGAAGGGCATTGCTCTTGGCAACCTCTCGCGGCCCGCCTAAGCTAATCAAGCCCACCTAACAACAACAGCTGTGTCCGAAGTGATCACTATCGACGAACTAACTGTGCCCGTGCAGCGTCCTGCTGATGTCGCCGCATTGGGTGAACTGGTCCGTTCCGCCCCGGCTGTCTATCCGATCGGCGGCGGAACTCGTCTGAGCGTCGGTTGGAGTCCGAAACGCCCGGGAGTGGCGATCGATCTACGTTCGCTGGATCAAGTTGTTGACTACCCGGCCCGCGACCTGACCATCACCGTGCAGGCCGGAATGACGGTCGCTCGCTTGCAAGCGATCCTCGCCAGCGAAAAGCAACGCCTGCCAGTCGAGGTGCCAGCTCCCGAACAGGCTACGCTCGGCGGCAGCATCGCTAGCAACATCAGCGGTCCGCGTCGCTATGGGGCCGGCACCTTTCGAGACTATCTCATCGGCATCAGCACGGTCGGACCGGAGGGGGTCGAAACCAAAGCCGGCGGTCGAGTGGTCAAAAACGTGGCGGGATACGACCTGTGCAAGCTCCATACCGGTGCGCTGGGCACCCTCGGGATCATCACCCAAGTAACGCTCAAAGTCCGCCCCCTGCCGGAGTTACAAGCCCTGGTCACGCTCGGTTGTGACGATTGCCGTCTGGGCACCCTGTTGGAGACGCTCCACAACAGCCGGACCCGGCCGATCGCCCTAGAATTGCTCGACACCCATGCGGCCCAAGCGTTAGGAATGGAACTGCATCCCTGGACCGTGATCGTCGGCTTTGAAGACAACGAAGCCGCCGTCGAATGGCAGGTTCAACAGGTGATGGCCGAACTCAAGGCGATCGGTTTCGTGGGAATCAAGGTCTTGGCCAGTGAAGCAGCGGAGCCGCTCTGGCGTGGGTTGAGGGAAGGATTGCGCGACCCTCAGGCGAGTTTGACGTTCAAAGCGACGATACGGCCCGGGCAGGTCAGCCCGTTCGTGCAGGCGATTCGCCAACCAGCCCTGCGATTACACGTTCAGGTAGGCGATGGCATCGTTCGTGGGCATCTGGCTTCGGGGGTCCCCCAGGCCGAGGCCATCGCCTTGATCAACCGCGTGGCCGAACAGGCCGTCCCTGCCGGGGGAGAGTTGGTCATCGAGCAAGCCCCAGCCGCTTGGAAGCCCTGCCTGCCGGTCTGGGGACGAACAAGCGGTCAGTGGGGCTTGATGCAACGGGTCAAAGCTGCGTTGGACCCCCAAGATAAATTCAACCCAGGACGCATGTTCCTTTCCAGGGGGTAAACAGATGTCCCAATTGCGAACGCAATTACCCGTGGTTGCTCTGGGCAAAAACCTCGACTACCAACGCTTCATGGATTGCGTCCACTGTGGCCTGTGCCTCGGCTCGTGTCCTACCTACAATCAGACCGGCGACGAAAACGATAGCCCGCGTGGCCGGATTTACCTCTGGCGTGCTATCGCGGATGGACGGGCGGAACTGACGCCCGAAGTCCGACATCATCTGGACACCTGCTTGGAATGCAAAGCGTGCGAAACCGCCTGCCCCTCTGGTGTGCAATATGGCAAGATCATCGCCAGCTATCGCCATGATATGGCCAAGCTCGGTCCAGCCTTCCCGCAACTGGGCTGGCTGCAACGCCAGATGCTGTTCCGCCTGACACCCTATGCCGGGCGGATGGCTTGGGCATTGTCTCCTTTACGTCTGGCCCAGCGGCTGGGCCTACGCGGCGTGATCGATTTCTTTGGTCGCTTCTTGCCCAAATCGTTGCGTGGCATGCAAGAAATTGTGCCGCCGCGTTTGGAACCGCATCATGGCGGTTTGCCGGAGTTCCTGCCTGCCGAGGGGCCAAGGCGTGCCCGGGTCGCCCTGCTGATCGGTTGTGCTGCGGATGCCTTTTATCCCCAAACGACGCTCCATACCGCTCAGGTGCTGCAAAAGAACGGCGTCGAGGTGTGGATTCCGCGCGGCCAGGGCTGCTGCGGTGCCTTGCACTATCATGCGGGCCTGGACGAGCCGGCCAAGAAGTTCATCAAGCAGAATCTGGATGCCTTCATGTCTCGATTCGACGAGATGGACGCCATCCTCACCAACGTCGGCGGCTGTGGCCCGGTGATCAAGGATTACGGCACCATCCTACCCGAAGATGAGCGCTCGGCCAAATTCGTGAGCAAGTACCGCGACATCCACGACTTTCTCGTCAAGCTCGGCCCCATCCCGCCCACCCACCCCATCCCCGTGCGGGCAACCTATCACGACGCCTGTGGCCTGAGCCACGGCCAAAAGATTCGCTCGCAGCCGCGGCAACTGCTGGCGTTGATTCCAGGTCTGGAATTGGTCCCGTTGGCCGACAGCGAGGCGTGCTGCGGGGCGGCGGGCAGCTACAACATCACGCAGCCGGACATGGCGGAGAAGGTGGGCAAGGAGAAGGCGGCGAACCTGCGGGCGACCAAGGCGCGGGCGATCTTCACGGGCAACGTGGGCTGCCTGTTGCAGATCACCCGCCACCTGCGCGACGACAACCCACGCCCATGGGTCGCCCACCCGATCGACGCGTTGTGGGCGAGCTACAGCGGCGAGTTGCCCCCCGAGTTGCGGGACTGAGCAGAAAGATCTGCTGATGGCGCAATCTTCTAAAAAACTCTGGCAGTCACTTGATTTTCTTGTATCGCCTATATAAAAATTGTCATGGGGTGATCGATTCGCCCAAGCTGATCCTAAGGAGTCCGATAGGATGCGATCAGCTACCCATACTTTTCGACCTCAACTTGTCCTTCTGGAAGACAGAACAACTCCGACTGTTGTCACTGGGCCTCTGCAAGCGCCCAACCTGCCAGCTGAAACGATCAACACTCCAGAAGTCACTGCTTTCGCAGAAGTTCCGGCAGTCCCACCCCTCACCGCGAACTTCAAGAATGTTTTCGGAGCCTAGACAAACCGCGTCGAGGTCAAGATCGTGGCGGGGAGCGGAGTCGACTTTCTCAGCTCCCAAGGAAACGAGATCACACACCTCCAAGACTCCTTCGTTGTACTCGCACAGTGCCCTTTTCAACTTCGCCGCGGTCCCTAGAATAGAGCAATTCCATTGGGCGACCACAAACCCGCCGACGCGGTGTGGTGTTGGCTATTTTTCACAGAAGGTGACCAGCGATGAGCGATGATCCCCGCCAGGATGGGCAAGCAACGACAGCGAGCGACACGGCCGTTCTCACGCCGCCCGCCGAGAGCGAAGCTCATGCCCCCTCCGGGAAACTCCGTCAGGCTGTCGAGATTAAGGATACCGGCCCTTGCCGAAAACACATCAAAGTAACCGTGGAGCGAGAAGATATTGACGCCCGCATGAGCGAGCATTTCAGCAAGCTCGTCATGGAATCCTCGGTCACGGGCTTCCGCCCCGGCAAAGCCCCACGCCGATTGATCGAAAAACGCTTCCGCAATGACGTAGCCGACCAAGTCAAAAGCGAGGTGTTATTGGCAAGCCTGGAGCAGCTAGGTAAGGATTACGATGTCGCGCCGTTGGCTCCCCCCCAGCTGGAACTGGATAAGATCCAAATTCCTGAACAAGGGCCGCTGGTCTACGAATTTGAGGTCGAAGTCCGTCCCGAGTTTGAACTTCCCCCCTATCGCGGCTTGAAGCTCAAACGACCAGTGAAAGAAATCACCGCCGAAGACGTAGCGGAGATGCGGCGGCGGATTCTGGCCCCCTATGGGCAAATAGTCCCGAAGGATGGCGAAGTCGAGATCGGGGATATCGTCATTGGCGACGTGACCATCAAGGACGGCGACACCGTCATCGGCACCATCAAGGAATCGAATTTCCGAGTGGAGCGTACACTGGCCTTCAAAGATGGGATGGCTCGCAAATTTGCTGAGCAGATCAAGGGGGCCAAAGCAGGCGAGACCCGAGCAGTGGATATTGACCTGTCGAGTCAGGCAGCAAGAGGATTGGCCGGCAAACGAGTGGTGGGCCATTTCGAGATCAAAGATGTCAAGACGGTCCGCTTGCCGGAACTGGACGAAGAGTTCTTTCGCACTCAGGCGACGAACCTCGGGGTGAGCAATCTCGATCAACTCGAAGAGTTGATTCGTGTACTGCTACAACGGAATTTGGAACATACCCAACGCCGCGCTGCCCGGATGCAGGTTCTCGAACAGATTAATGCCGCCGCCACGTGGGAATTGCCCCAAGACCTGCTGATGCGTCAAGCCCGCAAAGCAATAGCCCGGCGGATCATGGAAATGCGTGCCGACGGCCTGCCTGAAGATCAGATCGAACAGCAAATTCGCCTGATGCAACAGGATATCCTCACCAGCACGGCGATGGCGCTGAAGGAACATTTCGTGCTGCAAAAAATCGCCGAGCAGGAGAAGATCGAAGTCAACGACGACGACATCAATGACGAAATTGAACGTCTGGCCGATCAGACCGGCGAATCGCCGCGTAAGGTGCGTGCCCGCATCGAGAAGGAAGATATGCTCGACGCCCTGGCCGCTGAAATGATCGAGCGCAAGGCGCTGGACCTGATTTTGGAATCGGCCGAATATGAAGAGGTGCCGTTGGAACCTCAGCAGGGCGATCAGAGCATGGCAACAGTGGAGGCACAAGCGGTGCCTGGCGAGATGACGGACACCACGGCCCCCACTGGCCCTACACCCCAATCGTGAGTCGCAGCCAAACAGGTCAACCGAACCCCCGTTGGTGCCTAGTGGGCCGCGGGCACTCGGTTACGCTTCGCCCAAAAAGGAGTTTTCTCTCATGTCGGAAGTCATTCATCCCTTGGCCGGTATCCTGCGTGCCTCGCGTTACCGAGATTACAGCCGGCAACGTCAATACGGCACGGGCGACATTCTGCTAGACAACCGCATCATCTTTTTTGGGATGGGCGGTAGCAACTTTCTGGGCAACGAGATCAACGATCTGACAGCCACGGCAGTCATTCAACAGATGTTATATTTGCAATATGAGAATCGCAGTCAAGAGATACACTTTTACATCAATTCGCCTGGGGGGAGTGTTACCAGCACCCTAGCAATCTACGACACTATGCAATTTCTGGAGTGCCCGGTGGTGACCTACTGCATGGGCCTAGCGGCTAGTGGGGCAGCGATCTTGCTGGCCTCGGGAAGCCCCGGTAAACGCTACATCCTGCCGCACGCTAAGGTGATGATCCATCAGCCCTGGATGGGCGGGATGCAAGGCCAAGCCTCGGATGTCGAAATCGAGATGAAAGAAATTCTCCGTGAAAAGCAACGCCTCAACGAGATTCTCGCCAAGCATACCGGCAAGAGTCTGGAAGTGATCGAACAAGAGACCGAGCGGAACCGCTACTTCACCGCGGCCGAGGCCAAAGAATACGGTCTGGTTGATGATGTGCTGGCAAAGATTGTCCCGAACAAAACTGCGTAAAGCCTGAATTATCCCTTGATCCACTAGCGGAGGCATCCTATGCCACCTCCCCCGGTTCCTTTTGTCATCGATGCCAGCGGCCGCGAAGACCGTGTCATCGACATTTACAGCCGACTCATGAAAGATCGCATCATCTTCATGCTCGGCGAAGTCACTACCCAAAGCGCCAACCTAGTTGTGGCACAACTGTTGCATCTAAATGCCGAAGACCCCAACGCTGACATCCACTTGTATATCAACTCGCCAGGAGGCAGCGTCACGGCCGGTATGAGCGTCTACGATATCATGCGTTACATCCATTGTGATGTGGCAACCTATTGCATCGGCATCTGTGCCAGCATGGGGGCAACGCTACTGGCAGCCGGCACCAAAGGCAAGCGAAACATCTTGCCGCATGGCGAGGTGATGATCCATCAGGTGTTGGGCGGTATTGGCGGGCAGGCGACGGACATCAAGATCCAGACGGAGCATCTGCTGCGGACCAAGCACACGATGAATCGGATTCTGTCAGAATTGACAGGTCAACCGCTGGAACGGATTCAGAAAGACACCGACCGCGATAATTTCATGACCGCCACGCAAGCCAAAGAGTATGGGTTGGTCGATAACATTCTCGAGCGGATGCCGCCTCGCTCTTGATGTGATCTCGACGACCCTGCTAAGGATCTGCACCTATGCGTCGGCTGGCATTACTTCTGGGCTTGGCCCTCGCTGCCGGCGTGATCGGTTGCCGATCCTTGCGTAAGGATCTTGTCGAGTCGCAACTCTCGGCACGCGAGAAGGATGTTCGCACCCTGCAATCGGAATTGGCACGCTCCGAAAAGCTCAACTTCGATCTGCTCCGCGAACTCCAAGCCCTGCGGGGTCTGCCAGGCCCTCTGGGATATATCGAGCGGCCGACTCCGCCCTATCCCGTGCAGAGTGTCCGACTAGGGGGGCTGACCTCGGGTCGCCCCAATGTCGCCCTAGGCGGGGATGATGGCCTGGAAGTGCTGATCGAGGTCCGCGACCGAGATGATCAAGCCCTCAAGGCCCCAGGTGAAGCGATCATTGATGCCTTGGAAATTTCCCCTGAAGGCATCAAAACCCCTCTCGCTCAATGGCGTGTCTCGGTTGCTGAACTGCGCGGCAAGTGGGTCCAGGGGCTGTTCAATACCGGTTATCGGCTTGAACTGTCCTTCCCTAAGGGTTGCCTACCTC
The DNA here is from genome assembly GCA_046719305.1 of Gemmataceae bacterium. GTDB lineage: Bacteria > Planctomycetota > Planctomycetia > Gemmatales > Gemmataceae > RGDT01. The sequence continues at coordinate 990 of JBDNDE010000013.1, read as the reverse complement.
GCCAAGAGAAACTCCGCGTTGTGGTACGTTTCACCCTTTTGGATGGTCGTATCTTTGAGGCGGAGAAAGATATTCGTGTTCGGGTGGTGCCCGAGGCCAATCGGCCGCTGTGGTCGCCGCCTCTGAGTGTTCCGCCGATGGAACCCGTCCCAGCAACTGTTACGCCGACTCCCTCGGGACTGCAACCGCCAGAGCTGCCGACGCCTCGGGGAGAGCCGCGGACACCGGCATCACCTGCTGAATTGCCAGCCCCGACACCTGGATTGCCCCAGGGAGTGCCCCAGGAGACAGGTCCCGCCTTGCCGGTGCGTCTCCACAAACCGCAACCCTGGCAAAGCTAACGAATCCCGATTTGACACCCAGCCGAACGCAACCTAATCTTGAAAGGCACTCCGTCCGTTCCCCCCTCTGTTGAACAGGATGGCGTGCTAAAACAAAGGCCCCCTTCCCGATCCAGGGGTTCCTTGAGGGAAACCGGGAAGCCCCACGCCGCTCCGTGAGGCGAGGCGAAGGAGAAGGGTCTATTCATGCCGGCTCCGACCACCAGCGATGAACTGCTCGATTTGCTCTATAAGAGCGAATTAGTGACGACTGCCCGGCTAGAGGCATTTCTCAGCGAGTTTCCGCACCGCTCGATGCAACCGCGTGATTTCGTCAAAGCCCTGATCCAGGCCGGTCTGATCACGCAATTTCAGGGCGACCAATTGCTCCAAGGCAAATGGCGCGGCTTCACCCTGGGCAAATACCGCGTTCTGGAGCGGATCGGCTCCGGCGGTATGGGGACGGTCTACTTGTGCGAGCATGCAATGGTCGGACGAAAGGTCGCCGTAAAGGTGTTGCCGACTAGTCAATCGAACAACCCCGCGGCGCTGGGGCGGTTTTACCGGGAGGCCCGAGCGGCCGGCGTGCTGGATCACCCCAATTTGGTCAAGGCGCACGACATCGACCAAGAAGGTGGGCTGCATTTTTTGGTCATGGATTATGTCGATG
>JBDNDE010000129.1:0-12845 GCA_046719305.1 Gemmataceae bacterium | reverse complement strand
GCGGACCTGTTGCTCCAGGCGTTCTTCGCGGGCTTTTACTTCGCTGGCCATGTGCTGGAAAACTCGTGCCAGTTGGCCTAGTTCATCTGGGCGCTGGGCCACCGCATCCAGATCCGAAGGGGTGAACTTTCCCTGTTCCACAGCGGCGGCGGCCGCTTCCAATTCGCGAACGGCTCGCAGATAGGCGAGTTCCTTGTCGCGGAGGTGTTTTTTTTCCAGGCAGGCACCGACCCTGGCCCGCAGCAACACCGGATCGAACGGTTTGGGCAGATAATCCTCGGCCCCCATTTCGATACAGCGGACCACACTCTCTAATTCATCTAAAGCGGAGATAATGATCACAGGCACTTCGCGCAAGCGAGTGTCTGCTTTCATATGTGCTAGCACTTCGTAGCCGCTCATATCCGGCATCAGCAGATCAAGCAGGACGAGATCAAATTCCTCGCGTTGGAGGCGCTGAAGTGCCTGAATCCCTCCGGTGGCTGGTGTGGGATGATGGCCTTCGCGTTGGAGTCGACGACAAAGCAGATCCCGGTTGCTTTCTTGATCGTCGACCACGAGCACAGCCCTAGCACCCAGATCGCGTCTGCCCGACGACCCCCCCCCGGACCCTAGCAGAGGCGGCAAAGGGTCCAGGGCCACCCCTGCCACGGGAGTTGCAGCAGGATCAGGCCGAGGCCAGGGACACGAGAGCAACCGTTCGGCCGTGAGCCGTTCTAGGGCGTCCAGTGCAGTATGCAAGCGAGCAAGATCGTCGCTGAAGCGAGCGGGATCGAGACGTGCAAGCGACGCACGCAAACGCGGCAAGCTGGTGGTGAGCAGTTGGGCGGCTTGCTCAGGTTGGGGGGCTTCATCGCCCAGTTGAGTCGTGACTTGCTGCAGAAGGATTTTGGCATTAGCAAGCAGTTGTTGGAGTTCGTCCTGACCGTGTTCTGGCTCCTCTTCCAGCAACATCTCGGTATAGTTGAGAATGGCATTGAAGGGGGTCCGCAGATCGTGGCGTAGCGTTTTCCACTCGTCACTCATCGGTTGACCACTCATCGGTTGGCTCGTTTGAGCAAGGTTTCGATCTTCTCCAGCAGTCGGGAAAAATCGATCGGCTTGGTGTCAAAATCATCGCAACCGGCAGCGAGAGCCTCGTCTCGGTCGGTTTCGGTCGCATGAGCCGTCAAGGCCAGCACCGGGATGGCCGCTGTAGCAGGGTCGTCTTTAAGGAGTCGAGTAGCTTGCCAGCCATCCAGTACGGGCAAGCTCATGTCCATGAGGATTAGGTCGGGCTGCTGGCTTCGAACCGCTTCAACTGCTTGATGGCCATCGACCGCGAGGGAAACCTCGAAGCCTTTGCGAATCAAACGGCGTGAAAGCATATCGCGATTCATTTCGTTGTCTTCGACGAGCAACAAACGCGCCACGGCTCACCTCCCTGGTTGTTAAAACACCTCGCGAAGTCGTTGGGTCGCCGGGGTATGCAGCAACGGATTACTCGCCAGCAGGCCGACTTTCTGGGCACCTTGGCCATAGCTGATGGCTTGCCCTTTGAGTCCGCTGACGATCCCCCCTGCCTCAGTTACCAAGATATGACCGGCGGCGATGTCCCAATCATTGAAATGACCATAGTAGTTGACGTAGAGATCCGCTTCGCCACGGGCGACACGGGCTAGTTTGACGCCGGCGGAGTGGGTCTGCACGACACGGCAAGGCTGCAAGGCGTTGAGCAGCGGAGAGGGTCGATCAGGTCGGGTGTGACTAAGCACTAAGGTTGCTTGTTCCAGGCTGGCAACCTGGGTCGCCTGACAGCGGGTACCGCTTTCAGTAAAGCAACCCTGACCGAGACTGGCATACGTGCAGCGCTGCAAAGTCGGTTCCCAAACCACACCGACCACGGGGCTACCATCGACGGTCAGTGCAATCATCACGGAGAATTCCCCAGTTTTTTGCGCAAAGCCCCGGGTACCGTCGATCGGGTCGATGACCCAAACACGCCAGCCGCGACGCTCGCACGCGGCCAGAGTCGGGGTGGCCTCTTCGGCCTGGTAGGCATCGTGGGGAAATTGCTGCCGCAAAGTTTGGAGGATGATTTCCTGAGCGTCGGTGTCGGCTTGAGTACTGATATCGATCTGGGCGTCGGGGATGGCCTCGAAGGTGGCGTATAGTTCGAGGATGCGTTGCGAGGCGCGACGCGCTGCCTCCAGGGCGACTTGCAACTCAGTGGCATAGTTCATGCGATTTCCCTCCTGCGTTCATGCTAGCTGATAGTGAGGCAGCCGGCACGTCTTGAGTCGAAATCGACCAACGACTGGAATGGTTGGTTCGTTTGCGCGTTCGACGTGTTTAGCCTGTAGTGCCCAAAACCCCTGATCCAGTGCAGGAAATTGCCCTTGATTTCGATCATAGAATGGTGTGGCGAAGGGGTGTCCTGACCAAACGAGGGGAGGAGTGAATGAGCGGCTTCACCGAGAACCGCACGCCAAATGCTTCCGATTTTGCCGGTGCCCCGGCTCGGTTGCTCACCTGGCAAGCGGCCAAGGCCATGCTCCCACTCGTCGGCCGGATTGCCGACGATCTCTTGACGGTCACGAAGCGTTTGGAAGCGCGACGGATCGAGCGGGCCTGTCTCGACGACGAGTCCCGGCGGGGCCTGAGTTGGCCTCAACGCCGTCGCCGCTACCTTTTGGACGAAGAAATCGAGTACGCCCTGAATGAATTGCGTCAATTGTATCAGGAACTGGACCTTCTTGGGGTCGAGGTATTGTTGCCCGAGAATGGCCTTGTAGGCTTTCCCACCCTAGTCAACCAGCGACGGGCCTATTTTTCATGGAAACCCGGCGAGACGGATCTCTTGTTCTGGCAATATGCCGGCGATCTGACCCGTAGGGAAGTTCCTGCGGACTGGATTGCCAATCCCCCGCGAAAGATGGCCAGTAGCACCCCGGGCCAACGCAACCGGCAGCGTTAGGCATCAGATTTTCATCCGCTCGACTCGCCGCGTGATTCCGTATCCTGTCGGGAACACCGGTTCAGGCGGCGAGAGGTCTGCTTCCCTCATCTTGAACGGATGCTTGCGTAGCAGGGTATTTGCATCGCTTCCTCTTGTATTTCAAGACGTTGCTCTGTAGGACGAATTGCGATAAGCAGTCGTGGCCGGAGGGCAGAGCGTGCGTGTACTGATCACTGGGGGAGCGGGGTTTGTGGGGTCGCATCTGTGCGATCGCTTTTTGAAAGAAGGGCACGAAGTTATTTGTGTCGATAACCTAATCACTGGCCACTGCGACAATCTGAGCCATCTGCGAGATCATCCGCGTTTTAGCTTCCGTCAGCACGACATCTCCCAACCGTTAGAAGTCAGTGGATCGATCGACCGGGTGTTGCACTTTGCTTCACCGGCCAGTCCTGCGGATTATTTGCGTTATCCGATTCAGACGCTTAAGGTCGGTTCGCTGGGGACCCATAACGCTCTGGGGCTGGCACGGGCCAAGAACGCCCGTTTCCTGCTCGCTAGCACCTCGGAGGTGTATGGCGATCCGTTGGTGCATCCGCAACGTGAGGATTATTGGGGTAATGTTAATCCGGTGGGGGTGCGCGGCTGTTATGATGAATCCAAGCGATTCGCTGAGGCGATCACCATGGCCTACCAGCGAGCGCACGGCATGGAGACGCGTATTGTTCGCATCTTCAATACTTATGGACCTCGCATGCGTCTGGATGATGGTCGGGTCTTGCCTAACTTCATCGGCCAGGCCCTCCGTGGGGAACCCTTGACGATTTATGGCGATGGCTCCCAAACACGGAGCTTTTGTCATGTGGACGATCTTGTCGAAGGGATCGTGCTACTGCTGGAGAGCAACGAACGCGAGCCAGTCAATCTCGGCAATCCCGACGAAGTGACGATCCTGGAATTTGCACGAGAAATCCTCGAACTGACCGGCAGCAAGAGTGAATTGGTCTTTCGGCCGCTGCCCCAGGATGACCCACGAGTAAGGCAACCCGACATCACCAAAGCACGGCAACGGCTGGGCTGGGAGCCACGAATAGGTCGCAGAGAGGGGTTGAAACGAACGATCGAGCATTTTCAATCCAAAATTGGCTCTTGACAAAAAGCAGTTGGCGCGATTGGTTGAAGGAAGCCTCTATCGCGGGACGCCTGTCAGGTAGTTTTTTGTGGAACTTTGGCAGTCGTCGGATCGTCGAAGATGAGAAGTTCACTCCTATCCGTTTCTTCCAGGCATCACGGAATTGCCCCTCGATTCTCTAAAGGAATTAAAGTCATGAATCCGTTTAACCGATCGGCGCGTGTGAAATCCATCCTCTTATTGTGGTGCCTCGTGCTTGGTGTACTGCTCTGTATGCCTGCAATTCCCGGACTGGCGAGTATGGCTCAAGCACAGGATGAAGCTCCTCCGCAGGATGAAATGGCCCCCAAAAAGGAGAGCAAGTCCAAGGGACTCTTCGAGATTATTCGTCACCTCTTTGAATCGGTCGGTTGGTTCTTCGGTATCGTCCTAGGTCTCGTCTCGGTGGCTCTTGTCACTCTGTGCGTGCTGCTGCTGATGGAACTCCGCATGGATGTTGCCATTCCACCGGCTTTCGTCGATGAATTCACCGAAACCGTGAATAAACGCCGCTTCAAGGAAGCCTTCGAAATGGCCAGGGAAGACCCTTCGGCGGTGGCTCGGGTGCTTAGCGCCGGGATGAGCCGGTTGCAGTATGGTATCGAGGATGCCCGTGAAGCCTGCTACAACCAACTTGAGAGCGTCAAGGTTGGTAAGGAGCAACTAATCACCTATCTGGCCACCATCGGCACCCTGGGTCCGCTGCTGGGTCTGGTCGGTACGGTGTTTGGGATGATTTTGGCGTTTATGACGCTAGCAAGCGGGGACTCGATCGACGGCAAGGCGTTGGCAGGCGAAATCAGCCATGCTCTGGTGGTGACGTTGTTAGGCGTCGGTCTATCCGTGCCTGCGATCACTGCGCATGCCTTTTTCAAAAACCGATTAACCCGAATCACACACGACACTGGTACCGTTGCAGATGATCTGCTCACGCAGATGTACTACAATTCCAAGAAGGCGGCCACAGCGTCGACCCCCGAGATGCCGCCGCCTCAACCGGCGATGGCGGGTGCCCCAGTACCTCCGCCTATGCCTGCGGTTCGTCCCAAATAGGGTTGTCCTTTTCGGAGGCGGATTACCATGAGTCACGGTGGTGGCGATGATAGCATCGACCCGGATCTGACTCCTTTGCTCGACTTGGTTATGCAACTGTTGATGTTCTTCATCGTCAACGTCAACTTCGTCAAAGAAGCCGTCAGCCAGGATATTCAGTTGCCGGTTTCTTCGTCGGCCAAGGCAATCTCCAAGGGGGACACCGGGGCAATTTTCATCAACCAGAAATCGGGCCGGAATAAGAAATTTTTCGATTCGCTCAGTGAGAAAAATCAGCGACGACTGCGAAATGCTGAGTCGATCATTCTGGTGCCGGGGCTAGATCCGATGTCACCCCTTGAGGCCAAGGGGTGGCTACGGGACCGCTTTACCGATTTGGCTAAGCGTAGTCAGGACAAAGCGCGTGAGACGGTCGTTCATTTCCGTCCCGACGGCGACCTAGAACTCAATCAACTTTTTCTCCTGATGGAGTTTTGTAAGTCGGCCGGCTTCAAAAACTTGAAAATCCGAGCCAAAGTGAAGAGGGGGGGCTGAGCCGTGACTAGGCGACGAGCCACTAACCAAAACAGTAAAATCGTCTTACCCATCACCCCGATGCTGGATATGACATTTCAGTTGCTGTTCTTCTTCATCATGAGTTTTAACCCAGCTGACCTTGAGGGAGCAGTGGAACTCGCTTTGCCTTCGGAGAAACAAACGGCTGCTCCGAAAGATGCGACCCCCGAAAAACCGCCTGATTTAGAAGACATCAAGTTCGAGTCCAACTTGACGGTCAAAATACGCACTCAGCTCGACGGTACCAACGATGGCGAGATTAGCGCTATCTCCATTCTCGATAACAGCGCTAAGGAGGAATTGGTCCAGGCTTCCAACGATCCCAAGGCTCGGAACCCCCTGTTGGCCGGCTTACGGGATAACCTAGCCAAACGTCGAGAAGTGATGAGCGACAACAAAGAATCGATCAAGATTCAAGGGGATGGTCGCTTGAAAGTGGCCAACATTATCAAAGTGATGGATGCATGCCGTGAGGCGGGATTTGTCAACATTAGCTTCGTTCCGCCAGATGATTTCCGGAAATAGTTTCTCTCGCTGGACCGAAGATAGAACTTCAATTGGTTCATCGAGCTTAGATGTCCCTGTAGGCAAAATAACTCATCCCGATCGAGGCGGAGATGAATGCTACTCCTAGACATCCTAGCATGAGCCGACCGAGTCCCTCGGGGTCATAATTGCCTTGCAGGATAAAGGGTAGCCGATGCAGAACGCGATCGGGGGTGATGTAATGAGCAGGTAACAAGGTCAGCAGAAACCCGCCTCCATAAAGCATTGCCCACACCAGGGCCACACTTAGCAACGTACTGTTGCAGATTGCGCTCATAGCAACACTCAAGCTGACTACAGCCATCAGTAACAGGAGGGCGACAGCTAAAGCCATGCCGCACCCAGCTAGCGATAAATCCTCGGGTAATAAAAACAAACTAGCCAGGTACAGCAGCATGGACATACCGACAAAACTCATATTCACACAAATCAATCGACTATGCCATTTGCCCAAAAAGTATTGGTACCGGCTGATGCCTCGGCTCAGGACACTATCGGCCATGCTACCTCGCTCCGAGGAGATGGTGCCGGCTGTCAGTACCACGATAAGCGAAAGCGAGCCGAGCATGGTCCAGCGGAATAACTCGGCGATCCATTTCGAGGCCGGTTGTTCCCAGCCAGCCTCATGAACTAGACCCAGACGATAGACAAGAAAACCAGCCGCGGCCAGCAAGGAGAGCAAGACCCAGAACCGATAAACCCAGCTATGGAAGGTCTGCTGCAAGTCGGCCTGCAAAACCGCCCAGTAGGGCAACCAGCGATTGATGGCAACAGGTTTAGGGGCGTTTTCCATCTCAGGCCGCCTCCTGGCGATAGATGCGGGCGAAGCCCCGTGATTCTTCGCGTTCTACTAGATCCAGAAAGGCTTGTTCGGTCTGTTGTCCCACGCTGCGAATAGCCACCAACGAAACCTTATGGTCATGCAAGGCACTCAGAGCCATCGCCAACGCAGGGGCAATAGCAACCTCATTGTGCAGATACAACTCCAACTTGCGTTGCCGCAGCGTAACCATCTTAAACTCCGAGATTCCCTTTAACGCTGCTGTTGCTTTGGTGATCGCCTTCTGGTCGCCTTCCAGATCCAGTTCATAATGATTGCGACGCATTCGCCCCTTGAGGTCCGAAAGCGATCCATAATAAATCAGCTGGCCATGACTCAGCACCGCTGCATGATTGCAAACCTCATCTATGTCACTGAGATTATGGCTGGAAACGATGAGAGTCTTCTCGGCCGAGAGGGTCTTGATCAGTTCCAACATGCTGCGACGCGCCTCGGGATCCAGGCCATGGGTAGGTTCGTCCCAGATGAGCAAGTCCGGGTCGTTGATGAGCGAGGTAGCCACGGCCAACCGGGCGGTCATGCCATTAGAAAAGCGGTCGATCGGCGCACCGGAGTGCGACAGCAAGTCGACGGCTCGGATCAGCGAGGCCAGCCGAGGCTTGCGTACTTGCGCCGGCAGACCGAACAGCCGAGCCATGTAATCCAAATAGGTAATGGGCGTCATGCCTGAGGGAAATTGAGGATTCGTTGGAATGTAACCAATCCGCCGACGTAGATCGGCCGCGTTGGGAGTCATTGGTTTACCGAAAACCCGTACCCAACCAGCCGTCGGCCGATGTAGCCCGATGATGAGGCGTAGGAGCGTGGTTTTACCCGCGCCATTGCTGCCTAGCAGCCCCAGCACACAGCCCGGCTCTAAACGCAACGTCACGTCGTTCAACGCGATCTGGCGATTATTGTAGATCTTGGTCAGTTGCGAGGTTTCTACCACCAGATTGGATTGGCTCTCGGCCACGAGAGACCCTCCTGATAGGAACTCCGTCGTGGAACTATAATCCGTGTTCCCACGTGTTCCTAGAGCAATATCGGCTTACTCACCCCTGTCGTCTTATACCGAGTAAGCGGAGATTTTTTCCAAAGTCGCTTCGGACTGCTTGACGATGATACTGAAAGCAATTATCAGGCCCCTTATTCTCACGGAGCCAATCATGACCGACCTGCCGGAGCGGCGTTCCTCCTCGACCTTGGCGGCTATATTGATCGGCCTCCCTTTAGCGGTCGGCGTCCTAGCTGCTTTTCACTTTGGACCGCTCAAGCAGACGATCGCTTTTCGCTATGTGGAGTGGCCAACACAGTGGATAGAGGTTGTATTCTTTGGAATTGGTTTGGGGGCGTTGGCGGTTCGACTCCTCAACCTGTGGCGTGAGCGTTCGGCCATACGCGATGATCTACTCCCGGATTGGGACGGACAGCCCAGCCGAGCCGAGAGGGCAGCAGAGCTTTTGCAATCGCTGCGTAAGGCACCGCCTTGGCTTCAACACTCGATTCTTGGTCGACGGTTGATGCATCTGTTGGGTTACGTCCAGCAACGCAAAAGCGCGGCGGGTCTCGATGAGCAGATGCGTACTGCCGCCGATACCGATGCGATTCACCACGACGGCGACTTGGCTTTCTATCGCTTTATTGTCTGGGCTTTGCCGATGCTGGGTTTCCTAGGCACCGTCATCGGGATCACGGCGGCCATTGGGGGCATCACACCGGAGAAGCTCGAAGGCGGCATGACGGAGTTAGCCAACGGCCTGGCTGAAGCGTTCGACTCAACGGCGTTGGCTTTAGGTTGCACGATGGCGTTGATGTTTTTTAACTTTCTGGTCGAACGCGAAGAAAATGCATTGCTCGCTGCTATTGATGAGAAAACTGAACGCTTGCTTGCACACCGATTCCAAATCGATGGAGAGACTGGCTCGCCACTGCTTGATGCCGTGCGTCAACAAGGAGCTATGATCGCCGGTGCTTTGCGTGATTTCCACACCGGCCCCGGATCAATGGCCGTACAAGCGTTCGAGCAGATTCAGAAACGGATCGTCCAGACGCTAGCCACTGCGTTGGAACAAACACTCATCGACCATACTGAACGGCTCAGCGCATTGGAAACGCAATCGGTTGCACAGTCCACCGCTCTGATGCAACAACTGACTCAACTGGCCAGCAGCATTCAGGCCGCAGGACAACAGCAGAAAGACGCCTTGTTGCAAGTAGCGCAGGCAGTGATGCAGCAAGCCGCCGTGCTAGCTCAGTTGCAAGAGGGCGAGGCGCACTTGATCCAACTGCAGTCGGTCCTGCAACAAAATCTGGCTGCTCTGACGGCAGCAGGTAACTTCGAGCAAGCCGTTCATAGTTTGACAGCAGCGGTTCACATGCTCACCGCGCGAGCCGGGGTACCGGGACCGCGTCTCTCCAACCATGGAAACGCCGCATGAGAAAGCCACGCAGTCCGATCAAGGTGGACACGTTTCCTTTCTTGGCAGTGCTGTTATGCGCCATGGGAGCGTTAATTGTTGTCCTGCTGGTGATGGATCGCAAGGCCAAACAAGTGGCGCGGCAAAAAGCTCAACAGCAGATCCAGACGCAGCAATCGCAGCGGCAGCAGACTTCAGTTGAGTGGGAGGCGGATCGCCTGAAGCGTGAAGCTGCTGCCTTGGTCGAATGGCAACGCAAGAGAGACGAATACAAACGCCGAGTGGATCTCGAGCAGGCTCGGTTAGAAGCGGAGTTACAGGCTGCCAGACAACGGGCAATCGATTCCACCCGATTGCTAGAGAAAGAATCAGTTCGCTTAGAATCTGCTCGTACGAAACTGGCCAAAGAAGTGCAAGCACTTCAGCAGCTTGAGAAACAACTGGCCGAAGCAGACAAAGCTCAGGCCGCTGCTTCGCAGAGACTACAAGCTGTCGAGTTGGCCCGTAACCGCACCGCGACCCAGATTCAATCGCTAGAACGTTCCGTAGCTGAGGCCAAACGTACCCCAATTTCCAACGGCAAAACATTTTCCCTGATACCTTATGGCGGCAAACGCGGTGCGAATTCTCGGCCCGTCTACGCTGAGTGTAGCGGCGACGGGGTTTTCTTCCACCCTGAGAAGAAGAAGATTGCAGCTACGCAGACGCAGGAGTTACGTCGCGAAGCGATTCACCGGCTAGAATCACGTGGTGAAGATGCGTATTTAATGATTCTTTTACGGCCCGATGGCATTGATGCTTACTATGCGCTTCGCAAAGCCGTGGACGACCTTGAAATCACCTTTGGATACGAAATGATCGATGCGGATTGGCAACTCGATTTCTCACGCGAGCCGACCGCTTCCCCGAAGGAATTGGCACTGCCTGGCTCGCCTAGGATGCAGGGGCCCGGTAGACTCGCTGAGGCCAACTCCACCCCCTCGGGACCAGGACCCGTGGGTAACCTGGCCGAACTGCCACCGTTAGACACGACGGAGTCTCCTGAAAGAGCAATGCTGGGCAAGCCTTCGACGCGACCTCCCGGCCCCTTGGGACTGCCGACGCTCAGTCCGCCGCTTGTGCTAGGGGCCCCTCAACCCCGACGGCCGTCGGTAGATTCGTCACCTGGCTACCCGAGTATGAAGGCAGAATCGACGCCGCCGAATCCTGATCCTTCGATTTCCAAAGCGGAGTCGCCTCCACCGTCGGCGAGCGAACAAGGTCCTCACCTAGAAGGATTGCCCTCCCCCAAACGTATCAAGCCGAAACAACCTGCTGCTACAAAAGAGCCGTTGCGGCCGGTCCGTCTAGAGAGCGACGAGATCACAGTATTTGTCGAGTGCTACCCGGAGTATGTCGTCGTTTATCCCAGCAAGAAAAGTTTCGGAGCGGCGGCGTTTCGCAACGGGAGCTTTGTCACCCAAGTCAAGCAGGGGCTATCGCGCCCATTGCTGGGCGGAGGGACACCTAAGCCACAGATTCGCTTCCTGATCCGCCCGGGAGGCGAACGAATGCTGCATCTCGCATTGGACAACCTGCGTGGCCTGCGGGTACCCATGACCCAGTACACTATCCAACCCGAAGATGATGTGCAAAAGATCGTTAGCCAACGCTAGGGGGCCACGCTATGGTTCGTCGTCGGCCCGTCCGTCGAGAGATTGACTTCAGTTTTGATTCCTTTCTCGATGTAGTTGCCAATGTGATTGGTATCCTACTCCGCTTTATCCTGATTGCCTGGATAGCAGGCAAAAGTTATTATGTGTTGCTTCCATCATTAGAACCACCACCCGCGTCGCCCCCGATCACAACCCCTCTGTACCCCGAACCGTCCGACCCCCGAGAGGCAAACTGGCTTAGCCTCCGCCAGAAAATTGAAGCGTATAAACAAGAGGCCGAACGGGCCGAACGCGAACGCAGTAAGCAGCAGTTGGAACATCACGGTTTGCAAGCCAAGTTTGAGCAACTTCAGGCTCAGCGTGAGGAACTTTCCCTGGCGAGGGTTGCAACGTCGATAGAGACATTGCGCAAAGCCCGAGAAACCGAAAAACAGTTGCTTACTCTCCTGGATCAACAGGAATCGTTGCGTCGAGAACTCCAACAGCTATACCTCGCGCGACCGACAGCCAAACCGTTGCTGTATCAGGCCCCGGTGGCGGCTGAAGTGCAAACGGAAGAAGTAATGTTTGAATGTCGAACGGGTCGAGTGACACTGATCGATACGGCCTCGCTGCTGCTCAAAGCTCAGGCTGCCGCTCGCGAGCGTCTGCGTGAATTGGAACACGCCTGGGAATTCACCGGGCTTTCTCAGCCCGTGGGGGCTTTTCGATTGCGTTTCGTTGTGCAACGACAACGCGAGCTGTTCGATACCCGAACCACTCCCTCGGGAGGCAGTTTTCGCTATAGCTTTTCACGCTGGGAATTGGTGCCCGAGCGAAGCCAACGCGGCGAAAGCCTGGAAGAAGCATTACGTGAAGGTAGTATGTTTAATCGAATCATAGAACAATTAGATCCAGAACAAGTAGTTGTTACCTTTTGGGTATATCCAGATTCTTTTCCACTTTATCGAAAGCTGCGCGATCAGTTGTACAAACGTAAATTTGTCGTAGCAGGACGGCCGCTCCCCATGGACCAAGCGATCGCCGCCTCACGCCAAGGCTCCCGCTCTCGGGGCCAATGACCGCCTAAGATTCACCCTGACTTAGCCCACTTACTTCTTGGGAAGCAAGCGCGGCAACAGCGGCCGACCGTTGCCATCCAGAAAGCTGGGCAGCAATTCGCGGTCGCCCAAAACGATCGACCCCCGTTCCTCTTTGCCCTGCAACCAGCCCAGACCCGCCACGTTCGGATTGGCCAACAACTGCAATCCGGGCCGGCCTGGCTCGTGGATGAGTTCCAGCCGGGTGCCGACCTTGGTCGAACTGACGACAAAGGTGCCTTGCTTCTGATGGCGAAATTGCAGCCGGGGGCCGCTGTCGAACAGGGCCAACGTCGCCTGCGAATCGTCATTGTCGGCAAGCAAGACCACGGCCGGACGTCCTTTGCTTACCTGCATGGCCACGCCTCCTTTGCCCTTCTCATCGAACAGACGAACCAGCGGCGTACCATTTTTGAGTTGGAGCAACAGCCGACGCGTGCCATCTTGGAAAAACGAAAGATTGGTTCCCTCTTGAGAGGTGCCCAGCACAGCTTCCATCGCACCTTTGGAATCGTAAAAAATCAACCCAACTCCATCCTTAGCCATTCCCAAAACAGCCCGCTTTGCGCCGTGTTCGTCCGTAACGACAAAGCTGCGTGCTTTGAGGG
>JBDNDE010000128.1:0-12967 GCA_046719305.1 Gemmataceae bacterium | reverse complement strand
ATAAGTCGGCGTTCTAAGCGAGCTACAACGGTGGCCGCCAACGCCCCGACTGGGAGGACAAACAGGAGAACCTTGGCGTAGGCCAACAGCGATGGCACGGCTCCATCCAGCAGCGGTTCCCGCAACAAGTGCAGAAACAGGGCCAGTGGATTGAACTCTAGGACGTACCACATCCCATTTTGTTCCAACAACGTACGCGGATAAATAATTGGCGTAAGATAGAAAAGCACCTGTAAGCCTACTTCCATCAAATGTTGCGTATCCGGAAAGTATACATGGCTAAAAGCACATAAAATAGCCAGTGACCAGGCAAAGATAAACAGCAGAGACAGCGTGGGAAGCAGCGATAGCAACGTAAGGGAGATACGTCCCTGAGTGATGATCACGAAAAGGATAGCGATGCTGAAGGCAATCAAGAAGTGAAAGCCCGAAGTTAGCACCACGCGCAATGGAAAAATAACGCTCGGGATGGGCTGCTGGCGAAGGAATGCCTCGCCTAGCAAGAAGCAGCCGCAGCCTTGCACGCAGGCGGCGTGGATCAGCCCCCAGAACGCCAACCCGCTCAGCAGCAGGGGGGCAAACTGCGAAAACTCGACCTGCAACACCCGCGTGTAAACCATTGTCAGCACACACGTCATGGCCAACGGCTGAAGCAGCGACCAGCCCACCCCCAGCAGCGATCGTCGGTAGCGTTTCTGCAAATCGCTGCGGACCAGTTGCGTCCAGAAATGCCGATAGCTCCACAACTCGGCAAAATACTCGTGTATGGCGCGGCCCATGAGTTCCTCCCGGTGGCAGGAGTCTACCGTGGGGCATTCAATACAATCAAGACCGCTCCGCACAGGCGTTCGACCGCCTTTAGTAGCACGCTTTAGAGAGTTCCAGCCAAGCGAGTTTAGCGACCCATCATCTCGCGTTCCAAGAAGGTGGTGTCCATCTCACCGGCAATAAACGTGGGGTTGTTCATAATGGACTGATGCAGTGGGATGGTTGTGTGAACACCTTCCACGCGGAACTCACGCAAAGCTCGCCGCATAATGGCAATCGCTTGCTCACGGTTTGGCCCGTGCGCCAACAACTTGGCCACCAGCGAATCGTAATTGGGGGGCACGCGATAGCCGGCATAGGCATGAGTGTCCAAGCGGACGCCCCACCCCCCGGGCGCGATCCACCGCGTAATCAGTCCCGGCGAGGGCCGGAAGTTATTGGCCGGATCCTCAGCATTGATGCGACACTCGATGGCTGCTCCGCGATGCACAATGTCGGGTTGGGTGAACGGCAGCGTTTCGCCAGCGGCCACGAGGATTTGCTGTCGCACCAGGTCGACGCCGGTTACTAGTTCGGTGACGGGATGTTCGACTTGAATGCGGGCGTTGACCTCGATGAAGTAAAAGTTATAGTCGCGATCAAGCAGAAACTCGCAGGTTCCAGCATTGTAATAACCCGCCGCTTTGGCCAGTCGCACCGCCGATTCGCAAATGGCGATACGGACGGCCTCGGGCAGATTAGGGGCCGGCGACTCCTCGACCAGCTTTTGATGCCGGCGCTGCATCGAGCAATCACGCTCCCACAGATGCACCACGTTGCCGTGTTGGTCGCCCAGCAGCTGCACCTCAATGTGCCGCGGCCGATCTATGTAGCGTTCCATGTAGATGCTGCCGTCCTTGAAGGCGGCCTCGGCCTCCTGGCGGGCACTGGAAGCAGCAGCGGCGATCTCGGCTTCGCTGCGGACGACGCGCATGCCGCGACCACCGCCGCCGGCTGCTGCCTTGATGAGCACCGGGAAGCCGATTTTGCGGGCCAGCCCCAGGACATCGGTATCAGGGGCAATTAGACCTTCGCTTCCGGGCACAACCGGAACGCCGGCGGACTGCGCTAGTTTGCGGGCCTGATTTTTGTTCCCAAGGCGATCCATCGCCTCGGGCGGCGGGCCGATAAAGGTAATGTTGCAATCGCGACACATCTCATTGAATTTGGCATTCTCTGAGAGAAAGCCATAACCCGGATGGATTGCCTGGGCCTCGGTGGCCTCAGCCGCGGCGATTAAGCGTGGGGCGTACAGGTAGCTCTCGGCTGCTGGGGCTGGTCCGATACACACCGCTAGGTCGGCCGCCTCGAGATAGGCCGCCCCCCGGTCGGCCTCGGAATAGACGGCGACGGCCTCGATTCCCAGGTCGTGGCAGGCACGAATAACGCGTAGGGCGATTTCCCCCCGATTCGCGACCAGAATACGCTTGAACATGAATGCCTCAGCCTGGATCGACCCGGAACAGAACCGTGTTATATTCGACGAACTCTTTGTTCTTCACGCACACTTCGACGATTGTGCCGCTACACTCGGCTTGCACGTCATTGAAGACCTTCATGGCCTCGATGAGACAGACCACTGTACTAGGGGTGACTTTGCTGCCTAGCTGCACGAAGGGGGGGCTGTTGGGATCACGGGCCGCGTAAAACGTCCCTACTGTCGGACTCTTGATCTCGATTAGTTTCTTGGTGGCGGCGGCAGGGGCGGTACTGGTCGGCTCGCTTGGGGCTGTCGCTGCTGGACTAGCGGCTGCGGGTGCTGGCAACGACGCGGGCGGCAGGGCAACCGGACCGCTGGCGGTGATCACCCGTGGCCCGCGACGAATCTTGATCCGCTGTTCGCCCTCGGCTAGGTCGATCTCACTGAGGTCGTTTTGCGTCATCAACCGTACCAGATACCGCACCGTCCGCACATCAAACGGCCGAGGGTTGTCGCTGGGATCCGCCACGCCGCCACTCCTTCTGGGTCAAAAGACCAGGGCCGTCTCACGCGGCACGCTGGTAAGAATTTCGCATCCGTCTGCCGTCACGCGGACATCGTCTTCGATCCGCACTCCGCCCCACTGCGGCAAATAGATACCCGGTTCGAGGGTAAAAACCATTCCCTCGGCCAGTTCTATCTCCGAGGTAGCCCGGAGAAAAGGCAGTTCGTGAATCTGCAAGCCGATCCCATGCCCCAGGCCATGCCCGAACTGCTCGCCATATCCAGCCTGTTCGATGACCGCGCGGGCCGCTCGGTCCACCTCGCATGCCTTGACCCCAGGTCGCACGGTGTCGATCGCGGCCTGCTGCGCTTGGTGCACAACGGCATAGATCCGGGCAAGCCGATCGCGCGAGGCCGGATCGGAAGGAGAGGTTCTATGAGTATCGAAAACCCGTGTCAAGTCGCTGTGATAGCCCGAAGCCAGCCGTGCCCCCCAATCGACTAGCAAGACCCCCGCCTCACGCACACGGCGTTGCGTTGGTGGACAATGCGGCAGAGCGGCTCGGGTGCCGACGGCAACGATAGGAGCAAAGGCGCAGGTGTGCCCACCACAGCGACGCACGAGGGCTTCCAGGAGATCGGCTAGGTCTTTTTCGGTGTCATCGGGTCGCAGGGTTGCACGAAAGGCGGCAAAGGCGTTCTCGGCAACACGAATTGCTTCGCGGATTTGGGCCAACTCCAAGTCGTCTTTGATGATGCGCAGTTGCTCGACGCGGCCGGCCTCGGGCTTCCAATCGACCTCGGGCGCGGTTTCGCGTAGCGTTTGGGCATCGGCCAGGGTTAGATGATTGGCTTCACAGCCAACCTGTCGCACCCCGAGTTTGCTAACTAGTTCGCCCAGGGCTTGATAGACGGTGCGTTGCGGCGAGCGGATGGAAGTTTCCACTTCCGGGCACTCGTCGGCGATTTGCCCAACATAACGCGGATCACTCAGCAGAATGGCACGATCGGTGGTCAGCACCAGAGCGCTGGAATCCCCCGTGAAGCCGGTCAGGTAAGTGACGTTAGCCGAGCCAGTGATGAGCAGAGCCTGAAGCCCCTGGTTCACTAGACAGCGTTGTAACCGATCCCGTCGCGTGGCAGTGTGGTCCATGAGAGATACTATGCAGCGCCAAGTGGGGGATGGCTAGTCATTCCAAGGCTTCAAGCAACACTTCGGAGTCGGCTTCGCTGTCCCACAGGCGGATTTCGCATTCGTGCAGATAGGGCGAGCGGCGAAGGTCTTCCAGCGCACGGTCGTCGATCTCAGATATCCACAAGCGGAGCGTATGTAGATTCGCTAACGCGCGGCACTGCGCTAAACGCCGCGCCGCGACCAGGCTTAGCGACTCGCTCGTCAGGGCCAACGATTGCAAATACCCTAACTCCGGCCGTGCCAGCCACGCCAGATGATGGTCCAACTCCAGCAACACCAGTTGCCGACAGTCGATTTGCGAGAACAACGCAGCAGCCACACGCGGAAAGCGAGCGGCCGTGACCTCAGCACGTTCGAGCATGCCGCGATCGTAAAGTAGTTCGACACCAGGCACCAACTCGGTGCGCAGGTCCCACCATTGCAGGTGGTCCTCCCCCAGGGTGAAAAATTCGCTCCAGCGCGCCTGCAACGCTGGGGTCCGCGGGTCGTCCTCTGCCATCCGGGCCAACTGCAAACTCAGCCGAATAAACTCCGCCCGCAGCGAATGGCCCTGCTCGTCGAGCCAGTCAGCCAACACCAGCCGGTGCAGATCTTCGTCGGGTTCTTCGGCGATGGCTTGCAAAAACCCATGACTGCCGGGCAACCGCCGGAAGAACGGCTCCAGGGGCAAGGGCTGAGGAGGAATGCGGCGACGGCTCATCGCAACAACCTTCTTGTCGAAAGGCGGGCCGTGGCTATTATATCTTCTCTCACCCAAAGAGCCGCCTCTCCACTCATTGACCAGGGGATGATTCCCATGACCAGCGATCGACGCGATTTTCTCAAAACCGGCTTAGCGGGCAGCACCCTGTTGGCCTCCGGCCTCGTTCACGCTGCCGGCCCCGATACCCTCAAGGTCGCCCTGATTGGTTGTGGCGGCCGGGGCACTGGCGCGGCCGTCAACGCTTTGCGAGCCGACGAAAATGTCAAGCTCGTCGCCATGGCCGACATGTTTGCCGATCGGCTGGAATCGTCGCTACGCAGCCTACAAAATGAAGCCGACATCGCCAAGAAGATCGATGTCAAGAACGAGATGAAGTTTATTGGCTTTGATGCCTACAAGCGCGTGATGGAAACGGATGTTGATGTAGTGTTGCTCACCGCGCCGCCCGGCTTCCGCCCTCAGCATCTCGAAGCCGCCATCAACGCCAATAAACACGTCTTCTGTGAAAAGCCGATGGCCACCGATGCCCCTGGGGTGCGGCGAGTGATGGAAATCTGCAAGAAGGCCAAGGAAAAGGGCCGGGCTGTCGTCTCGGGCTTTTGCTATCGCTATCAACGGCTCAAGCGTGAGTGGACCAAGCTGATCCATGATGGTGCGATCGGTGACCTCGTCAGCTTGCATTGTATCTACCATGCCGGGGCATTGTGGCATCGGCCGCGTCAGAAGGACTGGGACGACATGACCGCCCAGCTCCGCAACTGGCCGTACTACACCTGGTTATCGGGCGATCACATCGTCGAGCAGGCCATCCATAGCATCGATAAGATGAGTTGGGTCATGCAGGATGAGCCACCCGTCAAAGCAGTAGGCTTGGGCGGTCGCCAGAGCCGGACTGGTCCAGAGTTTGGCCATATCTTCGATCATCATAGCGTTGTTTACGAATACAAAAATGGTGTGAAACTGTTTCATTCCTGTCGCCAACAAGCCGGTACGAAGCAGGAAGTCTCTGATTTTGTTTACGGGACCGCTGGCTCAGCGAGCATCCTCAACCAGGAAATTCACAAAATCGTCGGCAAGAAGCCGTTCCAGAAATCCGCTCGCAAGGAGATCCGCGACAACAAGGACGATATGTACCAGAACGAGCACGACGAACTGTTCCGTGCCATCCGCTCCGGACGGCTCATCAACGACGGCGAGTTCATGAGCCGTAGCACTCTGCTGGCTATTATGGGGCGTATGGCCACCTACACAGGGCAAGAGATTACCTGGGAGATGGCAATGAACAGCAAGGAGGACCTATTCCCCAAGGAGTTGAAGTTTGGCCCATTGCCGACCCCGCCCGTGGCCAAGCCAGGCATCACCAAGTTCATTTAAGATAAAAGGCTTAGACAGCGAAGCAGTTCAAGGAACCCTAGCCGGCTTCGTCTCGGTGAGCGGAGAGGGACAATGCCCGATGGCCGCTCCCCGCGAGATGGCTGTTGGCTGGCGTGAACTGGCCCGGTCCACGGCATCACTTCGTGGGCTGGCTTGGTCTTGGTTGGTCCTGGAGGGTCGCGAGGTTGTGCGCGTTGTAGCGATCACGCCGGCTCAGCTTTCATGCAGATGACAGGCTTCACTCCATGTCCCCGGTCTTTGTCTGAAGTCTTAACCGATGAGTAGCAAAGACATCGACGTTGCCCCAAGGATGGGAGAACCGATATGAGGACGCTGTTGCTTGCTGTTTGTCTCGGCGTGGTAGGAGGCCCTCTTCAGGCTGGATCGCTGTTCCCGTGGCGGAAGGCGGAGAAAGTGGATCCCAAGGTCCGTGTGCCTCAACTGCTGCAGATCCTTCAAACGGACAAAGACGAGTTCAAACGCTCCGATGCGATCGTTGAACTACGTCAGTACGACCCAGCCGCTTTTCCTGACATGATCCCCGCATTGATCACCGTCCTATTCACCGACCCCCGCCCGGGGGTTCGCATAGATGCCGCTCAAACGCTTTCCAAACTCCGCCCGGTGAACAGCACTGTTGGCGAAGCTCTTGAACAGGCTATGGAAAAAGATGCCTCAATGCGTGTTCGCCTCCAGGCCCGCTCGGCTTTGTTGAACTACCAGTGGGCCGGCTACCGCAGCGTCAAGAAACCCCAGGGCACGGTTGTCTCTCCGGTGCCCAAGCCGGTCAGCCCCCCGACCCCAACGACCGAGAAGCGCACAGGGTGGGGAAGTTTGTTTCTGCCGGCCTTGCGGACGGCCCCCCCCCTGATCCCCACGCCGCGTCTGGGCACCACGCCCGAACCACCGCTTGCCGCGCCGCCTCTGGCTAACCCGCCGGTCATCGAACCGTCCACGGGTGGACCGGCTTTGCCAACGGCAGCCTCAACAGGATTCCTTCGCCCCAAAACTCCCCCGCCTCCGCTAGAAGAAGGGCCGATTCTTCCGTAAGGGCTGAATTGGCTTGCCTTTTCCTTGGTCGCGCGGCGAGGCGAATTTGCAGCCTGCCTCGCGACCAGAATGTTTTGAGTACGATGTTTGACTAGGATGAGAAAAGAGATTCTGCAAGTCTGCCCCTGCCAGCGGATGCAAGGCCTATATTGGTGATCCATGAACATATTGGTAATCGATGTCGGCGGAACGAATGTCAAAATTGCCCTCTCTGGCGTTCGTGAATCCCGGAAAATTCCCTCTGGGCCTACTCTCAGCGCCGCCGAGATGGTTCGGGCCGTCCTCAACCAGGCTACCGATTGGTCTTTCGATGCCGTGAGCCTCGGCTATCCCGGTCCCGTAATCGCTGGCCAGATCCTCAAAGAGCCGGTGAATCTCGGCCCTGGTTGGGTGGGCTATGATTTCGCAGCCGGGTTCGGCAAGCCGGTGCGTATTATCAACGACGCCGCGATGCAAGCGTTGGGCAGCTATGAAGGGGGCCGGATGCTATTTCTTGGCCTGGGTACAGGGCTGGGGAGTTGTGCGATCTACGACAACGTCATCTGTCCCATGGAGTTAGGGCATCTCCCCTATCGCAGGGGGCGCACGTTCGAGATGTACGTCGGCCAAGCCGGCCTGAAAAAAATGGGCCGACGACGCTGGCAAGCAGCGGTCTACGATGTAGTAGCCCGACTGCAGGCGGCGTTACTGCCCGAGTATGTGGTGCTAGGCGGCGGCAATGTTAAACGCCTTGAAGAACTACCGCCGGGCTGTCGGCTGGGTGACAACGACAACGCCTTCACCGGCGGATTTCGACTCTGGCAGCGTGACGCGTAGGAGAATCTGGGTGGAAACTAATTCGATATCCCCTGTTGCACCAGGTCCCCGTGGTCATAGCTTGCTCGCTTGGGCGGTGGTGCTGATCCTCATCGGCCTGATCGTCTATCGCAATTCCGTTCGTTCTCCGTCCGGTAGTGACGGTGAGGCCGACAGTTTCCAGGGCAACGCCCGGCTGACGATCGCCTTGCAGGCTCGGTATCTCTATGGTGTAGCCGAACTGGGCTTGCCCGTCGAAACCATCCTCGACCAAGGCCATGATGTCTTGGGAAACACTCCGGCCGGCGACATGGCCTACGCGATTGTGATAGCAGCGATTTGGGGCCAGGATAACATCGGCTTGGCCCTGCTAGAAGAGGTCGAACCGCAATCCGAGGACGAACGCCAGGCCCGGGAGTTGCTTATCCGCTTGTACAGCAAGGAGCATAATCAGCAACTCGATGAGAACGAACGTGCCTGGCTGAAACAGAAATTCGGCTGGGTGGGTCAATTGGCCCTGGCTCAGGGGGATCCCGAAGCCCTCGAACCGCTGGCGGCTCAAGCGAAACGCTTAGCGATTGGGCTGATTGTTAGCATGGTGGTGGCTCTGCTGTTGCTCATGCTGGGGTTGTTGCTGTTGACTTTTGCCCTCCTGGCCCCGCTACAGGGCTGGGTCCGTTTTGTTCCACCGCCCGGAAACCATGTCGGCATCTATGCCGAGATGTTCGCCCTTTATATGGCGTTCTACTTTGGTGGTTCGTTTGCCTTGTCGTTCTGGCCGGCCGCGGCCAAAAACCTCGGCATCAATGGCTTGCTGATCCTATCTTGTTTGGTCGTGCTGGTCTGGCCGGTGTGGCGGGGTGTGCCCTGGGCTGTCGTTCGCCAAGAGATGGGCCTTCGCTTCCGCTGGGCCGATCTACCCCTCGGGTTGGCTACCGAAATCGCGGCGCTGCCATGCATTCTGCTGGGGGCACTGATCATGCTGGGGGTGATGCGTCTACTTCGCCTGATGGGTAATGACCCGGGCATGCCCTCGCACCCGCTGGGGGACTTGGTAGCCGATCTGACCTGGTGGGGTGCGATCCAGATGATCTTTGTGGCCGCGATTTGTGCCCCGCTGGTCGAAGAGATCTTTTTCCGCGGAGCATTGTACACTCATCTGAGCCAAATGGCTCGCGGCTGCAGTACCTTCTTACGAATCGGCTTCGCCGTGCTGATTAGCAGCTTCCTCTTTGCCGTCGTACATCCCCAGGGCTGGCTCGGTACGCTTCTTTTGACGCCGTTGGCCGCTGTCTATGCCGTGGTACGCGAGGCGCGGGGCAGCGTCTATCCGAGCATGGTGGCTCATATGATCCACAACGGCACCATCTGCGTCATAGTGCTGACGCTGCTTTGATAAGGAGTGATAAGGAGCACACGTCAGCCTGCTTGAGTCCAGAGTTTGTCTCTACTCTAGATTTTTGCCCAGGACCAAGTCATCTCAGCGTACCCTACGCAACGGCCTAGCATTGAATTCCATCTGCATCGAACTGTTCAATTGTTGTAGCTGCTCCTGTTCCTCGGCTCCCATAGCCGCGGCCGGAGCGTTGGCCACCGGAACCGGAACCATTTTGCGACGCACGCCCGGATTCACGCCCGCGTTTTGCGAGCCGTCTTGCAGCTTGCTCAAGAGGCTGCGTTCGCTCGGCGAAACGGAGGTGGTCAGCACTCGGCTGACGGCACCAGCTAGCAGTCGTATCTGCTCACCATCGCAGTTGACGACCCGAACCTGCACCCCGGTGGTGCCCTGCGTCTGAGCCTTGAGCCGTTCGCGGACCCACTGCAAGCGATCCACTCCCTGAGGCAGACGAGCGACCAGATCCGGCACTAGGAAAATCACCCGCTGGGCAAAGGCTGGCGAGCCGATCCGTTTGATCGTTTCGTGAGCCTGTTCAGCCGTTTCCGCCTCAAACAAAGGCCGATCGACTCGAACGGTCGAGGGCAATGGTGCAGCCCAGGCTGAAGCCGTCAGTGCGGCTAAGCCTGATCCTACGCAGCCCAGAGCCAGCAAAAACAAACGGCGGTCCATGAAACAACCTCCTGCGAACGGCACCCCGGATAGGAACGGTCGGCACCTATAACGTCTGGAAGCCCCCAGGGCAACCTCGGATCGAGACTTTCCCAAGGACGATTCAGGGGGTGGGGAGAACCGTTTCGGGGAGTTTGGATAAACGATACGTCTCGCTCTCGCAGGCTTGCCCATGGGTGCATGCTTTCCAGCGGTAGCTCTGGTCAACTTGCCCAAAATCGCAGGGCCGACGCCAGGGCGGGACACCATTCAGGTTAGGCGACGAGCAAAAGGGCGGAGCGGCAGCCCTGTTGTGAGTGACGGATCAGGGGCGCAGTTCCCGAAGCAGTTCGCGAGGTTTGGGGTTGGTTGGCTCATCGAGAATCCAGCGTTGGAGCAGAAGCCGGGCCTCGTCGGCAGTGCAGATGGTGGTGAGCAGGCCAGGTAACATTACGGCCCGGATCTCGCGGTCGCCCTCGGGGTCGGCTTTCAGCAGTTGGGCAAATGGCTCCACCGCTAGCCCCGACGATAACGGTTGCCGACTCCATGCTAGCGGCCCGAGCGTTTCTATTGGTGACAACCCCACCCAACCAACGGCGGCAGCTGGCTCCTGTTGCCGATTCAGATGGGTGCGTAGAGAAGCCTCGGCAATGAAACGCATCCACACTGCTTGACGCCGAAAAGGTAAGAAGGGAAACAAGGTAGGTGCTTCGCTTGCTTCGCGGAATTGTCGGGCGGCCAACTGATAGAGCCGACTCTGTTCGCGCGGATCGGAGCGTTTACTTTTCATCAACTTGCTCAGTCGGATGTAGCTGACCACCCCCTGTTGGAAACGGATGAATCCTTCGGGTGACATCTCCGCCGCTTTGTGTAATTCTTGATCGGCCGCATCTGACCAGCCTAGTATCGTCCAGCTGTAGCCATTGGCCATGGCGTTGAACTGATCGAAGCAATAGTGCCAGACGGGCAGGCCAACGCCGATGTGACGCGGTAAGTCGCCCAAGCGGATACCGACAAAGTTGAGCGGTTGGGCAAAGACCATCAGACCGCCGCCCTTGGGGGCCTGCCGGATCACCTGATCGAGCCAGTCGAGTATGGCGAGCATCTGCTTGTTCTGGGGGGGCGGCACTTGGCGGCGGATCTGCTCGTGGTAGTACGCCCGCGATGCTACATCGCCTTCTAGGCTGGCCAATATGCCGCGCATCAACGGCACGATCGGCTCCTGGGGGAAGACTCGCTCCAACAATTCGGCTCGGCGACGGGCTGCGCCGAGTTGGCCACTGAGTACATAACAGGCCAACAGACAGCAGTTCCCGCGATAGTGGAACGGGTCGGCATTCGCAGCGGTGAGTTTCTCAAACTCAGCGATGGCAGAGTTGAAGCCGGTGGCCAACAAGCCGCGAGCGTAAGCGGCATCCACGGGATTGAGGCCCAAAGCCAGAGCCTCACGCAGGCGTTTCTTGCCGCGTGTCTGATTGGAGATAATCGAGTCCATCAAATCGAGATCCCCCTGATAGAGCAGTAGCTGTGCTCGTTGCGACTCGGTCAACCCCTCCTCACCGGCTAGGCGGTCCAACTCGCTCTGAAGCCGATCCCAGCGGCCATTGGGTGTCAAGGTGGCTAGGCGTTCAAATGCCAGTTCGCGTTGTACTTCGGGGGGGCTAATCTCGATGGCGCGGTCGAAAAAGCTCTCGGCGTTGGCCAAGTCGCCGCGTTTTAGAGAGGCCCGAGCCGAGACGGTCAGGCGCTCGCGGGTTTCCTCACGGGCCAACTGTTCGTTGTGTTGGGCCTGCTGTCCGTTGCGTTCGGCCTGGACCCATTGAAAGCCTGCAAATGCACCCAGGGCTGCGGCTAGCACGAGCAGCAGCGAAACCGAGCTAAATAAGGCCGAGAGCAACGGTTTGGTGCGGGTGAAGGTAGCGACGCGATCCAAGCGGAGCGTACGCCAGGAGCGGATGCGTTGGCCTTGGCGGTGGCGTTCGAGATCGTCGGCCAATTCTTCGGCACTGAGGTAGCGGTCCAGGGGATCGACTCGGAGACATTTGCTCAGGATGGTTTCCAGATCGGTCGGCACCTTGGGGCACAACTGCCGCAACGGGGTCCATTGGCCGCGGCAGATTTTCTCCGGCACTTCTGGACCGCTTTTGGGATAAGGGGTTTGTCCGGTGACCATGTAGTAGCCAATAACCCCCACCGAGTAAAGATCCAGGGCGGGCGTGATAGCGGGATCAGGGGCGAACAGTTCCGGAGCCAGGAAGGGCAAGATACCCGGTTTATCTTGGCTCAGGTGGGTTGGCTCGGTGGAACCCAGGGGACGGGCCAGGCCGAAATCACAGATTTTGAGTTGCTCAATGGCTGAACTACCGTCCTTGGCTTGAACAAGGATGTTTCCATAATGCAGGTCGCGATGTACCAGCGAAACCCGGTGAGCGGCCACCAACCCCTGGACCAACGAGATCAACAAGCCGGTGATTTCTCGATAGCGGTGTGGATGATCGGCGTACAAGGGTTTGTTGTTTTGCCAAGCATGCAGATCTTTGGCAGGATGGACATACTCCATGATGTAGTAGAACCGATTCTCCGAGGCATTGACTTCCAAACCCTGCACAATGTTCGGATGCTCCAAAGCCAGTGCGGCCGTGGCCTCTCGTAAAAACTCGGTGCGTTGCTTCACGCCGAATTCCGGGTGCAGCTTGAGCCACTTGATCGCCACACGCTGGCCATCGCTGCGACGCACCGCCGCATACACCGTGCCGTAGCCCCCCTCGCCTAACTGATGCGGAAAGCCGTCGGCCCCCAACTCATAAGCGTAACCCGGCACGTTGGGTGGCAAGGGTTGCAACGGCGAGCGGAGCAGACCGGCTTTCTGGGCCGAGGTGGGGCCAACAAGCCGTTTGAGGCGTTTTTTGCAGTCGCAACAGATGCGGATGTGGTCGGTGAGCGCTCCTACCGGGGGGGGATCGCACTCGGACCACTCTTCTAGCATCCTGTCCGAAGGACATTCTGAGCGAGGATTCATGGCTTGTTGTTCCCCTGATCCTCCTGAACTGCTTTGTCGTGTCGACTAGTGAT
>JBDNDE010000127.1:0-13040 GCA_046719305.1 Gemmataceae bacterium | reverse complement strand
CGCGGCCGTCTCGGAACGCCTCAGGAGTAATTTCCATGCGACACATACTATCACGCAATCGCGCGGGTTACTCGCTGATTGAATTGCTGGCCACCATCTCGATTGTCGCGGTTCTGATCGGCCTGACGGGGGCGGTTGCGTTCCGACTCTTGGGGTCATCGCGCACGAGCAGTACGCGTACCTTGTTGCAACGGCTCGAAGAGCGCATTCGTCAGCAGATGACCTACAAAGCCGACCGCTTCCGCGAGGAGCAGATACCGGCGAGTTCACCGATCATGAGTATGGCGGGGGGCAATCCGGACCTGGCGCGGGTGATTCTCATCAAGTTACGAATGAAAGCGCACTTCCCGATGACCTTCCGCGAAGCGCTGGCCCCGGCTCCGGGCTATGGAATCCAACCCGTGACCGCCTATCGGGCGTACCTCAATGAGCGTGGCATCACTCTGGCCACGCTCGGCCCGACGCCCGCCCCCCATGAATCGGCTGCTTGTTTGTACATGGCTTTGAACCACGGGCCGGAGACTTCTACCGACAAAGACACCGGTTCGGCCGGTGCCACCCGGGAGATTAACAAGTTCTTGTGCTATGTCGATGCCTGGGGTTCGCCGGTGGTCTTTTGCCGTCATCCCGTGGGCAATGCGCCGGCTGGTGGGGTGAGCATAATCTACCCGTCGGGTGCGCCCAACGGTTTTGAAGATCCGGTCGATCCCAAGGGACTGCTGTTCTCACCGAGCTTTACGGGAGCAGCAACGTTTGCTTCGTTGGTTCATCCCTTACAACCGCGTGTCGCCACTTCGGCAGCACGACCGGTTCTGTCGCCGGTGGTGGTGTCGATGGGTCCCGATGGGAAGATGGGGTTTGATCCGCTCACCTTGGCACCGCTGCCGGGACGCGATGCCGATGACACCATCCTAACGGAGAGATTCAAATGAGTCGATTCGTCACACGCTCCGCTTTCACTTTGGTCGAACTGCTGGTTGTCATCAGCATTCTTACTGTGTTGCTCGGCCTGACGGCGATTTATGTGGTGCCGGCATTTCAGGATAACAAGAACGTCATCCGAGGATTGGATCGGGTGATAACGGTGTTGCTGATTGCCAAGCAACGGGCGCTGCGGGATCAACGCCCCGTCGGGGTTCGCTTCGAGGTCGACGACAAAGGCATTTGCCGGACCATGCGATATGTCGAGCAACCCGACCTGCTGAGCGGTCAACGGGCCATCCTAACACAAAGTTCCCCCACGGTGATGCTGCCGGGCATCGACATCCAGGGCAGTGCCGCAGCCGGCGATTATGAAAACTACAACGTGCAACCCGGCGATTGGATTCGTTTCTCGACGCCGCCTCCGAACAGTTCCCAAAATATGGAACTGAGTCGCCTACCCAATTGGCCGCCTGGTGGTGTGTCGGTGTTTAATCCCCCGGGCACGACGCGCGAATTTGGCCCGTTTTCGATTATCCGCCAGACCCGGCCCGTGCCGGGGGAGGATGTGGTGGAATTGCCGCAAAACGTGGTGGTGAATCTGGATGCTGTGGTCGGCGTGAACCCACAATAC
Source organism: Gemmataceae bacterium (assembly GCA_046719305.1). Taxonomy (GTDB): domain Bacteria; phylum Planctomycetota; class Planctomycetia; order Gemmatales; family Gemmataceae; genus RGDT01. The sequence goes on along the minus strand of JBDNDE010000127.1, from coordinate 11,485 downwards.
AACATCCCGCAGCGGTTCAGGCATCTGGAGCCACCGCCTCACAATGCCTCCTACCTGCGTTTTTTTTACGAGATTGTGTTTAGCCCCTCGGGAGGGGTGTTTAATCGGTACTCCGCCACACCGATTGTGCTTTGGGTACATGACGAAACCAAAGATCCAAGCGATCCGGCTACGGCTCGGCTGATTGGCATTTATCCGCGAACGGGATTGGTGGGGGCCCACGAAATCGCCCCGGGAACCAATCCCTTGGCCTTCGCCTTGGACGGTAAATCCTCGGGGTTGTAACAGAGGTAGAAACCATCATGTGTCAACGTCAGGGTGTGACTCTGGTTGAAGTGCTGGCGGCCATCGGCATCATGGGGATTGGCATGCTGGCAATTCTGGTGTTGTTCCCGTTGGGGGCGATGTCGATGGCTCGCGCCTTGAAGGACGATCGTGCCGGCACCATCGCCTGGAATGCCGACAGCCTCTGCACGGCTTTGGACTACCGCAACGATCCACAAGTGTTGCCGCGTCTGGGGGGGAACTACACGCCGCCCAGTCCCCTGGGGGGACCAGTAGCCCCGGGACCCAGCGATCCGCTAGGGGCCGGCTACCCGGTGTTTATTGACCCGCACTACAACCTTGCTGGTGCTATCCCTGCGACCACGCTCGGCCCGAGTCCCAACCCGGACCCGAAGAATTTTTTGGCCTACCCCAATATCCCGCGTGTCACGCCGCAACGCCTGCTCTCTCTAGCCAATCCGGTGGCTATTCTCCAAGCGCGCGAACGCCTCTTTTGCTTCAACGATGACATGGGCTTCAGCGTCAACGGCTACCCGAAGGAACACAGCGACGGCCGCTACACCTGGGCCTATCTGGTCCGTCGGTTGCAATCGGCCTTGCCCAGCAGTACCGAGGTGACGGTGATTGTCTACAGCGGTCGGCCGATCGAACTGCCCCAGGCCGAGGATGTGTATGCAGTGGTGCCTGAGGACACAACGGCGGTGCGACTCAGCTGGGTGCCCGGGCAGGAGGAGCCGCCGCTACGCAACGGGCATTGGCTGCTGGATACGACGCCTAGTGTGCGGCCGCGTGCGGGGGTGAATTACGGCACGGTGAATGCCCAGTTTTATCGCGTGATGGATGTCTCACGAGTCAATGCCAACACTTTGCGGGTCGAAGTGCAACCTCCTTTGCGAGCGACCAACGTTTCGCAAATGATGCTGCTCAAAGGTGCTATCGAAGTCTTTGAACGGGGGGCCGCTCGATGAACCATTCACACTCGCGCCCGGGCTTCACCATTACTGAACTGTTGGTGGCGCTGGCCTTGATTGTCTTCATCATGTCGATCTTGGCCACTGCATTCAGCGCGGCCAGCAAGAGCGTTAGCGACTTAAAGGCAGCCAACGAGTTGGCCGAGAAGCTGCGCGGCATCATGACGCTGTTGCGTCGTGACCTACGCGAGAGCGTCAACCCGGCGGGCCATCTGCAAAACCCCGGCCGGACCTTGGGCAACGGCGATTGGCATCCCCTGGACACAGGCAGTGAGAGCTTCCGCGGCTTTTTCCGGATTCAGCAAGAGGTGGCGATTCCGCGTGTGAAGGATTTGCTTGAACAAGATTGGGTCAACACCTCGACGGGGGAGAAACAGTACATCAATGTGCAGTCGTCGCTGCACTTCACCACGTTTTTGTCCGCTTCGCAGATGACCGATACATTTAGTGCGCAAATACCGGCAGATTCACCCCTGATGACCTTTGGCTCACCCATCAGTCGGGAGAACCGTTTCCAATCGACGGGGCTGGGAAATACGGTCTATCGCTCTCGCGTGGCCGAGGTGGCCTGGTATCTGATACCCAGTGGCGAGCAAACGGTGCCGCATACCGATTCCACGGTTCAGGTGCTCGATCCTAAACCCCAGCAGTTGTATTTGCTGTGTCGGCGGCAACGGTTGCTAGTGGATGGTAACTCGGCACCGCCATTAAACCGAAACGTGTTGAGCGATCCGTTGTACCGCGAGATTAGTTTGCCGCCGCTGAACCCTGCGAACGCGCCGGCTAGCGTGTTGCCCAACACGTCGACGAACATCACCATTCCGGCAATGCGGTTTGCCGCGCCGGTGCTTGATCCGGCCCTGTTGCCGCCCAATGCGCCGCCAAATACCAGCTTACCGCCCGACGATCCGCGTTACGCGGCGCTACCGACCTTTACGTTTAACTCGCAGACGGATGTGCCGGATATTGTGATGAATGATGTTTTGTCGATGGATGTGGCGATCTTGCTTGATGGCAGCACCGAGTTTGTTCATCTCGATGATCCCAGAGTGCAGGCGTTCAATGCCGGCAACCCGCATTATCCGCGAAACGGACGGATGTATGTCTTCGACACCTGGACCTCGGGCCGCTACGGCCAGTTTGACTATGGTGCGATCGACGATCCCACCACTCCCCCGAACAATATCCCGCGATGGCGGCGACCCGGTACGTCTACCTGTATCCCGTTGTATCGCAACCCGGCTGGTCAAGTGATCCGCATCAAGGCGATCCGCGTGACCATCCGCATCTGGGATAGCAAAAGCCAGTTCACCCGTCAGGTGAGCATGATTCAGGATCTGTAAACCGGACGTAGGAAACAACTACCCGTTTCATCCTGCCGGCTAGGGCGACGGCCGGCAGTTCCCCCGATTCGGTCGCCACATTGAGGGCTAGCGGCGATGCTTCGCAAACCATCCAAGCAAAAACGCGACGGCGTCATCCTGCTCGTCGTGTTGGCTATGTTGACCATCTTCGCCCTAATCGGTCTGAGCTTTGTTCTGTATGCCGATTCGGCAGCCACGCGGGCGCGTATTTTCCGCGAGGCGGGCACGTTCAACCGCTTCGGCGATGTGCGTGAGACCGCGTTGACCAGCGCTACGGCTGCCTGGGAAGAATTCCTCGGCCAGATTCTCTACGATGTCAATGATGATATCGTAGGTGTGGCTTCGGTGCTTCGCGGCCACAGCCTGGGCCGCACTCTGTATGGTTGGAACGATGCTCCTGGAGCGCTGAACGATCGGCCGTACACGGGCACAGGACGCATTGAGAATCCGACTTATATCAATTATCTGCATTTCCAGGGGCAGCCGATCCGTGACCCTGCTCGAAGCGGTACCCGCACCGATCCCAACAATCTCGCCGCTCGCGGGCCAATCACCGGCGACCTCAACGTCCCGTACACCTATCCGGATCTCAATAATGTGTTTTTGGCGATGATTGATCCCTCGACGGATCAAGTGATCAAGCCTTCCTATGTTCGTCCTGAAGCGATCACTGCTTCGGGGCAACGCGGAGCCTTACACTATCTGCCCAGCACCATGCCGGGTGTTCCTGCTGTGGTGGGCAACGGTCACGTCAAAAACCTAGAGAACCTGGCTGGCGGCAACGATAGCGTCTGGCTGGACTACGGCGGCGGCATCCACATTGCCCCCGATGGCCGCAAGTACAAGTGCATGGTCGCCCCACTGATTATTGATCTGGATGGCCGCTTGAATGTCAATGCGGCTGGAAACGTGCTAGCAACAGGCGATCTAAGCGCAAGCAATATGGGCTGGGGGGCATGGGAGATGAACCCGGCTCACCTGTCGGGTCCAAGCGCACCACCTGCCCTACGAGGCGAATGGCGCGCCCTGACTCTAGGAAATGGCACCATCCAAGGGCGTTACGGTCCAGGCGGCCTGCCGCTGGGTCAGGCATTCCCCGGCGGCACCATTTTGCGTCGCTATGCCCCGGTGGACCTCAACGGGATCGTCGATCCGCTCAGTCCGGGGCACCGCAACCCGACCCCCCGTTACACCTTCCCTGGCCAAGGGACTACCCCGAGCTTTGTGGTCTTTCCCGGCTATGATGCCACGGCCTATGGCAATGCTGTCCCCGTGGAAACGACTACGACGGGCACGGCCGCGGGGCAATCGAATCACCCCTCGTCGTACAATCCGATCACACCGATCAACCTCTCTCCCACTTCGTACAACCGAGTATTCTCGGCCAACGATCTGGCCGGCATTCTGCGGCGGTACAACGCTGACGGGGAGAGTGTGCCGTCAGATGTCGTGAATCTGTTGCCCAATAATCTGCGAGGTAGCGGCTTGAGCGACCCCGCGGCCCGTTATCGACGTGGCCTGTTGACGACGCACAGTTTCGATCTAGATCGGCCGGGTGGCGCACCGGCGATCTGGGATCCCACGGCAGCCCCCTACACGGCGACGGCGACGGGTTTCCCGCAGGGAGCGCCCTTGAGCTTTCCCGGTTTGGGATTACGCAACGGTCCTGTGCCCGCGCACAGCGAGTTTGACCCTGCCACTTGGCGGTCGACTCTGCCGCCCTTGCGCTTGAACCTGGCTCGGCAGTTGGCCGCTTATCCGCCGGTAGCTAATGGTCGGTTTGATCTCAGCAACACGACAGTAGCTCAAGCAGTGCAACAAGCACAGAGCGACCGCCAGAACTTGGCCCGCGAACTCTTCGAGCGACTCCGTATCGTGGTGGGTGCGCGGCCCGTGGCCGAGGCGTCGCCCAATCCCGACGAGTTTCGCGCCCTGCGCTGGATAGCCCAGCTAGCCGTCAACCTGGTCGATTACATCGACAACGACGAGTATAGTACGATCTTCCAGTGGGCACCTGGCGAGTTTGTCTATGGCACCGAGTTGCCCCGACTGGTCATCAACGAGTATTACGCGCAGTTTGATAATCTCCGTGCCGATCTGGATAATCAGATGCCGCAACGGCAGAAGTTCTATTACCGGCTGAATGTCTGGGTGGAGTTACACAACCCGATGCCCAGCGAGACACCGCCCTCGGCCGCTCCCGAGGGTGGCACCGTGCGGCTGCACAATGGGACATGGGCGGCCTATCGCCTTCGGTTGTGTCGTCGGCCCAATGCCAACATCCGTGCCCCAGAAAACACCCGTGGCGCGCCGGACCCTGCCAATGTGGAGAACAACAATCCCGACGAGCAATTCGTCGTAGATAATTGGGGCGGGGCCGCCGGTAACGATGCCACCCGTACCGTGGCCCCCAACTATGGGGCATATGCAGGGGCTGCCAACAGCAACCAGGGCTTCTACGTCGTCGGACCGGAACCAGATTATGGGGTACCGCCGCTAGCCGATTCCAATCCGGGGTTAGCGGCGCTGCGAACCTGGGGCGAAACCAACACGCTATCGATCCGTATTCCTGTCGAAGGGGATCCCAACGCCACCACTCCCACCACATACGACGCGAGCAATGCGCCCTCGCTGATTCTGGAACGGCTGGCCAATCCCTACTTGCCCCCCCAAAACGATCCGACCCAACCGCTGTACAACCCTTACATCACAGTGGACTATGTGGCCAAGCTGCGTGTTAACGAAGGTCGAATCACTACTAAGACGGCCGACATCAATCCGGAAAATGTGGCGGCCCGGCATTCGTATGGCAAGGTCCATCCGTTTGCCTCGTTCGACACCAACGATGATACCGTTCCGGTCACCCGGGCCACGGCTCTGTGGCAACCAGCCAACCCTGTGACACCGGCAGCTGGTCAGGTGCTTCATACGTTTATGCGTCATAATGCCCGAGAAGATACTGGACCGCCGGACCCTACACTGGCCAACCAAACGCTTAAGTTGCCGTTTGATGTGTTGCATCATCCAGATCGCATTCCGGTTAGTCCGGCAGAACTGTTACATGTGTCGTGGTTCAAGCCCCATGAATTAACGCAACAGTTCATGATCGGTACCTTCCAAGAAGTGAGTTCCGACACGCCGGGTCACCGCTTCCAGCATCGCGCCCGGTGGACCAACAGTGAAAGCCGTCTGCTCCGCTTCCTGGATCAGGTCAGTTGCGGCACCTTTGGCGCAGGGGTCGCACCCAATGGTCGGCTGCCCGGTCGGGTGAACGTGAATACGCTGTGGGATCGCAACGTGTTTGCTGCGTTGGTCGATGCGGCGGCGGCCAATCATTTCACGCCAGCAGAGGTCGACGCGATTTACACTAACTTTTTCAACAACCGCACGCCGAGCGCGGTGCCTGCTTCTACTGATCGAATCGTGCTGCCCACCAGCGCCACGGTGTTCGGGGCGGCCACGCCACTGCTGCCCAATCCCCGAGGGGTCGATAGCACGATCTTCCGCTCGGTGGGGCCGGCCGGTTCGGATGAAACGCAGATGCGTCTCTTCGAGCCACCTGCATCCCCCCCGTGGACACCTGGAGCAATTGTCGCGCGACGGCAACGCCTTGAACGCTTCGAGTTGCTCACCAAGATGGCCAACAACGTCACGACGCGTAGCAACGTCTTCGCAGTGTGGGCCACGGTCGGCTTCTTTGAAGTAGTCGATGACACCACGCAACCAGTCCAGCTAGGGGCCGAGATGAGTTGGCCCGGAGTTGGTGTGATCCGTCATCGCATGTTTGCCATTCTCGATCGTTCCAGTATGCAGGTCTGGCCCACGAATCATCCGACCTCGGGGGTGCCGATGTGTCGGCTGAGTAATGCCGTGACCGTGGCCCCGGGACAGCAATTCACTGGTACACCGCAGCCTGTGACGCTGATCGATCACACCGGCAACCCGATTAGTGGGACCAATCCCCTGGTCAATCCGAACACGAACCGTCCTTGGATACCCCAGCCGGGTGCGATTGTCACGTTTGATCCCAACACACCCAACGAAGAAACCGTGGTACTCGAATCTGATGGTATGGGCGGCTTGCGGGCCACCTTCCGCCGTAACCATGCAGCGAACACCGTGGTGATAAGCCGGGGTAACCCAGGTCCATGGATACGCTATGACTCGACACAGGACACCGAGGTGGTGATCTATCGCACCATCATCGAGTAACTGTTCCAACTAATTCTCCAACCGATGCCGATGCAGGGGCGGTCGAGTTCACGGCCGCCCTTCATCGTTGTTATGGTTTACGCCGTCCCAGCAGCCCATCCACAAGCCAGCAACCCCGGCAATGCACGGCTTGGCGACAATGTTCCAGCACGCGACCGTCCTCGCATCCTGCGTCCAGCAGGGCATCGGCCAGGTAGGGCATCTCCTGCCAGCAGCGCTCGCGGTAGATCCACTCGGCCAGCTGTCGAACCTCGGCCGTGCGCCAGTGTGGTTGCAGGAAAACGCCGTCGAACGGATTGCCCCAAACATCTCGTAAAAAATTACAAAAGAAATGGTGGATGGGGGGAGGCGGGGGGGAGGTTTGATTCGTCGGCGATGCTTGCATGGGCTGGGGTCCAAGGCCGATTTGCAGGCTAATCAGGGTATCATCCAGTTCCCGGCGTGTCAGGGTCAAGCTCTGGGCCGTCCGCAGGGCCATCCAAAATGGTCGATCTTCTGTCAAGGTCGCTCGCGACGCCAGCATGTGCATCAACGGCAAGTTCTGATCGGCAACCTGTTCGAGGCGGTCAATCATTTGAACGTGTTGCTCATCAAATTCAAGGACTCGCTGTTCCATAACCCAACGCAGACACGCTGCCAGCCACAGCCGCCACAGCCGCTGCGGTCCCGGCGAGTAGATGTGGTCGAGCATGGCGACGAGATCGTTCTGGTGCAGCCAGCGGTAGGCGTTCATGGGTTCAACCGAACAGGGAGTTTTGTTGTGGAGCGGGTATCCCCGGCGGGGGTACAACCTCCAACGACGCGGCGCTTCGCTGCAAGCGTTGCCGAAACCGCTGGGCATTCTCTGCCGCCTGCGTGGCTACACAATTGTTGAAGATGACCAGAGCACGCGAGAGGTTCTCGGCTGTGCGGAGCGCCTCGACCCACTGTTCCAACTCGGCATCGCTGTAACTGTAGTCGTAACGCTCAGGACCGCCCTTGTGCCACTTGGCCGCGTTGCGGGTGTGCAAGCGGACATAAGCCAAAGCCGTCGAACGCCGCCAGCCAGCGGGAAAGAGTTCGCTCAAGGCAGGCACATCGACGGCGACCAGGGTAAGGTGCTGTTCGGCGAGCCAGTCAGGCAAGCCGGGGCGATCCCAGGACCGATGTCGGAATTCCACAGCCAAGCACAGATGGTTCAACTCCTTGGCCAGGGTGGTAATCCAATCGCAGGCCGCCCGCGAACAGTGTAACGACGGCGGAAACTGGGCCAGTAGCCCGGCCAACTGCCCACGTTCTTTCAGCCCCTCGACCGCATGGCGAAACCCGGGCAGATCCAACGGCCGTTGCTCGTGGCTAATCGTCTGCGGAAGCTTGACGACGAACTGAAAAGTCCGTGGGGTTTTGTCGGCCAACTTGACAAGCATGGTCCGGGTGGGGGGACGGTGAAAGGTGAAATTGAGTTCGACGAGGGCAAAGCGTGTGGCATAAAACGGCAGCATCCGATCGGGCCGGGTGCCCTGGGGATAAAAGGGCCCCACCCAATCGGGATACGAGTAACCGGCAGTACCGATGAAGATCTCGCTGCGCATCGTCTGACTCCCCTGTTTATGATTAGACCACAACCAGGGCCGAAACCTAACACAGTAGCGGCAGACTGTGCGATCAGGGCTAACGAACGATCTTCCATTTCCCCTGATGGGCAAAGAGTTGTAACAAGGCGCGATCCATCAGCTTTTCCCCCGCGCCCAACTCGGCAGGCGCAATATAGATCTCTGTGCCATAGCCACCGCGGGCTGCTGCCTGGATGCTGGGAAAATACTGGTGATAGTCGTTACAGTAACCAATGAAGAACAGATGTTCGAGCTTGGCTCGGCGTTTCAGATGTAGTGCATGTTCTGCAAAACATTCGCCCGAAACTCCTACGAAGCCGATCCGACCATCGAGTAAAGCAGTGGTCAGACGTGGGTGGATGCCGTCTTTGTACTCGTTGCGAAAGAAGTTCACCAGTCGCGGACTAAAGGCCAAAGACATCGTCAGGCGCACGACCGGGTCCTCTAAGTTCACACGTGAGCGAAAGGTGAGTCGTTCGTCGTGGGTTTTCCATGCTTTCACAGAATCTTGTGTCTTGATTCGCGGAAGCAACTGAATTACTTCTCTCGCAACCATAATGCCAAACTTCTCCAGTTCGCTGGAACCATACGGCGACAGATCGCCGGCTGCTCCTTGAAGAAACACACACGGTGCCTTAGTCTCTTTCTCCACCGCTGCCGCCATCGCTCCGACCCAATCGGCCGACCAGCGCGTGTCCTTGAGGGATAGCATCGTCGGATGGGCAGCGAAATTCACGAGATGACCGATGGCCTGCCCCTTGAGAGATTCGGCCCGCAATACCAACAGTTCCCGATCGGCCGCCCCATCGTCTGTGTGCCGATTGCGATTGAGCGGGACTTGCTTCCCAGCAATGCCAATCCGGGCCGGCTCCAAAGCAGCGACAGCCTGGCCGATACACTGAGCGAGTTTTTTTGGCAACGAATGGACATAACTAGTTTTGGTCGTCGGCCAGGTGTCGATCTCCAACATTGGTCCATGATGGGTGTGCGAGGCAGCGACAAAAAGGGTTTCGATGCCGTGTTTGCGAGCTAAATCCTGAAGGTGAGCGGCTTCGCGACGGGGCAAGGCGCGTCCTAGATCGAGACTGACAAAGGCGACCCGCACGCCGCCGGTGTCCAGTACCAAACACCGGGCTTGCAATCGGTCTCGCACACCGGTACTAGGGTTTTCGTGCCGAGCCGCGTAGCCCCACATCGGCCCACCTACGGGCGGAGTGATGTCCACCTGGGAGGCACCCGCGTGGAGTGTGCCCGGTTCATGGAGGTCGGCCCAACCGATCAGGAGCAGCATCCACCAAATACAGTTCATGGCACACCTCAGAAACGCGGTTGTCTGGCTGTCCGGAGCATGGTAAATCCGTTTTTTATGTCTAGCAACGCCAAGTACCCACCGAACGCCCACCAAGATTCAAAAAGGAAGCTCGCCATGATCCGTCCCGCCCTCCCCTCCGATACGCCACGGTTGCTTGCCCTGACGGCCGATACCGCTGTCTTCAAGCCGCACGAAATCAAGGTATTGGAGGAGCTACTTGGGGAATATCATGCCGGTTCTCTGGGTGAGGATCACACGGCGATTGTGCTACATCAGGGGCCGGAAGGGAACAGCGAGTCGATCGTTGGGTACGCCTATTATGCTCCCGATGTGATGACCGATCGGACCTGGTATCTCTATTGGATTGCTATCGAGCGACAACGCCAGGGCAGCGGCTTGGGTAGCCAACTATTACGCTACGTGGAAGCCGACATTTGCCGACGCCGTGGCCGACTGTTGTTTATCGAGACTTCCTCGCTGCCTCACAGCGAAGCGACAAGACGGTTTTACCACAAACATGGTTATGAGGTTAACGGACAATTGCGCGATTTTTATAGCGATGGCGATGATATGGTCATCTTTCGGAAGCGGCTGAGTAAGTAATCCCCATTCCAGAGGAAACAAAATCGACCGAGAGGGACTCTCCGTTCTACACGTAGACTCTTTCGATACCTAGGGCGCTATCACCGCGTGGGGTCAGTGAGGCCGATTGTGCACGACCTTCACGCAGCCACATCCGCAACATTTCAATCGTTTCTCGCTGCGATACCGATAGAGGGACTTGCTTACTCAGAGCGTAGGACACATCCTGAGTTGTAAACTCTCGGCCTTCGTTGAAGCCGACGTACATGGCATCGAGGATCGCCTGTTCCAGTTCCGCCCCAACGTATCCTTCGCTCTGGCTACTGAGTTGTTCCAAGTCAAACTGCACCGGGTTGCGGCGTCTTTTGCGTAAGTGTACAGCCAAAATCTCACACCGTTCGGACCACGCGGGCAGATCGAGAAAGAAAATCTCATCAAAGCGGCCTTTCCGCAGCAACTCCGGTGGCAGTCGGGAGATGTCGTTGGCTGTGGCGACCACGAAGACCGGGGCAGTTTTCTCTTGCATCCAGGTCAACACGCTGGCGAACACGCGGGCGCTGGTGCCGCTGTCCATACCACCGTGCGCGAGGGCTTTTTCCACCTCGTCAATCCACAAGAGCGAGGGGGCTGTTGCCTCGGCTAATCGCAAAGCCCGCCGAGTGCGTTCTTCCGATTCGCCTACCAGGCTGCCAAACAACGCCCCTGCATCCAATCGGAACAACGGCAACCGCCATAGTCCGGCAATCATTTTGGCTACAAGGCTTTTACCGGTACCAGGGATGCCGATCAGAGCAATACCACGCGGTGCGGGCAGACCATACTCGCGGGCCTCGCGGGTGAAGGCCCGTTCGCGTAGCCGCAGCCAATTCTTCAACGCTTGCAAGCCCCCCACATCTTCCGGCGTTTGGGTGGTGGGGAAAAACTCCAATGCTTCGCTTTCGTGGATGATCTGGCGTTTTTCCTCGGTCACTAGAGCAATATCGGCATCGTCGAGAATCCCATCCGCGACGATAGCACGGGCAAAGACCCGTTGGGCCTGGGCTACTGAAAGCCCCAAAGCGGCTTGGAGGATTTTTTCGAGTCCGGCGGGTGAGAGTCGAACGGTCACACCGGGGGTACGCGTGAGGTGATCCAGGACGAGTTCTAGCTCGGGCCGGACGATGTGCT
>JBDNDE010000126.1:0-13293 GCA_046719305.1 Gemmataceae bacterium | reverse complement strand
GCGCGGGTGCATCGCTTTCTGCAGCGCGCGTGGCCCGCTCGAAGTGCTCGTCGGTCGTCTGGGCGTAGTGCTTCAAGCTCACCTTGGCATCGTGGCCCATCCACAACGCCACCACGTGAACCGGGAACTTCTCCAGCAGTTCCGTCTCGCGGCTCGACCGCAGGTTGTGGAACAGCCTTGGCCACGGTTCCAGGCCCGCTCGCTTCACCAGCTTGCCGAACGCCGTTCGTAGGTTGCACGACTTCCAACCCGTCGGCCGCGTCGCCTTCGCTAGGTGGTCGCCGCCGATGACGTGGTTCTGCCCCGGCTCGGCCAACTCGAACGCCTCCTCCAGAAACCTCCGCAACTCCGGGAAGAGTGGGATCGTCCGGGATTCTTTGCCGTCGTAGCGGTCGGTCTTGGGCGACGGCACCGTCAGCCGACCGCGTTCCCAATCGATGTGCCGCCACTCCAGCGACAGCACCTCGGACGGGCAGCGCAGCCCGCCGAACCGGGCCAGGGCGATGATCGTCCGCCAGGTCGGGTTCGCCGCGTCGAGCAGCTTCTGCACCATGTCGCGGTCGATGAACCGCTGCCGCAGGCTCACGTTGGCCGTCGGAATCTTTACTTCGGAGAACGGGTTCTCGTCGATCAGCTTGTGCTTGCGAGCGACGTGCAAGAACGTCCGGGCGAAGGACAGCCGCTTGGCCACGGTCGCCGCCGCGAGGTTCTGCGTCAGCAGCCACGCCTTGAACTGGTCGCCGTCGCCGGTGGTGATGTTCCGCAACGGCTTGTCTTCGCCGAAGAACTCCGTCAGGTTCCGGCACGGCTGCTGCCAGACCTCCAGCGTCGCGGGCTTCACGTCCGGGCGAGACAAGATGTACTGCTTGAGGAACTCGCCCAGCAGCATCCGCTTTGGGGCCTCGACCAGCCCGACGGCGGCGAAGCGGTCGCGGAGCTTGGCTCCAACCCCGGCGAGCCAGACGGCCGTCTCACGCGGGATCGGCTGGCCGGTGAGCTTCGCCGCGAGCAGGGCTTCAACGTGGCGGCAGATGCTCTCGGCCGTCTTGCGGTCGCACTTGCCCAACCTGATGGTCTTGCGGGCAATGTTCTCGTCCACGAACTGGATGCAGCGGTTGCCGCCGCGCTGGGTGGTGATGCTCGCCATATGGGTATCCTCCTCGGGGTTCCTGGTTCAGTCCGGCAGCCGCTCGCCGTCTGGGTCGCCGGGGTTATTGAACCCGAACGGGAAGCTGGTCGCGTCGTCGTCGAAGGTGGCCAGGTTGTCCGCCTCCGGGCCGAAGGTGGCCAAGTTGTCAGTTACCTGGCCACCTTCGGCGAAATCCAGGCGATTCCGGCCTGTTTCGCCCGTGTTTTCCCGAAGGTGGCCAGGTTTCTCGCTACTTGGACACCTTCGGGGAACTTGGCCATCTTCGGCAGGAACGTGGCCACCTTCGGGCAAGCCCCACTCCCAGCCGCCGTCGAACATTTTCTTCCTGGGCACGATGCCGAGAACCTCCCGCGCCCGGCGGATGGTGCGCCAACCCAGGTCGGCGGCCTTCGCCTGCTCGCGGATCTCCACGACCGGCATCGGGCCGTCCTTGAGTAGCTCGGCCAGCCACTCGGCGGCCGCGTCGCGGGTGGTCGGTTCCGGGCCGCGCTTCGGCTCCTTGCTCTCCTTGGGGGCCACGACATCGTCGGCGCGAAATCCTTCGAGCGGGTCGGGCTCCCATTCCAGCCGGCCGGGATCGCCGACGATGCGAAAAGCCAGACCCGGCGGCGGGGCACTCAGGTTGCACTTGCCCGGCAGCAGCAGCTTCCGCTTGTCGTCGTCCGGGTCGGCCATGAGGTGCAACACGGAACGGGCGAGGCCCACGAACGCCCGGCTGCCGAGGGCCATGTCGTCCGCGAAGCTCGCCAACGCCTTCCGCGTGTGACAGACCAATAGGACCGCGACCCCGCGCTCGGCGGCGAGCGCGGCGAGCGGCGCGAGAACCGAACGCACTTCGTTATCCCGGTGGGCATCGACTTGGCCGCCGAGGTAGCTGCCGATCGGGTCGACGACGACCAGCTTGCACTCGGGCAGCCGGGCGAGGGCGTCGCGGATCAGATCGACGTTGGACAGATCGAACGCCACCGACCGCTCGTTGCCGTCGGCTTCGAGAATCTTGGCGGCTTTCAGCATGTGAACCCGACGACAGTTTGCGCCGGCCGCGTCGAGCCTCGGTCGGATCGTGTCGGCCGGGTCGTCCTCGGCGCAAATCAGCAAGGTGTCGCCGAGCGGGGCACGGTCGAAGCCGGGGTCGGGCCAGTGGGTGCGGGTCGAGATGCGGGCGGCCAGGTCGCAGGCCACGAACGACTTCCCGCAACCCGGCCGGCCGACCAGCAATGTGATCCGTCCCAATGGGATTCGCCCGTACCAGAGCCACGGCACCGCTTGCGGGGACACGTCGGCCAGGCAAACAAGATCCGGTTCCCAGCGGCTGCGAGGTTCGGCAATCGTTACGACCGGTTTCCAGGGTTGAACGGCACGGACCAGGGATTCGAGTTCCGCACGCATGCCGTCCGGCTCGGCGGCGTCGCCGTGGGCTTCGATCCAATCCACGATGTCGCCATGATCCGGCAAGCCGGGCAACGCCACGACGCGAACGACCGGGGCCGGGGTGAGCTTTGCCAGGATTCCCGCAACCGTCTCGGCGAACTTGCGGCCGGGCTCGTCGTGGTCGGGAAGTATCCAAACATCCTTGCCCGCCAGCGGCTGCCAGTCGGTCTTGTTCGCGGCCTGGGAACCACCCGCCGAGGTCGTCGCCACGAAGCCCAGCGACCGGGCCGCGTCCGCGCACTTCTCCCCTTCGGTCACGATCACGCGCGGGGCGTTCCGCACCTCGGGCAGGCGGTACAGCGGCCGAGGTTCCGCCATCGCCGCGACGTGCCAGCCGTCCGCACGCCGGGCCACCGGGCGAATCTCCTTGCCGCCCGCTTTGTCCCAGCGAACGACCAGCCCGACGAGATTGCCGGCCGAGTCGTGGTACGTCCACGACGCCGAGCGTGGCCCGTGTTGCCGTTCCAACGCGGCCACCGCGTCGTTCGCCGACGGGTATGCCTGGCCGCCCCGCCTGGCCCGTGGCGCGTCCAGTTTCGCGGGGAACAAATCGGCCAAGCCCAGGCCCAGGGCCGCCACAATCGCCGCCGTGTCGCAACCGGCGTGGCACCGCAGCAGCACCCGGCCGTCGTCGCCGGCCGAGACGCTCAGGCTGGCGTGGCGGTCGTCGTGGGCCGGGCAACATGCCATCCAGCCGTTGCCGGCCTTCTTCACGCTTGGCAGTTTCGAGAGGAGAAGTTCCAGGGGCGTCATTGCTCGCCCCCTTTCGCCGGGTTCGACTCGCGGCTGAGCCACGCTTGCAGGTCGGCCAGCGGGTAGAGGACGGTCTTCCGCTTGCCGCCACCGACGCGGACGCAGGGGATGCGGCCGTCCTTGGTGAGTTGCCAGAGCAGCCGCGGGCTGATGCCGAGGGCTTTCGCCGCTTCACGCGGTCGCAGGGCCAGAGGGGAAGTCGATTCGTTCATGGTCGCCGGTTCCGCCGGGTCGCTTGCCACAAAGCGCGGCTCGCATACCCCGAATCCGGCGACGGCAACCGATCGCGGTAACCTGCAGAGATGAAGCGAGCCGCGCGGCCAGGCACCGTGCGGCTCAGAAATGTTGAGAATTTTGGGGGCGGTAACCCGGCGGCAACCGGTTACCGCTCGTCCTCGTCCTCTTCGCTACGCGGGCGTTCGTACTTCCGGCCGCGATCGGTGAGCCGGGCCTGGCGGCGGTCGATCTCCTCGTCGGTCATGCCGCGGCGGTTCTTGCACCACCACAGCGTCTTCATGACCGCCTGCTTCGAGACGCCGAGCATCGCGCCGAGTTGTTCCGCCGACGCGGTGGGCGGGAGCGGCATCAGGCCGTCAATCTTCGTCAGCTTCTCGTGGGCGGTGACCGTGTCGTCCGCGAGTACCTGGGCCGCCTGCCGCAACCGTTCGTCCGCGACGCCGTTGGTGTAGACCCGCAGCAGCGCGGCCAGGGCGTTGTCCGGCACCGGCTGAGGCACCGGCTGAGGCGGCGGCAACGCGGGCGGCTCGGCGCGGGCGGGCTGGAGCAACTCGGCCAGCGGGACGATGCCCTCCATCAACTCCGCGAACCGCTCCTCATACTCGGGCGTGGAAGCGGGGTTAATGAGCCGTCGCAGCTCGTCGAGATTCCGGAACGGTTCGCCCGAAGGCGGATTTGTTTCAGGCATGCTTTGCATTCCCTGTGTCGGGATGGGTGGTGAGTGCGTTACCCGCCCCGGCCGATCGTGCTCAACGGTTCGACTGTCCGGTCGAACCATTGCCCACGAGTGATCGTGACAATCCGGGTGAGCCTGTTCCATGTCGGTAGACATTTGCACTCAAAGCCCCGCTTCGATAAACATTTCATTGATACCAGAAAAACGCTGGTGCGTTTCGTCCCAAGAACACGCACTGAAGTAATAAGCCGGCTTGTCACATTGCCTCTGCCCCAACGGTGATCCATGACCGACGAAAGCATCTTCGCCGAAGCCCTGGCCATCGCGGACCCCGCGGAGCGGGCGGCGTACCTCGATCGCGCCTGCTCCGGCAACCCCGAGTTGCGGCAACGCGTCGAGGCCCTGCTGGCCGCGCACGCCACGGGCAGCCCGTTGGACCACCCGCCCGTGAGCCTCGACCGCACTGGGCCGCATACCTCGTTCTACCCCTCTGTCGGCGACCGCATCGGCCCGTACAAGCTGCTCGAAGCCATTGGTGAAGGCGGCATGGGCGAGGTTTGGATGGCCGACCAAAGCGAGCCGGTCAAGCGGCGGGTGGCATTGAAGCTGATCAAGCCGGGCATGGACACACGGAGCGTGCTGGCCCGCTTCGAGGCCGAGCGACAGGCGCTGGCCCTGATGGATCATCCCAACATTGCCAAGGTCCTCGATGCAGGGGCCACGGCCGATGGCCGGCCGTACTTCGTGATGGAGTTGGTGAAAGGGGTCCCGATCACCAAGTATTGCGACGAGAAACGGCTCAACCCCAAAGAGCGGCTGGAACTGTTCGTGCAGGCGTGCCAGGCCATCCAACACGCGCACCAGAAGGGGATCATCCACCGTGATATCAAGCCGAGTAACGTGCTGGTGGCGTTGTACGACGACAAGCCGGTGGTGAAGGTCATCGACTTCGGGGTGGCGAAAGCAACGGGTCAGCCGCTGACCGACAAGACGCTGGCGACGGGGTTCAACGCGGTGGTGGGTACGCCGCAGTACATGTCTCCCGAGCAAGCGACGCTGAACAACCTCGACATCGACACCCGCTCGGACGTCTACTCGCTGGGGGTTCTCCTCTATGAATTGCTCGCCGGCAGCCCGCCGTTCTCGCGGAAGGAGTTGGAGGAGAAGGGCCTGATGGAGATTTTGCGAGTGGTCCGTGAGGAGGAACCGCCACGACCGAGCACCAAGCTCTCCACGGCCGACGCCCTGCCCAGCTTGAGCGCCAACCGCAACACCGACCCGCGAGCGTTGACGGCCCTCTTGCGGGGCGAGTTGGACTGGATCGTGATGAAGGCGTTGGAGAAGGACCGGACGCGGCGCTACGAAACCGCCAACGGCTTCGCCGCCGATGTACAGCGGTATTTGGCTGGTGAGCCGGTGCTGGCCCACCCGCCGAGTACCGCTTACCGGCTCAAGAAGTTCCTGCGTCGAAACCGCCCGCAGGTGATCGCGGCCAGTCTGGTGTTTGTCGCGTTGGTGGCCGGCGTGATCGGGACAACGCTGGGGCTGCTGCGAGCGCGAGCCGAGTTCGATGCCAAGGAGCGGGCCCTCGAACATGCTGAGCAACAGAGGAAGGAAGCTGAGGCCAACTTTGAACTGGCCAACAAGGCGGTGGAGGAATTCCTGCTGAAGTTGTCCCAAGACGAGCGGTTACAAGATCAAGACCTGCTCGACCTTCGCAAACAGTTGGCCGGCTCGGCTCACACCTTCTTCGAGCAGTTTCTCGACCGCAAACGCAATGACCCCAATCAACAACTGGCCGTCGCCCGCGCTCTATTCAACCTAGCGTCGATTGAATCGCCGCTACGAGAATACTCCGCTGCCATTGCGCATCTTCGAGAAGCGGAAACGGTGTTACGGCAAGTCTTGACTGAATCGCCGCACGACATGACCGCCCGCCTGCAACTGGTACGTGTGTACGTGTTGCTGCTCGATCAATCCGCTGATACCGACAACCCGCGATTGGGAATACCGCTTCTGGCCGCTGCCCAAGAGGCCGCCGAGCAACTCGCCGCTGATGCCCCAGACGACCGTGCGGTACTGGAACAGCGAATGTGGACCTACCGCGGCATCTCGGGTGTGTACTACGATGCAGGGGATCTGCGCCCGTCGGAGGAATATGCGGCGCGGGCGGTCACCGAGATGCGGGAGTTGGCACGTCGATTCCCTGACGTGGGGAGTTTATCGACCCTTGCCCGCGTCTGTGCGCATCTGGCAGCCGTCCAGAGAGCACGGCTCCGAAACACCGAGGCCAAGGCGACCATTGCCGAAGGACTGGCCGCTGCCGAACGGGTGGCCCGCGATGCTCCAAAACAAGCCCGCAACCGCTTCATCCTCTCCAGATTGGTTTCGGAGCATTATTCAATCGCTGTTGACGAGAACCGGCCCGCCGACGAGGTTATATTCGCCCGCCGACGGGTGGAAATCCTACGGGCACTGGTCGACGACTTTCCAAGCGTGCCAAAGTACCCGGCCGAATTGGCAGAGTCGCTGAGTTCCCTAGGGGAAACACTGTCCGAACAGAATAAACATGACGAGTCGTTGGTGCATCACGCAGAAGCCGTCACGCTCGCGGAGCGACAGGCCAAACGATTCCCCGACGTGGCCGACTTTAGCTTTACTTATGCATCGACCCTGTACGGTCAGGGACGGGCACTTTCCCGTGCGGGAAAAGCCCAGGAAGGGCTGCAAGCGAGGCGACGGAGCGTCGAGGTGCTGGAAGCAGCGGTTCGACGCTATCCCGAGACCGCCCTTTATACGATCCGCCTCGGTAAATACCGCGTTGGGGTGATGTTCAACTTGATCCAAATGAATCGCCTTGACGAAGCCGACGCAGAAGGGGAGCGAGCGTTCAAGCAACTTGCGGAGCTCATCCTACGATTCCCCGAACTCAAGGAAGCCCGACACGACTTCGCACTGGTATGCAGCAACCTCGCGAGACTTCGTGGACACCGAGGTGGCCCGGCGACACAGATTGCAGCACGAAACGAAGAGGTACTGACGGCCGGCCTCAACGCTCTCACGCTTCCGGGCGAGCCCCCGGACAGTTGGAATCTAACCGCCGCTAAACTCCGAGTGTTGTTGGCTCAAGCTCAGGCGAACCTTGGTAAATTCGTCCAGGCCGAAGAGAACCTGGGGCTGGCCCGCAAACTGAACCCGAAACTGCCCGAGATCGGTATGGTTGAAAAGTTGATAGGCACATTGAAGAAGAAAGGTGCGAACGAACAGGCCCTGCCGCTGTTGGAAGAGACCCTGAAGCTCACCAAGGCCAAGCTCGGCCCCGACCACCCCAACACCCTCGCCAGCATGAACAACCTCGCTGCGGGCTACCACGCCGCAGGTCAGCAGGCCAAGGCCCTGCCGCTGTTGGAAGAGACCCTGAAGCTCACCAAGGCCAAGCTCGGCCCCGACCACCCCTCCACCCTCACCACCATGGGCAACCTTGGCAAGGTCTACTGTGACGCCAAGCAGGGAGACAAAGCCGCACCTCTGCTCAAGGATTTCGTCGCGGGCTACCGCAAACAATTCCCTCAAGACGATCCCCGTTTCGCCGGCCTGCTGGCCGAAGTTTCGCTCGATTTGCTTGGCTGCGAGCAGTTCCCCACGGCCGAACAGCTGCTCCGCGAATGCCTGGGCATCCGTGAGAAGAAACAAGCCGACGCCTGGACCACCTTCAACACGATGGCGATGCTGGGGGAGCCCTGCTGGGTCAGAAGAAATACGCCGACGCCGAACCGCTCTTGCGGAAGGGCTACGAAGGGATGAAGGAGCGCGAAAAGACCATCCCACCACAAGGAGTTGCCCGTATCCCGGAAGCCCTCGACCGGCTCATCGACCTGTACACCGCCACGAACAAACCCGACGAGGTGAAGAAATATCAACAGCTACGAGCCAAGTACCCGGCCAAGAAGGAAGCCGCCCCCATGCCGCGGGAGGTAAAGTAACACTTGCGAATCAATTCGTGGTGCGTTCGGGGCTGGTTCGCACACGCTGGAATGTCGGAGCGTCTTTGTTTCAGGAGCCGAAGCCGTGAGTGATGTGACGCGACTGCTGGAAGCGGCCAACCGTGGCGATCCGCAAGCCGCCTCGGAATTGTTGCCGCTCGTCTACGACCAACTCCGCCGGTTCGCCGCTGCCAAGCTCGCCAAGGAGAAGCCCGGCCAGACGCTCAACCCCACAGCACTCGTTCATGAGGCGTACCTGCGGCTCGTCGGCGACCAGCAGTTCACCGGCCGCGGGCACTTCTACGCCGCCGCCGCGGAAGCGATCCGCCGCATCCGCTGTGCCGATCGTCACTGACGTGACCGAAGCCTGGCAGGCCGGCTTCGAGGACGAGGCGCTCGGCAGCGTCACCGTCGCTGCGTTCGAGACGGCCGAGGCGGACGTGCTCGACTGGACCGCCCGCATCGCATCGACTGGGGCGACGGCACCACCACGCCCGGACAGATCGTGGCCGACGGCGTATTGCTCGGCCAGACGTGGCTGGCCGCCGACGGACTGACCGTGGTGGACACGCTGTCGTTCAGCTACACCAGCGACGGCCTGCTGCTGAGTGCGAGCAACGGTTTTGGGGCGTACACGTTCACCTGGGATGACGGGCAGTTGCTGGGCGTGACCAACCCGTTCGGCGTGACGCTGACGTTCGGCTACGATGGCGACGGGCGACGCACTTCGGTGGCCGACTTCGTAGCAAATCGTCCGAGGCTCCGAAAGTGTACCGGCAGGAAAACAGCAAACCACAAACTCAGAGACTCCGAAAGTAACTCAACGGGAAGATCGCAAATCAATCGGAATAAATCCCAAAAAAATATTACTACCACAACGTAAGAAATATCAGCTGCTTGCGAATAAACTCGTAGACTCCCGCAGGATGTTTTTCCTTTCTCCTTCACCGACCTTGTATGTCGGGTGAAGGCAGGACGTTGTTCTTTTTTTAAGGTGGTAGCCCATGAACTCGAATGCCCTTGAGGACATCCTTCCGCTCTGGCGGATCGAAACCAAACCACAGATCCAGAAATGGGTCCAGCAGTCGTTAGCTCCGCTGTGCGAGGCCCCCGCTGCCGTGGTCGGCTCTCGACTCCGCCAGGAGGCCACTGCCTGGGTTCGCCAGGAACGATTGCCTCACTGCTTGACTTGGCTTGCCGAACGCGGCCTATGCGACTGTGCCGACGATGGCCGACTGCGTCTAGAGGTGATGGCGGCCATCGAACAACGCGCTGCGGAGTTTACCCCGGTAGTGCCTGAAGCCCAGGCCCGCATCCCCTATCTCAACTGGGTGGTCCCGGCTGCCTTTGGAGCCGCGGCAGGTTACATGGCAGGCGTCGGGATGAACTGGTTGTTGGGCGAGCATAGTGCAGCGCTAACTTTTCTCGGAGCCATCTTTGGCTCGGCGAGCCTCGTCGGCCTGATCGCTTGGTTGTCGCAGCATCCTACTGTTCGTCAAGCGTTGGAAGTGGCCACCGGCTTGGCCAGCTTAATGGCTTCAGCGGGTGCAGTGGTCGATTACTTCCGTGGAGCGAAGCGCGGCTGGTTGTACAGTTTGCCGTGGTTGCTGGCCAGTTGGGCCGTGCTGTGGTGTGCCCGACCGCAACTAACCAAGCCGAGCGTTGCGGAGATACGCAGTCAACTCACCCCGCAAGCCGAGGCGTATGTGGCTGGCCTACTGGATCTGTTGCTGGCATTAGTCTGGGCCTCACCGCGACGCGAGGCGGCCAAGCCCGAGCAAGCAGAGAAAGCCACCGGCTTGCCCGAATCGCTCTTGCAGGCGTTCAGCATTTTGCACCTGCTGTTGCAGGAGCAGCCACTCGATGCCGCGAAACTGGTCGGGCCGGCACGCACCCTGTTGGCCCGCTTACGTTCGGCGGGCTATGAGTGGCAGGACGTACCCACCGGAGCGCGTTACACCGAGACACTAGAAGAGTGCTTTGAATGCTTTGGCCTGACCAAGGAAGGCGAAGCCCTGGAAATGATCGAACCAGCTGTGCTGCATCGTGGACAGGTCGTGATCCGCGGCAAACTCCGAGCCATTCCTTCGTAAATTCTTCCCTTCAAATTTAACTTTCGCTTAAGGAACCGTCTCATGCACGCTTCTGCCATCAACGGTTTGGTCGAGTTGCCCGCTGCCGGCTACATCGGCATCGACTTCGGCACCAGCAGCACCCATGTGGCCGTCTGTTTCCAGGGCGAGCGCATTCAAGCCGAGCCGATCGCACTGAGCGGCAAAGCGTCGGCAGTCCACACCTGTTTGCTGTGGGACAACTCCACTACGCCGCCGACGGTCTGTGCCTTTGGCGACAAAGCGTTGCAACGCTTCTGTAGTCTGAAGCCCGAGGAACGGGCCAAATATCGGCTCGCGGTCGCCTTTAAGCCGGACATCGCAGGCCAGGGGCAAGCGGCCATGCGAGCCAGGCAAGATGCAGAAGCATTCTTGCGCAAGTGCTTTGAGGCTGTGAGCAAATCGTCGGCAATTCCCGCAGTTGGAGATCATCATGTTTTGCCTACGGTGGTAGGTGTCCCAGCTGAGGTCATCGGCGATCACAAAGCGCTCACCGCAGGCATCGCCACCAAGGCCGGCTTCTCCCAAGTCAGCGCAGTCGATGAGCCACTGGGAGCATTAGCCTTCCACTTGGCCAACGGTTCGGTGCGACCCGAGCAAGCACGCAAGGGACTGCTAGTCGTCGATTTCGGCGGCGGCACGCTGGATATTGCCTGGATGGACACGCAATACGGCCTGCGTAAACCTTGGGGCGACCCCACTTTAGGGGGCCGACTCTTCGATGATCTGTTCTATCAATGGCTCTGCGAGCAAAACCCCGACTTGCGGCTTTCGCCGGCCGACGAAGCCTACGCTTGGCAGGTGAGTTGTCGCGACCTGAAGGAACGCTTTAGCATGGATTGGGCCGAGAAGGACGGTGCCCCCTCGTTCCACTTTAGCGATAGCTGCCTGTTGCCCGGTCGCCAGTATGCCGAGTTCAACGGCAGCGTCGGGGACTTTTTGCGGCGGGCGGCCCAGTATTCACCCAGCAAAGCAGCGCGCGAATACTTCCAGGCCGTCGGTGGACCGATCGCCCAGTTCGGAGCTAGCGGCCCAGTGGATCTGCTAGGCCGCATCCGTGCCGAGTTGGTACGCGGCTACGATTCGAGTGTGCGTGTGGAATGCGTCATCCTTACGGGCGGCAGCTGTGCTTGGCCATTTATGCAACCACTCGCACAAGAAGCGTTTGGTATCCACAAACGCCAACTGGTGATGTCGGCCCAGCCGGAGTTGACCATCGGCCAGGGCTTGGCGATTTACAATGTGCTACGCGACCGCAACCGCAAAAGGCAAAAAGAGTTGCGCGAACGCCTACCGGAACATCAGCAACGCTTTGAGACAGCGGCCACCGAACTGCGTGATCGCTGGATCACCCAGACGGTTGATTCACTCATCACTCCCCTATGCGATGGTGTTGAAGCCATTTATCTAAATTGGTATCGAAACGGTGGCACATTGAACGCTGCTCAGGAACAGGTAAGGCAGGCCATCGCCCAGATGGAACTTACAGGACAGTTGCAGCAGCGTTACGTCAGCTTGCACATCGATCTGGATCGGTTGTTAGAAGAACATCTCCAAGCATGGCTCAAGGAATCGCATATCGAACGCGAGTTGCCTTCGCTGGCTCCCTCGCTAACGCGCGAGATCTCTTTGCCTGCTCTGGAAAAACAAGCCCAGCAGATTGCTAGCAACCTCTCAGACCTCATCGGCCTGACGCTTGCCGGCACGATTGCTGCCACGGTGGCGGTTGTCGTCCACGGCGCGCACATCGCGGTGAGTCCTGTGAGTGGATTTGCCGTTGCTGGAGGTGCGTTCCTCGCTTCCTTGGTCGGCTACACCTTGGTAGAAGATTTTGTCCGCGAGCAGGTGATGGCCTGGAATTGGGGGCCGAACTCCCGTACCGCGTTGCAAGCTGTTATGTCGGAGAACTCGCTGCGAGAGAAAATCGCCTACAGCCGCCAAGCCGCCCGAGCCCAGATGGAGCAGCTACTCCGCCAGGAGGTCGAGGGGATGGAATCGGCCACAACCTTGATGAAGGCCAAGGTGCAGCAGTTTCGCAAGATTGTCGAGCAAACGATCAACGAGTTAGGAGTTCTCGAACAATTTCGTACCGGCAAGTGATATGGATCCATTCCGCATCAACGAGTGATCGGATCGGGTGAAATCAGACAACCACCGTCCCGCTCTATTCGAGAAGGCCAATCGCTTAACTCTACAGCACGGCTTTCGAGATAGCATGTATGCCTCCGTTTATTGTGGTAGCGTCCGGTTCATTTGTTTTGTAGCTAATGAGAGCGGAGGCAGCGAGCTATAGCAATGGAATCATCAATTTTACATCTAGAAGATGAAGCATTAAATCTGCTGTTAGCTGGAGATGACCGAGTACTACACATCCTTCGGCAACAACTAGAATGTGCTAATCGCACGCGTGAGTTCAGTGGTACAGGCTATTTCACATATTTTGCCGTTCAACCAGGAGTACAGCATCTTTATGGGAATCCATCCTTTAGTTTTGGCGACATAACAGCTGAGATTCAAGGACTTCAATACGGAGTCGATTTTGTATTGCATATCAAAGAAGGAGCCCTTGCTTTTCTTGAGGTGACAACTTTTGGTGAAAATTGGCCAGTACAGCTAGGTTCATATGAGCTATTTTATGTCGTCAGAGGCAAAAAAAGTGAGAATCGCGATCTAGTTGCTTTGCAAGGCATAAATGGCTGGTCGGCAACCTACAAGTAGAATTGTATCAATGAAACTAAATTTAACATATAGTATTTCAAGAATATTGTTATGATCATGTAATTGCCCTTCCTCTCATCCATCCGAACCCCACCCGCTCCACACGGCTACCCCGTGAATCCAGCACGACCAGGGTGGGCCGCACCGTGCGACCGTCAGCCCTCTTGTACTTCATGCCCCGGATGCGGCCGGTGATGCCGGCCACCTTGATGATCGCCCCCGGACCGATCACAC
>JBDNDE010000125.1:0-13336 GCA_046719305.1 Gemmataceae bacterium | reverse complement strand
ATCTTCGCATCAAGCGGAGAATCCAGCCTGGCACGAGTTACACGCTCGCATCTTGCAAGCTCTGGATCGCGAGGTCGAAGCCGCCGCCGCTCTGGAACGCTGTTTAGCACTCGATCCCGGCCGGGTACCAGCTGCAACCCTCTTGGCCACGCTCTATCACGAGCGATTGCGGCGTCCCTCACGGGCCGAAGCGACCCTGGAACGCTTGGTGGAATGCAGCAGCGACCGTGCAGGAGCCTTGGTTGCCCGCGCTCGCTTCCGTGTGAAACATCAACAGGAAAAAGAGGCACTTACCGATCTTAATCAAGCAATCCAACTTAATCCCGATCATTTGCTAGCTCGGGTTTCCCGGGCCGAACTCGCCGACCGTCTCGGAGATCCGATCGCCATCGACCACTGGCAACACGCCCTTCGACTAGCGCCAGATCGGCCCGAACTCGTCTTGGCCCTCGCCAAATCGCTGCGGGAAAATGGCCGCGATGCTTCGGCGGCCGACGTCCTACGTGCGGGCTTGACGCGGTTGACCGATCACCCTGCTCTTTTGTTAGCGTTGGCCGAGATTTGCTTGGACCAGGGCGAATTCCCCGAGGCCGAACGTCTGCGGCAGCGACTGCCGCGAGAAGCCAAAGCTGCCTCGCTTTATTTGCGTGGGGCAAGCGAACGCCGTCAACGTCGCTGGCAAGCGGCACTGAACAGTCTCGACGAGGCGATCCGGTTGCGGACGCTGCCACGCGAACTAGCCGCGCGTGCCTGGATCGAGATGAGCTTGGTTCACGCCGCATTGGATCTGCCCGAGGAACGCCTCTTGGCTGCCCGTCAGGCGATCGTCCGGGACGATACCCTTGCCGCTCGTCTGGAACATGCCGAAGCGGCTCTGGCGATCGGCCGGATCGAGGAGGCGTTGCAGTCGCTGCGAGCGGCAGCCGCCGGACCTAGGCAGCCGTTGCGTTTGTCGCGGTTGCTGGCTCGGGCCATCACCGAGAACAACGCCCGGCTTGCGCCATGGCAGCAGGACTGGGCCGAGATGCAGCCCCATCTCGAAGCAATGCGACGTGACCCAAGCACGCAGGTTGAGGCAGTGTTGCTGCAAGCCCGCGAACGCGAGTTACGCGGTGAACCAGACCAAGCTCTCACCCTGCTCCGCGATCTGATCTACAATCATCCCCGGGTTTCGGCCGCTTGGATGGCCCTGGCGGCACACGAGGCACGCCATGGCATGGATGAGGAGTTACGCAACACGCTACGTTGGGGGGATGTGGCGTTGCGAACCGATCGCGTCTGGCTCGATGCTCGCTTGCGAGCCGCACGCACGGCTGCCGAACGGGACCGGCTGCTGGGGTTTGTTCGGGAACTGCCCATCGAGGATCGCGACTGGCTCGAACCGCGTCTGGTCGATTTGTATCTACGGCAGCGACTACTCCCCCTGGCTGAGCGGATCAATCAAGACTTGCTGACACGGCACCCGCAAGACGAGCGTTATCGCCTGTGGGCCATCGAGATGCGGTTGCTTCAAGGCGATGAGGCCGGCGCACAACAACGCATTGCTCAACTTCGCCGCGAGGAAGGCGACGAGGGCGTTGCTTGGCGCTGCGCCGAAGCCCAACGCCTACGCCGCCGCGATCCAGATCAGGCACGCCAACTCGCCGAAGCGGCCCACCAACGCCAGCCTACCTACACCCGACCGTTGCGGCTGCTGGCCCAATTGGCCGACGACCGCGGTGAGACAAATCAGGCGTTGAACTATCTCTTGCAAACGTTGCAACGCGGCGATTGGTCGCCGGACATTGTGCAGCGGGCAGTTCAACTGCTTTTGGCTAGCCAGCGTCATGCCGATGCCGACGCCCTGCTGGAGCGTGCTCAAGCTCGTGGTGTCTTTGACCCCAGCTGGAATCAGTCCGCCGCTTTGATCGCCTTGCAAGCTGGCCGGCCCGAACGGGCGCGTGATCTGGCAAAGGCGGCCCTGCCGGGCAAATGTAGCTATCGCGATTTCGTGTGGTTGGCTCGCGTGCTTGTGCAGGCCAATGAACTGCTAGAGGCCGAGCATCATCTAAGGGAGGCGACCCGACTCGCGCCCGATGCCTTGGATCCGTGGCTGGAGCTGTTACGGTTGTACCGGGTGATGCGCCGACTGGATCGGGCCGAGTTGGCTCTGCGTGAGATGACCAAACAGCTTGCCCCCCATCGCGTAACTCTGGCCGAAGCGAGGGGCTATGAGGTGCTAGGACGCCTTGACGAGGCGGAAGCCTGCCTGCGACAACGTCTGGAAGAGCGACCTCGCGACCTAGAAACACTCATTCGCCTGGCAGATTTGCAAATGCGTTTGGGGTGGTGGAGCCAGGCCGAAGCATCCTTGCAACAACTCTTGGACCCCGACGGACCCGCTCAACCTGAAGATTGGCCTCGCTTGCGTCGCCAGTTGGCCCTCTTACTGACTCGTCCTGACAGACCCGTGCTGCTGGTCGAACCGGCTTTAGGGTTGTTGGATCGCAATCGCCGGGAGGACGCACCCGGCCATGCCGACGATCCCACGCTGCATTTGGTTCGGGGAAGCAACCCAGAGCAACGATCGGCCGCCTTAGAAGCGCTGCTAGCCAAGCCACCGCGCGAGGCCTGGCAACGAGTCCGCTGGGGGCAGTTACTCGATGCGGCCAATCAGTGGGACCGGGCTCGAGCGGTCTACCTCGAACTGGCAGCGGAGGACCCCGACACGCCGTTGTATCCAGCGTTGTTGGTCGATGGGCTGTTACGCCACAACGCGGCCAACGAGGCAATCTTGTGGTTTGACCGACTGCGGAGGTTGGACCCGAGCAGTCCGACCACACAGGCTCTGGAAAAACGCATCCGTATGCATTAGGTGTTTCAGACGAATGTCTCCTCCCCTCGGGGTAGATCGTCCAGACTAGTCAGGCCAAATTCGCGCAGAAACCGCGTCGTGGTGCTGTACTTCGCCCCTTGCTCCCCTCGACCTAGCACCACCAGCCCCAATCGCACCAACTGCCGCAACGCCGCTAACGAATCGGCCCCGCGCAACGCCTCGATCTCCTCTCGGCTGATCGGCTGACGGTAGGCGATCAACGCCAAGGTCTCTTGGGCTGCTGCAGTGAGCCGCGTTTCGCGTGGTCCTCCAAGGAGCCGTTCCCGCACTGTACGGTAGTCGGGACGCAGGGCCATCTCGTGCCCTTGCTCGCGCGGCACAATAGTATAAGGCCGTCCCTGTAGCCGATATATTTGGGTCAGATGGGCCAGCACAGCCAGGTACTGCTCCTGACTGAGGCTGCGAATCACCTCAGCGGCTCGGGCAAAGGTGAGGGGAGGTCCACCAATGAAGAGCATCGCTTCGATGATCCGTTCCAGTGGTGGCGGGTCGTCCATGACGCCAAAGGCCTCTCACTGGGTGGGTAAGAAAAAAAGCCCCGTCCAGACGGTCCCCAGCCAAGCGATGCCAAACAGGCAAGCCAAACTAAGATGCAACCCCCGACGGTGGGTTAATCCGGTATAAAGCATCAAAGGCATCAAAATCAACGCCGGCACCGCAAAGCACAAATGCGTTCGCAACCCCTGACGTAACTCTTCACGGCTGTGAATATATTCAAACACCCCCGGGTCGACAAACCGTATCAGCACTTCTAGCCCTAGCACCGCCGCCAGCGTCAAGACAAAAAACGCCAGATTCAACCGGCCATGCAGGCGAAAGCGGCCATACGCCAGGGCGACTAAGGCGGCGACGAGGATCAAGGTGACGACAAGAACCGCCACCTGTAGGGTGAGGATGACACGAGGACCAGTCAGCACGGTGAACACTCCAACAAGCGTATGGATTAGCATAGCCTAGAATGAAGCGATTGACCATCAGTTTTCGGGTTAGGCAGCCCAACGCCAGGTGGCTAAAGGCGAGCGTCGGGGCATGGGGACGACCCCAGCCCGAGCCATTTGCAGGGCATCGACGGTGTAAAAGATGCCTGGATCGAACCGTTCCAGCAAACGCACCACTGCGGACAGTTCCCGCCGCGGTACGGTAGTTTGCACCACGGTGACCGGCCCCATTGCTCCTTGCCCTGTCAGACAGGTCACGCCAAAATTGGCCGCTCGCAACGCTTGCAGCAACGGAACCACGTCCTTGTGGGTGATGGTGCTGACAACCACACTGCCCAAGGCCAGATGCTGCTCGATGAGCATGCCTAGGAAATTGCCCACCGTGAAACCCAACGCAAACGCTAACGCGCAGCGTAGATCGCTGAGGTTGCTCATGACCGAGCCGATAGCAAACAACCAAATCGAAACCTCGAAAAAGCCGAGGACCGGAGCAGCATACTTCATGCCACGGGCGATGAAGATGGTCCGCAACGTCGCGATCGTCACCACTACCATCTCGGCGACGAAGATAAAGGCAATCAACACCGTATGGACTCCTGAACGCAATCCTTGTCCGTCCCACTGATACGTTCAGGAGCTTTTGGGATCAAGAGCGCTGTTGGCCAAGTGAGGGGAGGGGATTGATCAGTGCCGGTCAGGATGCCGAGGCTGCGCGGTCCAGATGAACATACCCGCCATCGACGTGCAACAATTGCCCGGTGATGTGACTGGCAGCCGGCGAAAGCAGAAAAACTGCTGCCTGAGCGATCTCTTGGGGGGTGGTCATGCGTCCGCCCAGCGGGATACGTGATTCGATGCGAGCTCGGGTCGCCTCGGGATTGGGCAACCCAGCCAGCCATTGAGCATACATCGGGGTAAAACACTCGGCGACGACTACCGCATTGACCCGAACCCCTAGTGGGGCTAACTCGACGGCCCATTCGCGTGTCAGGGCGTTGCGTCCACCGTTGGCTGCCGCATATCCCGAGGTGCCACCCTGACCGGTTTCGGCTACCTTGGAGGTGATATTAAGGATGGCCCCGCGGGTAACCAGCAAATGGGGCAGAGCCGCTTGGGCCAGTTCGTAATAGTGTAGCAGATTGGCCCGGATCGACTCCAAAAACTGCTCCGGCGTGCCCGAACGCAACCCAACGCCGTCGTTGCGGCCGGCGTTGTTCACAAGGCCATCGAGCCGGCCAAACTGCTGGACGATGCGTCCGACGGCATCAGCACAGAAGCCCGGCTGAGTGAGATCGCCGACAACAGTAGCCCCGGCCAGGCGGTCGATCGTCGCCACCTTGGCCCCCTCGGCTAGAAGCGTAGCGACGATGGCTGCTCCGATCCCGCGACAGCCGCCGGAGACGAGGAACACCTTGTCCGCGAGGTCGAGGTTCATGAGAGAGTCAATCAGCGTTCATGCTTTCATAAAGCTTGCCCAGGGCTTCACTCTCGATCTGCCGCACCCGCTCGCGGGTTAAACCCAGGCTTTCGCCAATCTCTTTGAGCGTCTTCTGTTCGCCGCCATCTAGGCCGAACCGCATGCGTAAGACAGTCGCCTCGCGGGTGTCCATGCGGTCGAGCAGTTCCAAAACATGCTTGAGAACGTCCGCCTCGACCATCTCGGTGTCCGGCGTTTTGGTGTTGCCATCCATCAGCATTTCATCGAGTGACCAGCCCGATTCCGAGGCATCAGACTGTGGCGCGGAATTGTAGATCCGGATCGCCTTCTTGATGATGTTCAGCTTCTTCTTTGGCAGGTCCAGTTCCTTGGCCACTTCCTCCTGAGTGGGAGCGCGGCCGAGTTCTTCCTGAAGCTTGGAGGTCGCTCGCCGCCACTTGGCCAACAGTTCCACCATGTAGGCAGGAATACGGATGGTTTTGCCGGTATTGACCAGGGCGCGTTTGATGGATTGCTTGATCCAGTAGCTGGCGTAGGTACTAAAGCGGGTGTCCATGTTGGGGTCAAACCCCTCGACGGCACGAAGCAGGCCGAGGTTGCCTTCCTCGATGAGGTCTTGCAAGGCTAACCCCTTGCCGGTGTAGTTGCGGGCGATGTTGACAACCAGTCGCAGGTTGGCCCGAACCATCTGATCCCGAGCAGCATAGTCGCTGTGGAATTTGACGCGGAAGGCCAATTCTCGCTCTTCTTCTCGGGAGAGCAGAGGAGTCTCGTTGATTTCACGTAAATACGTCTCCAACGGCGACTGGACGGAATCATTCCGCAGGCGGCGAGGTCGTGTCATGGAGGAGGTTCCAGCGCTTGAGGGTGACCCTGTCCGTCTCGGTTAGCCTAGAGCTTGGGGCTTCCACTGCCAGACCCGAGGCGGCTTCCGGTTGGGCCTATTCTTTTCGACGCCGTGGGCCACGTCGAGTTCCACCGTTCCGGTACAACAACCATATCGTCTTGCCTTGCCTGAGAAATCCCGTCTGGACAAGGGGCTTGCTTCCTTTCGGTTCGCGCCAGTGACGGCAGAGCCACCAAGACCCGAGTATTGCGTGTGGCCCGACTACCCTGAATCATCGTGAAAGGGTAGCGCCAGTGGAAAGATCCTTCGCCAAAAAAACACGGCCGTGGCTTTTGTCTTGGCCTGAACCCGGCCTCGACCTGGCCCGATCCACTGCCGTTGGTCTTATCAACTTTTTACTGTAGCGGAATCATTCGGGCAAGTCGATCAAATTCCCGCTTCCTGACGAGGTACCGCCGCGTAGCTCTTTTTTGCTCTCGCGCGACTTCTTAGCTTCTTCGCCTTCGGCTTCCAACTCGGTCGGATTCTCCTCGTCTTCGTCGCCCACCTTCTTGCGGCTCAGGCCGATCTTGCGTTCGGCTACGTCGACACGTAAGACCTTGACTTCCAATTCATCGCCCACCTTGACGACATCCTCAGGAGTATCGACCTTGTGGTCGGCCAGTTCGCTAATATGCAGCAAGCCTTCCAAGCCGGGTTCTAGTTCGACGAAGACGCCGAAGTTGGTGAGCTTGGTGACCTTACCGACTTTGGTGGTTCCAGGAGTGTAGCGACCGGGAATATCGCCCTCCCAGGGGTCATTGTTCATCTGCTTGAGGCCCAGAGCGATGCGTTTGCGTTCTTGATCGACGTTCAGGACCACGCAGGTGACTTTATCGCCCTTGTTAACCACCTCGGAGGGGTGGGCCACCTTCTTGATCCAACTCATGTCGCTGACGTGCAACAGACCGTCGATGCCTTCTTCGATCTCGATGAACGCCCCGTAGTTGGTCAGATTGCGCACCACTCCCGAGACCACGGTGTTGGGCGGATACCGCTCGGCCACCTTGTCCCAGGGGTTGGGCTGGACCTGTTTCATCCCCAGGCTGATTTCTTGCTTGTCTTTGTTGATGTTTAGTACTTGCACATCAATCACGTCGCCGACGGCGACAACTTCGGAGGGGTGGTTGATGCGACGGGTCCAACTCATCTCACTGATGTGGACGAGCCCTTCGATCCCCGGTTCTAATTTCACAAACGCGCCATAGGTCATCACATTGACCACTTCACCGCGATGACGGCTGCCTACGGGGTAGCGGTCGGCGACATTTTGCCAGGGGCTAGCCGTCTTCTGTTTGAGGCCCAGGGCGATTTTTTCTTTTTCTTTGTCCACCGAGATGATGTAGACATCAAGTTGTTGGTCGATGTGGACCATCTCGCGTGGATCGTTGACTCGCCCCCAACTCATATCGGTGATGTGCAGCAGGCCATCGATCCCGCCCAGATCCACAAAGGCTCCGAACTCGGCGATGTTCTTGACGACCCCTTTGCGAACCTGGCCGGGTTGGATCTCTTCGAGCAACTTCTTCTTGAGCGTATCGCGTTCCACTTCGAGTTTCTTGCGCCGACTCACCACGATATTTCGTCGCGGCTCGTCGATCTTCAAAATCATGCACTCGATGGTCTTGTTGATGTATTCGGCAATATCTGGTGGACGGCGAATATCTACCTGGGAAGCCGGTAAGAAGACGTTGACCCCGATGTTGACCAGCAATCCGCCTTTGATCTTGCGGGTGACCGTACCGGTGACGATGTCTCCTTCTTTGTATTTGGAGATGACCTCTTCCCATTCCTTCTGTCGCTTGGCCTTGCGGTAGCTCAGCTGGATTTGCCCGGTTTCGTCCTCGGCGGCGTCAAGCAGTACTTGGATCGTATCGCCGATTTGAGGCGGTACGATCTTGTCCAATGCTTCGTCGTACCACTCCTGCAGGTCAATCACCCCTTCGGACTTGTAGCCGATATCGACTACCACCCCATCGCCGAGAATGTTGGCCACCTTACCGGTGACGATTTTATTGACCTCAAAGTCTTGGGTGTCCTTGAGGTAATAATCTTCCAGTTCTAGCGTCGGCGAGCCAGCCTCTTTGGGAGTCAGAGCTTCGGCCATCTGCTGTTGTAGTTCTTCTTCCGACAGATCGAATTTGCTAATGAGGTTACGATTGACCACGGGATCTCCTGAGCATGACCGGCACCCCCGGCCATCCAGTGCGAAACAAAAAAAGTCAACGATCGGCTTGTTTTTGCCAGCCAAAAACCAAACCACCGAACCGATCGATTCTTTTCGGATTATAAACGGTTCTGCTCTCAATACAAGGCACTCGTGGCTCAGACGGTCGGCTGGCCATGAGGTCTCGACCACCTCGCTGTGGTCTTTGGGTTAGCTAGCGATCGGCCAGTCGCGTCGACCTGTTGGCCCGGCAAGCGAGCTTGCTTTCGCCCGGTCGATCTATTATCCCCAAGGGCGTTGTTATTCTCTTTGACGAGGTGGGTAAAGCCTCATGCTTCCGGTTCTGTGCATCGAATCGCTCCGGCTCTGCTACGGCACCCACTGCGCCGTCGAGCAACTGTCGCTCGAAGTCTGGCCGCGTGAGGTCTTTGGCCTGCTTGGTCCCAATGGTTCGGGCAAAAGCTCCACCCTGTCGGCCATCATCGGTACGCATGCCCCTTGTGCCGGTCACATCCGGGTAATGGGCTACAGCGAGGCCGACGAGCCGCTAGAGTATCGGCGACAAATTGGCTTGGTGCCCCAAGACTTAGCCTTGTACGAGGAGCTTTCCGCGCGGCAGAATCTCACTTTTTTCGGGAAGCTTTACGGAATTTATGGCCGTACTCTCCAGCAGCGAGTCGAAGAGGTGTTGGAGTTCATTCAACTACGGGATTGGGCCGATCGTAGTACGCGAACCTTCAGTGGTGGCATGAAGCGACGGCTGAATCTTGGGTGCGCATTGCTTCATAAGCCTCGGCTGCTGTTGTTAGATGAACCGACAGTAGGCATCGACATTCAATCGCGTGAAGCGATCTTTAGCGCTTTGCGTTACCTGCGTGATTCTGGGTCTGCTTTGGTTTTCACCACCCACCATCTCGAAGAGGCCGAACAACTGTGCGACCGGGTGGGCATCATGGACCAAGGCCGGCTGCTTGCTTTGGGGACGATCGACGAGCTAAGTCGCGACTATGACACGCTCCCGACGGGTTGGCGATTGGATGGCCCACACGAAAGCGTGGCTGGGCTGCGTTTAGAACGAGTGTTTCTGGAACTGACCGGCAGGAGCCTACGCGAGTGATGATCCAACCGCGATTGGTCTGGGAGTTGGCCCGCAAGGATCTGGCTGTCTTCGCGTCGGATCGTCGCGGTATGCTGTTGTGTTTCGCCGTTCCCATCCTGCTGGCCAGTGCCTTTGGGGCGATCTTCTACCAGCCGGGCGAAGCGGGGACCAGCTTGCGACCGCGAGTGCATCTGGTAAGGGAGGACGAAAGCCCGATTGCTCAACGGATTGAAAAACAGTTGCTCGAATCACCCCATGTGCAGGTCAGTCTGTGTGATCGGACCACAGCCCGGCGGCGGCTCGCCTCGGAATCTTCGGGCGTAGTTTTGCTATTGCCCGCAGGTTTTGGCACCAGATTACGACTCGATGCTCTGCCCCCTAACCCAGCCTCTACGTCCGCCACGCTTGAGTTGTGGCATCATCCCTCCAGTGCTATCGAAGCCCGCTGTGTCGAGGGCATCTTTACCGAAATTGCCCTGCGTGAGGCTGCCCAGCTTTTGCTTGCCCCTTTCGGTATCGCTGCCGTTCGGCTCGATCGACCTTTTGCCATCCATCGCGAGAGCATTCCCAGCGGCGGAGCTTTAGCTAGCCATGCCTTCAGTCACAGCTTTTGTGGGATGACCTTGCAGTATCTTCTTTTTTGGGGCATGGATAGTGGCCTAATGCTGCTGCGGGAGCGTCGCTCGGGGCTGTGGCGTCGGCTGCGAGCCGCCCCCCTGACTCGCGGAACCTTATTAGCCGGCAAAGCTTTAGCTACGGCGTTGATCGCTCTGGCACAGATTGTCGTGACGTTTAGTTTTGGGGCGATTTTTTTCGGCATCACCATCAACGGCTCGTGGCTGGGCTTCCTGCTGATCGCTCTGGCGTCTGCCCTTTTAGCCAGTGCGACCGGCTTGCTGGTGGCAGCCCTAGGCGGCAACGAAACCCGGGCGCGCAGCATCTCGATTCTGGTGATTTTGTCGCTTTCACTGCTTGGCGGGCTGTGGTTGCCGGCTTTTCTGTTGCCCAGCTGGGCGCGAACCCTAGCGCTGGCCCTGCCGACCACCTGGGCAGCTCGCGGCCTGGAGGGCGTCGTCTGGCAAGGCATGGGGTGGACTCAGGCGGCCCAGTGTGCCGGCATCTTGGCCCTGTTTGGGATCAGTTTTCTTGTGTTCGCTTGGTGGCGGCTGGTCCGGGCCGATTCGCCCCACCTGGTTTCCGGCCCGGCAGTTACCGCCCCGCTTGTTTCTCAGGGAGGCTAAAAGGATGCGACCGGTTCTGCTGCTCTTGAGTCTTGCTGTGTTCGTTGTTGCCCAGGAAGCCGGCAAGGCGGTCGTGCCTACGGTTAGTTTGGAGGACCAGTTCGAGCGACTCAACGATCTCAAAGCCTATCGCGGTTCGGTGGTGGCTCTCATCTATGGCGATAGAGAATCGGCACAAGCCAATCAACAACTCGGTGAGTTGATCCACACCCGCTTTCATCCCACCGCCAAGGGGAAATCGCCCACCGAGGCACGCCGTCAACCGGTTATTCCTGTCAGCGGCGCAGCCAAGGACGCTAAGCATCCCGAAGTGTATGCCATCCCGGTGGCGTGCATCGGCAAAGTACCGAATCTAGTAGCCAAAGTGATTCGCAATCAGATTCGCAAGGGATCGCCCGAGGTGCCGGTCTGGCTGGATTTCGGCGAAACCATGAAATCGCAGTTCCCGTTCAAGCCGGGCGTACCAAATGTGGTGGTAATTGACGCCCAGGGCCGCTACCGCTTTGCCGCGGCAGGCCAACCGACCACCGAAGGAACCGAACGCTTGTTGGGAATTATCGAGGCCCTGCGTAAGGAAGCCCTAGACGGGAAATAAGCTGCATCGGCCTTGCTTAATGTCCCCGGATTTGCGCCCACTGCTCCGGGGTGTAGTTGACAGCTCGCGCGTTACTGCCTTGGTATTCGCCCACGATGCCATCCTCGGCCATGAAGTCGATCAGCCGGGCTGCACGACCATAGCCGATGCCTAAGGAACGCTGTAAGAGCGAGACACTGCCACGACCGCTGTTAATCACGACTTCAACCGCTTGCTCATATAAAGCATCGCGTGACTTGAGGCGTTGTTTCAGGCTGCCGCCTTCTTCTTCGGCCTCGCGAGCTTCCTTGGTCTTCAGTTGCAGCAGTTCGGCTTCGTAGCACGGTTCGGAATCGAGGTACTCGGTGACGCGGGCAATTTCCGCCTCGCTGGCATAGGCACCTTGGGCGCGAATCAGGTCGCTGGTGCCCGGCGGCAAAAACAGCATGTCGCCACGCCCCAGCAGTTTATCGGCCCCCATAACATCCAACACCACACGGCTATCGCTTTTCTGGGCCACCTTGAAACAGATCCGCGAGGGCAAGTTGCTTTTGATCAGGCCGGTAACTACGTCTACGGTCGGCTTCTGCGTAGCAAGGATTAGGTGAATGCCGGCCGCTCGCGATTTCTGCGCGAGGCGGATGACATGCCCCTCCACTTCGCGTTTCATTTGCATCATAAGATCGGCCATTTCGTCAATGATGATGACGATGTAGCAGAGCCGCTCGGGGATGCGATGGCGTTCTTCGTCATCCAGGGGGTTGATACGGCGAAACAGTTCCGCAGGTGAAAGCTCGTTGTATCCTGCCACAGAGCGGACCCGTGCCCGTCGTAACAGATCGTAGCGTTCTTCCATTTTATCCACGGCCCAAGCTAGCACCGCTTCCGCCTTTTTCATATCGGCAATAATCGGACTCATCAGGTGCGGCACGCGGCTGTAACATTCCATTTCGACGCCGCCTTTGGGGTCGATCAGAACCAGCTTGGTTTCATCTGGGCGGCGGGTCATCAGCAGGCTGAGAATGATGGCATTCAGACAGACCGATTTGCCCGTGCCGGTGGTGCCGGCAATCAGCAAGTGCGGCATGTCGGCCAGATCGCGGACCAGGGGCAAACCGGCAGCATCCTTACCCAAAAAGATGGGAATTTTATAGCTGGCTATGGCCCCTCCAGCGGTTTGAATCACCTCTTTGAGACGGACATCGGCACGTTGATCGTTGGGCAGTTCCAGGCCGACGGCATTTTTGCCGGGAATCGGCGCGACGATTCGCACGCTAGGCACCCGGAGGTTCAGGGCCAGATCATCGGCTAAAGAGGTTATTTTGTTGACGCGAACGCCGGTTTCCAGCATGACCTCGTACATGGTGACCACTGGACCGGTGCGAATGCCCACGACGCGGATATTCAGGCCGAAATCGCGGCAAGTCTGTTCCAGCAAGGCGGCTCGTTCGCGCAAGCGAGATTCCATTTCGGTTTGCGAGAACGGTTTGGGGTCTTCCAGCAAACTCAAGGGAGGAAGTTCATAATCAGCAAATCGTTCGCGTTCGCTCTGGGATCCGTTGTTCAAATGGGACAGATCCACCATCGTTGTGGTCAGGCCATGATGGACGATCGGT
The DNA here is from genome assembly GCA_046719305.1 of Gemmataceae bacterium. GTDB lineage: Bacteria > Planctomycetota > Planctomycetia > Gemmatales > Gemmataceae > RGDT01. The sequence continues at coordinate 502 of JBDNDE010000125.1, read as the reverse complement.
ATCGGCGAACTGGCCGCTGCCGGTCCAGTCGAACCGGGCGGCAGGACCGGTTGGTTCGACACCATCGTCGTCGTTGCAGGGAAGTTTGCTGGCCGTTGAATCGGAATTGACAGCGAGACGTAGGACGCAGTAGTCGCTGACCGTTTACCCAGAACGAAGCCCCACCGCCGCGGCCACCATTGCCCCAAGCGAATCAAGGTAGGCCCGACCAGCAGCATCCCGGTCAGACTCGCTACGCTCAGGATGATCGTCGGCTCAGGATGAAGCGACACCAGGAACTGGCCGAGCAAGCCCCCATCCTGGCCGAACGCCTCATAACAGTAAGCGATCAGCGGGATGGCAAGCACACTACCCGCCAGATGGCACGACCAAGAGAGCCAACGCTCGCGCCGAAGCAGCAAAAGGGCATAACAGATCCACGCCCCGAGAAACGCTCGGTACGCCTCTCCTAGTGTCTCCTGCACGATGGGTACCGGCCATACCATCCCCCCGATAGCTAAAA
>JBDNDE010000124.1:0-13383 GCA_046719305.1 Gemmataceae bacterium | reverse complement strand
GACTTGCTCAGCAAGCGACAACGGAGCCTTGCTGCGATTAACGACGCTATGGACGAAGCCCCTCGATTCGGTGATAAATAGCACGCGTTTTTTCTTGGCTGGGGCCAACGGCTCGTCGGCCGGCTTCTTCTGAGCGTTGCCCGTCGCAATCAACAGTAAACCACCCAAAACAGCCAGGAGAATGCGATTCATTTCAACTCCTTGATACGAATGTTGCGAAATGCAAACGGACCGGTCTCGGCTTGCAGACCGATCGGCCCGTTCTCAGGAATATTCGCCATTTTTTCCAAGAATTCCCCGTTGACAAAACACTCTGCCACTGCCCCCTTGCGGACTGTTAGGCTTTTGACTTCGACTGCTTTGCCGTTGAGCGTGGCCACACTGAGTTTGCCGTCGCGGAAGGTCGCCTGTAAATTGTCGCGGTTGGTGAGGGCTTTTCCGTTCAAAACGGTGGACGTGACCTGATTGCGAACGATGATCTGTAACTCATTCCAATCGTCGTTCTTAAACTTTTTCAACTGCTTTTGTTCGCCACGTCGAGGAAAGTCCCGCACCTGCAACTGCGCTCCCCGCACATACACCCCACTATCGGCTTTCAGGCCGGCCTTGAACTGCAGCCGCAACTCAAAATCTTTGGGCCAAGTAAAGACCGTGTCCAACACTTTGATGCCGCCTCTGCCGTTTTTGTCTTTCTCCTTAGCCACGATCACACCGGCTTCGACGACGAAACGACCATCAGCGGTCTGGGTTTGGCCGTCGAGATTTTCTTTGGAACCGCGATAGGTCCAGCCCGAGAGATCCTTGCCGTTGAACAAAGAGCGAAAGCCCTCCTCGGATTGGGGGGTCTCTTGGGCACCAAGCGTCAGCGCAGCCAGGAGCAGGCCCGCGAGTGCGTATCGCAAGAGGCCCACAAGTGCGTATCGAACCATGGAGAGAAGTCCTCACAAACAAAGTGGGAAGGAAGGTAGGTGAGGAAAGTATAGGAATAGAACGCTGGGTGGCTTACTTCTCCAAGTGAAAATGGATGACGTTCTCGCCGGCTTCCACCTCAGCCGTCAAGATTGATTCCTTGTTGTATTTTTCCGGAATGGCCTCAGCCACCACAATAGGCGATTGGCCGTAGCCAGCCTCTTTGTTGATTTCGCCGGTAGGTTTGGGCCAGCGAATTTCGACGCGGTAGGTGCCAGGAAGGAGGCGAACATCCGGATCGACATAGTACTTTCCTTTGGTGATCGGTCCACCACCGCTAACCCCTTTTCCCTCGATCGGCAGGAAGGAAATGATACCCACTTCGACCGGTTCGCCGTCATAGGTGATATTGCCCTGGATCTTGACGATCAGGCGAGGAGGAGGAGAGCAACTGATGATCAGGAGGAGTAGGCCTAAGGACAAGAAACTGTGACGAATCAGCATAAAAACCCTCAGATAATCCTTGGCTAAGCAAACACAGACAGGCTGCGGACGTTCCGCAGCCTGTCGTTCCTTTGAATTCCATCCGCTCCGCAACAGTGTCACTTCTTAGCCTTTTCCGTGACTTCGATGCCGAGCTTCTTCATCAACTCCTTGGATTTACTCACCAGCGCTGGCCCCTTGGCCGTCTTCAACTCTTCAAGGCCCTTCTGAAGGATGTCGGCTTTGTCGGGGTAGACTTTGCGAACTTCCTCGACCATCGAGTCGAAGCCCGATGCTTCGCTGGTCATCGGTTGGCCGTTGGCATAATTTTGCAAGGTGGCCTTGACCAAGTTCATCGGATCGATTCCGATGACAGATACCGATTCTTGCTTGACATTCGGCCCGCAACCCAGCGTAAGCCAGGCGGTCAACAATGCCAGGCTTACGGATTGTACGAATTTCATCGCTCGCTCCGCTTAGAAGTTGCTCACCGGCATACCGTCGCGGGCATTGCCCAGCCGCTGGAAGGTCAGCAGGTCGATTCCATCCCGCAGGAACCGCACCGACCCATCGCCGAACACCGCGTTGACGCCACCGGTGTGGGCACTACGAGGCGGGATGATGCCACGCCCCCAGTCGTGAGCGCCACCTGGGCAACAATTGCCTCCTGTTGTTGGCCAACGCCAGTTGGGTGGGGCAGCAGTGTTCAGGGCCGACTGGGCCGCCGAGTACCACAAGGGCAGGGTTCCGTTATTGGTTTTCACCCCAACGGGGCTGTTGCGTGCCGCGGAACCAATTGCGTCCAGTTCAGCTTGGGTGGGGAAGTCGATGTTGACGATGCTGCTAAACATCCCATCGCTGCCCGTGTAAAAGACATCAAAGGGAAAGCGGCCAGGACCTGTCCGAGGCGCACCCGAACCCGAGAGCAACTCCGAAGCCAAGATTGTGTTCGATAGACCATCGGGCACATCGGCCATCCGAGTCTGCCGCGATTGCGAGATCATACCGTTGTTATTGACATCCCAGTTGGCGTTGGGTCGACTGCCATAGCACCAACCGTAGTTGGACCCTGGACCATCCCACCACTCCGGATGGGAGCCACGACGCGGAGCTTGCGGAGCCGAGGGGCAGATGAATACATTTAGACGCACGTTCATCGCACCATGATAGGCCGAACTCCAATTGGCCGCATTGCCTGCCCCCCCGGCAGTCTGACCAGGTGGCGGGGCATTCGGCGGAATTACGATGGTGCGGAACAGGTTGTCTTGCTCCACATACGGTAAAATCCAATAGTTAGCACTGAGCGATTCCCAAACATTGACCCCGACTTGTTGTTGGTTGGCCGGGAACCGGCTGTTCGCATCGTGGAAGCTGTGGATAGCCAGACCCAATTGCTTGAGGTTGTTCTGACATTGCATGCGGGCCGCTGCTTCGCGCACCTTTTGAACTGCCGGCAGCAACAAGCCGATGAGGATCGCGATGATGGCAATCACGACCAGCAGTTCGATCAAAGTAAAACCAGATCGTAACGTTTTCATAGTGGGAGAGAACCTCTTGTTATCGACCGAGGAAGATCCCCAACGGATCCTCCCTTACACCCCATCGAGATGAATCGAGGAGAAGACGTCTAATGATCGATACTCTTCCCGGCTGAATCGTACAAAATCGCCAGGAAAGATTTCTCGATGGGGGACAATCACTAAAATATACAAGATGAGGTTACCATGAAGCAATCCACTTTCGGAGGGTTTTTCGTAGACCATGCGTGCCACTCTGATTCCCTTAGATGGCAGTCCGGCCATCGAAATAAACAAAGATCTTATGATCATCGGAAGAAATGAAGGTTGTGATATTCGATTAGATCATAAAAGTGTCTCGAAACAACATTGTGTACTATCTCGGACAGATGGGTTGTTAATGCTTCGTGATCTGGGCAGTACAAACGGGACCAAGGTTAACAACGTCCGCGTTCGCCGGGCCGCCCTGCTTCCCAACGACCAACTGTCTATCGCTCAGTTCAAATTTAAGGTCGTGCTCGGACCACTCTCCTCGCATAACGAGAACGCCCGAGGCCATGACCACACTCAGGTAATCACTGACGCTTCAATGCCGCTTCCTTCGGTGTCGCTGCCGGCACGCCAGGCGATTCAGCGCAATGCGTTGCCCGATGCCTATGAGTGAGTTATGGAAAGCTCTCACGCTCTTTTCCGACGGTTGTGCCCCGTGTGTTGGCGCAAAATTGGTGTTGGCGCGAAATTGAGTTTTCTGGTCACCAGGGACTGCACACCGTTGATCGGCTTTGTAGACATCAGGAGTCCCTCGTGTATGGCGCGACAGCATGGGTTGGACCCCATGCGTGTGCATCGCAACCTGCACCTCCGTGAAGGAAATCACTCGTGGGTCGGTGTGGATGCCTTCAATCCGATTTGGCGTCACGTCCCGGGCAATCGTTGGCTTTGGTTCCTGGCCCGATTACCGCTCGCCGACCAGTTCTTGAGGATCGGTTCTTTTTTCATCTTTGCGATGGCTCGCCCCTATCTGCTGAGAAAACAATCGTGCGACTCTTCCACCTACGCACGCTGAAATGGGTTCACTATGGCCGAACGTCAACCAACGGATCACGACTTCCTCGCCGTTGTAAGTGAATGGGAATCACAAACCTTACGTGGTGGTCGCGTAGGAAATGCTTACCCGCTGATCAATCTGACCACTAACGAGGTTGTTGCCAACCCTCGTGAACAGTTTGCCAACGCCGGTGCTGTCTTCCTCATCAGCCGCGGTGGCCTCAATGCCTGGGACTTTATCAGCCTCAGGCCGAAATGGAACGACCGCTATCGGAATACCGACGAACGGGACTGCTGTTTCATCCCCTCCCGGACCCCAGACCTGCTCGAAACCCCTTCTCAGGCCGAGACAGTAGCCGTAGTTCTGCCCTATGCGTCGTTCGATCTGGATTCGTCCCCCCGACAACTCGTCAATCCGCGTTGCGGGGTGACACCGTTATTTATCATCCAACGGGGCAGTAGTTATTACGGCCCATTTGCCCGTATTGCCAACCATCTTTCGAGCAGCCTAGAAGGGGTGGTTGCTCGGATCGATTTTCGCTCGGCCCGCGAAGATGGCGTGATTTACGAATGGACCCGGGAGGAACTCACGCATCAGGGGATTCGATTGGTGACGTATCAACATCCCGATCCCTCCCTGAATCGTGTACTTGAAACACCGATTACCTTTGCCCTAGGCCCCATACGCAAAGCCACCTCGCCACGTCCCAGGGATGCTCTTTCCGAATCGGCTTTGTTCGAGTGGTATCTGCATCGATGTGCAGTCGCCGATCTGCCGCCTGCTATCTTGGAGACCCTCAAGGCCACCTTCCGCGAACTACCTGGCGACGATCCTGCTCTGGTCAACGCTCGGCTTAAACGGATTGAACGCGAATTTTTCAATCAACGGATCTTTGCCGATCATCGCGAACGGATGGCCCGACGCTACCTGGATTCCGAGGCCGGACAAAAACGGCTAGCCGAACTTTTCGAGCAGGCCGTCGAACGCAAATCTGCCGAAATCCAGGCCGAGGTCGATCGCCGCGATAGCCAACTGGCCGCCCGCCGCGAGGAGTTGGCCCGGCAACTGCTCGAAGCCGACCAAGAGCATCAACGCTATTTGGCACAACTGCAAGAACAGCGTGAAGGACTCAGCCGCGAGATTGAACAACTGCAGGCCTCGGCAGAGCAAATCCAGGCAAGCCTTCAAAGCGACCTAAGCAAACTAGCCAGGCGGGTTCGCCAGCAACTACCTCTGTTTGCCGCGCTTGGATTCCATCGGGTGAACGAACCGTTGGTTGCTAGCCCTGGCACACTTTTGGGCCGGCCGCGCCCCTTAGAGTTTCGGCCCATCGCCCCCTCATCGGACTTGCGACCGATTCCTTCGGAAAGCAAACTGGTCGATCAGCTGACGGCCGAACTGGCCCGGCAAGGTCTACACTTTACTCGTGATTTTATTGCAAACATTTATGTGTGCTTGAAATCCGAACCGCTGAATTTGATCATAGGTCCGCCTGGGTATGGCAAGTCGATGCTAGTGACCACCTTGGCGGCCGCTTTGGGGCATGCGGACGCCTTGCTGCGTATCGCCGTACGCCGCTCCTGGGGCGAGGATCGCCACCTGTTGGGCTACTTCGACAACTTCCACGGCCGTTATGATCCTGGAACGACCGGACTGGTACCGCGGATGCTGCAGGCGGCCGCCGATTGGAATGAACCCCGGACGGGAATATATCTGGTGTTGCTGGACGAGTTCAACTTGGCGGCTCCCGAATACTATTTTGCCCAGCTGTTGCAAGTATTGCCCAGTGAAGCCCCCAACCGCGAGGTGATCCTGTATGAGGGCATCGCCAGCGAGCGTACCTTCCCCGCACGCATCCCGATTGAACCGAACCTGCGTTTCTGGGGGACCATCAATTACGACGAAACCACGGAACGGCTTAGTCCACGAACGCTCGATCGCACGGGCATGATTTTCTTAGGCACCCAGGACGTTCGCCCCAGTACGGAAGACAACGAACTACCTCCCATGCCGGGAGTCGCAGCTTCGGATTTGTTTGAGAAATACGTCCGTCCGCCGGAACACTGCCCCGAGGAGGGCTGGGCGATCGTTTCCAAGGTGCTGGAATTTCTGCATCAAAACGATACCGCTCTGGGTCCTCGCCTAGAGATTTCGCCTCGCGTCCGACGCGCTATCAAGCGTTATTTGGCCAACGCCCAGGAAGTGCTGCCCGATCGGCTCGCCTGCGATTTCGTGATCCAACAACGTGTCTTGCCAGTCCTCCGAGGGCGCGGCAGCGAGTTCCTTACCCGGGTGCGTCGTCTGCACTCGCTGTTGGCCGAAGCCTCGTTAGTACGCTCGGCGGCCCACGTCGAAGAGGCAATCCGCCGGGCCGAGCAACAATTCGACGAACTCGACTTCCTGAGCTATTAACGGAGGCCGACATGTATCGCCTACGCATCCGGCGACAGGGGGAATCGGGAATCGGCTGGGATCCTTTCCTGCGTGCCACCATTGAATCGGTGGATCGGCCGCAGACGCATCCGGAGGTGAACACCCACGAGAACGACCGATTGGACATTCAATTGCGCACCCCAGTCGGTACCGATGTTCGCCTGTATGTGGAGAGGGTGCTGGTCGCCTCGACGCTGCTGACCGATCGGGTCTTGCTCCTGAGTGCCATCGAGGGAGGCAGTAACCCCACCCTCGTTTGCCGAGGCCGGCTCTTTAGCGATGCTATTGGGCCGACCGAAATGCAGCTACGGGTACGTCCGCCCGGTCAGGAAAAATGGCACCGCATCCTGACCATCCCAGTGACCATCAAAGCTAGCAAATTTACCCCCGAGCAGTTCGAGCAACTCTTCAGCGATTTGCAACGGGAGGCTGCCGGTGCCCTCATGGACATCCACGGCAAAATGCGTGTGGGCATGTCACAAATCCCGATGCAATCCGCGGCACCAGTGGCCGTGCTGGCTCGGCTGCACACCACGGTACGCGAATTGAGCGATGTGCTGCATCAGATCGCCCGACAACCGGCCTCTCGTCTGCACACGCACACTACGCATGAGCAAGCGTACCCTGGTCAGGGGGTCAACGAAGCTACCCTCGCCGCTGTTTGTGAAGATCCGAGCATGTTGTCGCGACAAGGATCGGTTCTTGTCATTCGCGAACAACTGCGTGAATACACGCGTCCGGATTATCACATCCCCGAGCATCGCACCATCGCCGATTTTGCCGCCTTTCTGTTCGCTCAGTTGGCCGATCTTCGCCAACGGATTGACACCGAGATCGCTATGCGTGAAGAACGCCGAGCTTGGCGAAATCTACGACGCGACCCTAACGCCCCAAGTTGGTGGGAAACCGAAGACAAACCACGCATCGAAGAACTGCACCGGTGCAAAGAACAACTCAAACCGTTGCGAGCCAGTATCGAGCAATGGTTTCGCCTGCCGTTTCTGGTCTCCGGTTCGCCGTTGCGTCATCCGCCCCCCTTAACCCCTTTGTTTCGTAATCAGGTGTTGTATCGTCGAGCTTGGCGGACGATGGCCCAGCATTATCATTCCTCGCAAGCGACCTTGGATCTTCAACCCCTGCTGACCCAGGTCCGTTCCCTGCCGGTGCTTTATCAATGGTGGTGCGCCGTCCGGGTTCTACGCATCCTGGCCAGCGGCCTGATCCCCTTGCAGACGGAGAGCCTCCTTGCGGCTGATGGTCGCACGTTTTCTCTGGAGTTCAAGCCCAATCAGAGCGTTGAGTTTGGCGATGCACTGGGCCACCGACTGCGCTACCGCTATGAGCCGGTCTACACCGCCCAGGACAGCGAACGGCTTCCCTGTGTGCTGGACAGCAAAGCACGCCGCACTCCCGATCTAGCCATCGAGATATTTGCCCCAGGGGCGACCGACTCCCTGCCAGAACTCATCTTGATCTTCGATGCCAAATACACTAGCCGCACCCCTTGGGAGAAAATGCTTGAAGTGGCCAGCAAATACGGCCGCATCGGCGACGCGCGGACGGGGCGGATCCTCTCACGGCAGGTGTGGGCGCTGACGCCGACGGGCAACGAGGGGACGCGGTTGTCGCAATGCTGTGAGGTGGACAATACCGCCTTTTGGTCGCCGCACTTTAATGGACAAGGGACGGTCAACGGGGCCTTAGTCACTCTCCCTGTTGCTCCGGGCGGCTATGACCCGCTACGCGATCTACTACGGACTATCCTGAGACAGGTGGGGGTCCACTTCGAGGAAGGCAACTCAGGCGTTCCACAACGCTAAGAACCAGTGAGGCGAGCAGAACACTCACGCGTTCCACAATGCCAGCAGCACTATAAACAGAAACACGGCCAGCACGCCATAAACCATCCAAGCGGTCCGATGCAAAGCCCGATCTTCCGCTAGGGCTTCGGGCGTCCAGCGGACCGCGTTTTGCAACTCGATGGCCCGTCGTAATACCCCGGTTACAAATCCCTGATCGCGACTATCTGACCCGGTGCCTACCAGGTAGCAGCCGGCCAAATAGGGTGGATAATCAGGCAGTCCCAGCGAAACTACACGAGCGAGTTGATGCAGCCGATCACGCATACCGATGAGATACTGATACAGCACGATATTTTGATGGATAGCCTGAGTACGATCGACGATGTCTCCCTCTCCTTCGCGCCGCATGAGCGGGACCAGGGCAAGCGGCAGCATCACCTGATTGACCCAGCCTAGGCCGCTCTGGATCATCGATGCCACTTCGGTCGCGGGCAGATCCGGCGTCAGAGGAAAGTTTTGCCCAAAGAGGCGGCTGGGGCCACTCTGCTCCGGATACAGTGCCGTTAGATAGCGGAAGCCTTCCTCGCGGTGAGCGTCGGCCAACACCACATAGCGTGGCGCGTCAAGTTGTAAGGCGGCCCGGGCCAGGGCCAACTCGTGACGAAGGACAGCGGCCGTCTCGATCGCCTCGGCATCGCCCTCTGTAGCATCAAAAGGTACTAATGCGATGATACCATTGACCGGACACAGGGGCTGACGATCGGCCGCTAACATTCGGCAGACCTGTCGCACGCGCTGGCTGAGCAAGGGGGCTTGGTCGGTCTTGAGCAGCGAGAGTTGGGCGGCGCGTCGACGCAAAGAAACTCCCGCGACTGGTTCGATCAAGAGTGCGGTCGTGGCAGTGTCGGTCTGGGCATCCCTCGAAGCGGTCGGCTCCGTGGGCATACCGGCTAACTGGGTGGCGGGGGGGGGCTCGGAGGGTTGCTGGTGCAATCGCTCGGTCAACTCGGCTAATAGCGACGCTCCTGGGCAGCAGACGAAGATCCCTTCTCGGTTGGCAAAGACTGCTAGCGGTCCCTCCACTCGCCTCACCACAAACGGTAGGCGGCTGGCCTGGAAGAACGCCTCGATGCCGGCTTTCGGCTTACCGAGAACCAAATAAACAGGTAGCTCACTGAGGAAAAGGCCGGCCGCATTTAAGTCGATCCGTAGCGTGGCCCAACTTTGCGACAGATCCGAGAAGTCGGTCGGGGCACGATCAGGGCCAACCACTTGCAGCAGCCACCAGCCTAGCCACCCAAGGGCATACAGAGCCAAGAACAATAGCGGCAACCACCAGCGGTTCAAGCCAATGATGGGTGAAACGACCAGACGATCAAACGCCGCTTGATGATTCAGATAGGCCAGCAGCGCAACCCCCAGAACAACGAAAAGGACATGAGCCGTCCAGTAAAGAATCGTTCGACCACGGGGCGAAGTGATCCAGGCCCACAGTGCCGGCATCTGCTTATCCTCCTTGACGCAGCATCAGCAAGACGGCCGCAGGAATCAGCGCTAGGATCACCAGCAACGAGACCATTAACGCGGTCCGCAAGGAGGCTCGACCACGAAGTAGCGGGACAAAGGTTTGCGGCTCCAGACCAGGCGGGGCGGCCCAGACCGTTTCGCGCTTTTGCTGTAACTGCAACCGAGTGGAAGCGATCCAGCCGTTGAGAAGGGCCGGTTCCTCCGCACGATCACCGCTGAAGCCGAGTAGAACCGCCAGGAAGAAGACCTCCAGAGCGTCGGGAGTAGGTCGGCTAGCAGCGAGTTGGGCCTGTTCCCAGAAGCGAAAAGCACGTTCATTAGTGCCGAACAAACGAGCTTCGAGTTTGTTTTCGTTCCAGAGCGAGGCCCAGGGTGATTCGAGGATGAACAGCTCGTCCAACCAACAGACCAGGGCGTAACGCACACCCAAAAACCCCCCCTGGCGATCGGCATTAAACTCGGGGACGGGCTGTTCAGCGAGCATGCCTACAAGTCGCGCTTGTTCCTCTTCAATCGAGGGATTCTCACCGCGTTGCAAGCGGCGAAACAGTTCCAATCCATACAACAGTATGGGATGGACGACCTGGGCTAGGGCTGGTGTCATGGCAGGGGCCTCGGTAAAGCCTCGAGCGTTTTGGAATAATCGGGTAAGGCTCGAAGCGGCGCGAGGTCGTTCTGCAAAAGAAAGCGTTCCAAAGCCTCGCTACGGGTCTGAGCACGCAGGATGTGCAGGGCTTGCGTAGCGTATCGCTTGGCGTGATTGGGGTCTGCTTTCATCGCCCGACACAATGCAGGCAGTTGTTCGATGAAACCCGGCCACGACGCCGCGGCCAAATGCAACATTTCCTCAACGGTGAGGGAAAGATCGGCAGGCAAGCGAAGGTCGTCCTGCACCCGAGCGGTTGCTTGGAGGGTCAAAAGAAGGTCGACGCCAGCCAACCAGCGACGATACCACGGGTGGGCCTCTTGGTAGGCTTCCCGTCGCAAGCTTAGCAATTCGTTGAGGTAGCCAAGCATTTGCCGGGGGCTACCTTCCGCTTCACGAGCGGCTCGATCCAGGGCGCGGGCCAAATTTTGCCTGGCCATCTGAAAGCCCTCGGTTTCTGAAAGTTGGCGAAAAGCAGCAGTCGAGGCACGCAGAGGTATCAGCGCTCGATCGGTTTCACCAAGACGGAGCAGAGCTACTCCAAGGATTGAGCGGACCCGGGCCAGTTCTTTGGTAAATGTGCGTGTGCTGGGCGATTCCTCAGCGAGCTTGTTCAAGTGTTGCTCCGCTTCCTGCAAAGCATCTCGGGCCGCGGCCACCTGACCAACCTGAAACTGGGCCACTCCGAGGTCAGCCAACGATTGGGCGAGCAGTTGGCGGGCGTCGATATTCTCGGGGGCGGCTTTCTGGGCGGCACGGAAACGAGCTACCGCTTCGTGCGAAAGCTCCAGCGCTTGGTCCTTGCGGCCCAAGACGCTCAGCGCGAGGCTCTTGGTAGTGATTGCCCGACCAAGTTCCCGCATCACCGCGGGATCGAAACCAGCCTTGGCCTGTTGTTGTAACACTTCGATCGCTTGTTGGCAGCCGTAGACCGCCATTTGCCCCCGGCGTTGGGAATCGCGTTCTTGGCTCGCCAGGCTCAGCAACAGCGCGGCGCGGTTAATCTGGTTCCGCGCCCACTCCAGGCGCAGTTCCTGAAGGCGGCCTGGCTCGTCGCGAATGGCCGGATCCTTGCCCAGCCGCTCCAATAGGCTAATCGCGGCCTCCAGATCGCTCAGGGCGTCGGCTTTACGGCCGTTGATTTCCTGAGCGATGGCGCGATTAGTCAGCACCGCGGCGCGGGTAGCCTGCGATTGCCAGGAGGAGCGGATGGCCGGGGGTTGGGAGTCGAGCAAATCGAGGGCTTCGTCCAAGCTGCCCTCAGCACAATCCGGGGCAACGGCCTGAAGAACACGCCAGCGGAGCAGAAGGGTTTCGACCAGTTCGTTGTGGACCTCAGGGCGATCGAAGAAGGGCTGACCGGGTTGCAGCGATTGGCGATAATAGGCAATGGCTTGTTCATAGTTGGACAGGGCGGCGAGCGGCTCGTTCAAGCGTTCCTCGATATCACCTACCAGACGGTGAGCGTGGGCCGCTCGCAAAATCGTCTCAGGTGTGGTGTCTTTGGCCGAGCGTTGAGTGAAAAGCAAGCTCATCTCTAGGGTGTCGCGGAGAATCTCCTTGCGGATCGGCTCTGAACCGGCAACATACCGCAAGCGTGCCTCGGAGAGCCGAATCAACCGGCTGGCGGCCTGCTGGACGCGAAGGAAGTTAGTCTGGGCGTCACGCTGAGCAGCCAGGGCGATCTGGGCCGCCTGTTTGGCCCGGTCACGCTGCAGGAGTGCGTCTTGGTGTGCCAACTCAGCCTCGTGTCGGGCCTTCTCGGCCTCAAGGCGCGCTTCGACGGCTTTAGCTTTCTCCAGCAGGGCATTATCTCGTTGGATCGCCAACTGGGTCGAATACCACAGGCTGACACTGGCTAGGGTAAGCGGAGCCAGCACCAACATCGCCACTAACGCGCTAAGGCTCGGGTTGCGGCGAGCGAATTTGATGCCGTATTCAAGCCAGGAGGTCGGTCGTGCTCGGATCGGTTTCCCTTGGAGAAAACGATAGAGGTCGTCGGCCAGGTCGCCTCCATGGGCATAACGGCGTGCCGGATCTTTCTCCAGGCATTTGAGCGTGATGGTTTGTAGATCGGGGGGAACCTTGGGCTGCAAACGCGTGGGGGGCACCGGCTCGGCCGTTTGTACCAATTGCAAGGTGTCCAGGGCGGTGGCCCCGCGAAACGGCGGTCGGCCGGTGAGCAGATCGTAGAGGATGGCTCCCAGAGAATAGACATCACAGGGCGGCCCCGCCTCACGGGTTTTGCCCATCGCTTGCTCAGGGGCCATGTAGATCGGTGTGCCCAGTATCGCCTCGCTGGCTGTCTGGCCTTGAGAGTCGCCCAGCCGTTTGGCTAGTCCAAAGTCGGTGATCTTGGGTGTACATTGAGACAGGGGACACGGCGGCGGCTCGACCAGCAGAATGTTGGCCGGCTTCAAGTCTCGATGAATGATCCCTTGTTCGTGCGCGTAGCCGACCGCTTGTGCCAATCGATACACCAGTTGGGCAGCAACAGTCGGAGGCAGCGGGGTACCATCGAGTCGGCTTTGCAAACTGCCGCCTTCGCAAAACTCCAGGGAGAAAAACGGCTGGCCTTCCCGCACGCCCAGATCGTAAATCTGAACGATGTTAGGATGTTTCAGGGCAGCGACCGCCTCAGCTTCCGTGTGGAAGCGTTGCAGTTCGTCCTTATTGGCTTGGCTGCCGGCCAGGATCATTTTCAGTGCCACGATGCGGTTCAGGCCGGTCTGACGAGCTTTGTAAACAACCCCCATGCCCCCCCGCCCCAGGACACCGAGTACTTCGTAACCGGGCAAAACGCTGCGATCGGCCCCTTCGAGTGAGCCAGCATAAGCGACGGTTTTTGAATGCGTCGAGGTGGAATGGGTTTGTGTGGCAGTGTCGCTTGGCCTAGTCAGGGGAACGATGGTTTTATCCTTCGGGACGCAAGGCGTTGGGCTAGGCGGTAGCGTGTCCGATTCTGATACCGTGGCTCGGCCGCCCCTTTCTCCGGGTTGGTTGGAGGGGTCGTTGCGA
>JBDNDE010000123.1:0-13480 GCA_046719305.1 Gemmataceae bacterium | reverse complement strand
TCCCGCGACACGCTGGTTGCTCTGGCCACCAAGGCCAAACAACCGCTCACCCGACAGATCGGTTTCGTTGCCCTAATCGCCGCCGACAGCAGCATCGACCAAGCGTGGACTCTGGCCACGCAATCGGTCAACTCGTTGCAAAATCTGGTCGAGGCCGTGCCCATGATCCGCGACCCTTCAGCTCGCACGGCTTTGTATCCGCAACTGAAGGAACTGCTTAGCGGCCTGCCCAAGCCTCTAGCCTCTAGCACACCGGAGAAACATACCAACGGCCGATATGTTCGCATCGAGTTGCCTGGCAAGCTCCGCACGCTCACGCTTGCTGAGGTTGAAGTTTTCAGCGGCGGCGTGAATGTCGCTCGAAAAGGCAAGGCGACGCAACACTCCACCGCGTACGGCGGCGAGGCAAGCAAGGCCATCGACGGCAATACGGCCGGCGAGTATAACGCGGGTAGTTCGACGCACACGCGTGAGGGAGTGGACAATCCCTGGTGGGAGGTGGATCTCGGGAAAGAGTATCCGCTGGAAACAGTGGTCATTCACAACCGAACCGATGGTGCCCTGGGACAACGACTGAAAAATTACACCCTCCGAATCCTCGATGCGTCGCGCAAGCCCGTCTTTGAGCAGGCCAAAAACCCCACGCCTGAGAGCAAAGCTAGCTTTGCAGTGGGCACGCTGTCCCCCGAGCGAATCATCCGCCGGGCCGCCATGAAGGCACTACCCAGCGTCCGCGGCAAAGAGAGCGAAACCATCCCCGCACTGGTGCCGTTTCTGCGTGATGAGCAGGACCGCCCCGATGCCCTCAAGGCACTGCTCGCCATCCCGCCGCGGCTGTGGCCCACGGATCAGGCCTCCCCGGTTCTCGAAATCCTTATCCCCTACATTCGTTCGGTGCCTGCTGCCCAGCGTACCGCCGAAGTGCCGCTGGACGCCCTACAACTGTGCGAAGCCGTTGCGAGCCTGCTGCCGGCGGACGAAGCCAAGACAACCCGCAAAGTCTTAGCCGATCTTGGCGTGCGGGTGCTGCGGCTGGGAACCGTGGTCGAACAGATGATCTACGACCGCGAACGGCTCGTTGTGCAAGCCGGCAAGCCCGTCGAGTTGGTCTTTGATAACCCCGACACCATGCCGCACAACTGGGTGCTGGTGCAGCCCGGTAGCCTGGAAGAGATCGGCGACCTGGCCGAAAAAACCGCCCAAGATGCAACCGCGATGAAGCGGCAATATGTGCCCGCCTCGGCCAAGGTGCTGGTGAAAAGTCCGCTAGTGCAGCCACGAGCCGGGACCAAGATCAGCTTCACGGCACCGACCAAGCCGGGCGTTTATCCCTATGTCTGCACTTACCCTGGCCACTGGCGACGCATGAACGGTGCCTTATATGTCGTGACTGACCTGGAGGCCTATCAAGCTGACCCCGAAGGCTACTTGGCCAAAAACGAGATCAAGCCTGCCGACAAACTGCTGGAGTTCAACCGGCCCCGTAAGGAATGGACGCTGAAGGAACTTGTAGCCGATGTGGAGACGCTCTCGAAGCGGAACTATGCCTCAGGCAAACAGATCTTCACAGTTGCCTCGTGCGTCTCATGTCACAAGTTGGGTGGTGAAGGGCAAGAGTTTGGCCCCGATTTGACCAAGCTCGATCCTAAATGGGGCCCCAAAGACGTACTCGAACACACCCTCCATCCTTCCCTGAAGATCGACGACAAGTATCGCGTCTACCGCTTCGAAACTAAACAAGGCAAGGCCCTGACCGGCATGATCGTCAAGGAGGCCGACGGCTTCGTTGAGATCATCGAGAATCCGCTAGCGGCTGCCAAGCCGCTTCGGTTAAAAACCGCGTCGATTGTTGTCCGAGAACCGTCGCAGGTGTCGTTAATGCCTAAGGGGCTACTCGACCGCCTCACTCGAGACGAGATTCTCGATCTGATGGCCTACGTCCTGAGCGGTGCCGATCCAAAGCACAAGGTCTTCGGCGAGGGGCACTAAGAAGGAAGCATTACACCACGGATCAGACTCGGAGAAAGCACGGTTAGGAAACAAGCGAAAGAAGGCCTCGAAGCAAATGGTCTTTCACATCCTAAGGGTGTAAATCTTAAGGGTATAAATCTGTGCTGTTTCCTTGATCTACTTTATCGTGATTATTTGGTGCCTGATCCGTGGTGTCTTTGGTTCATCGGTACTGTGGCTGACACTCTCTTACTCGGAGTCTCCCAGATGCTTCGTTGTCTGCTCTCGGCACTACTGCTCGTTCCTCTTTTGCGGGCAGCGGAATTTGATCCCGCTAAGCTCGCCGACATCCAAACCCGCTTCGAGAAATTCGTGACCGACGGCCAGATTAGCGGTGCGGTGCTAGTGGTTGGCTCGTCTAAGGGGGTGGCGTTGAATGTCGCAGTGGGCAAGCGTAGCCTCGACCCCGACGAGCCGATGACCCCCAACACACTGTTTCGTATTGCCTCGATGACCAAACCCATGACCGGTGTGGCCATCCAGATTCTTGCCGACGAGGGCAAGCTGCGAATCACCGATCCGGTCGAAAAGTATCTGCCAGAGTTCAAAGGCCAACGGCTCGTGCTTTCACGCGATAAAGATCAATTGCTTTTAGGTAAACCGAAGCGACCGATCACGATTCGTGACCTGCTCACCCACACCAGCGGGTTGCCGGGTTATCCAGCTGGTCTGGGAGATGTTTACGGCAAGCGAAACTGGACGCTGACCGAGACGACCTTGGTGATTGCTCAGCAGCCGTTGGAGTTTGAGCCAGGCAGCCGCTGGGCCTACTGCAACCCCGGCATCGACACTTTGGGACGCATCGTGGAAGTTGTATCGGGATCGCCCTTTGAACTTTTCATGGCCAAGCGGATTTTTGGCCCGCTGGGCATGAGCCACACCACCTTTCGTCCGACAGCGAAAACGGGCGACGGCATCGCCAAGTTATACGCTCTCAAAGACAGCAAACTTGTTGATGCTGGTCATGTGTTGATCGGTCCTCCCGAACGTTCGGTGCATCCGATCCCGGCCGGCGGCCTCTATTCCACTGGGGCAGACGTCGCGCGGTTTTATCAGATGATGCTGTCCGGCGGTAGCCTGGAGGGCAAAACAGTGCTGTCCCGCGCGGGTGTGCAAGAGGCCACCACGTTGCACACCGGCGAGTTGAAGTGTGGCTTTACCGAGGGAATGGGGTTCGGGCATGGTTTTGCTGTGGTGAAGAAACCGGCGGGTGTCACCGCCTCGCTGAGTCCGGGAAGTTTTGGCCATGGCGGCGCGTTCGGCACGCAAAGTTGGGCTGACCCGCAGAAGGATTTGTTCTATGTTCTGCTCATCGGTCGCGTCGGCTTGACCAACGGCGATGCCAGTGAGTTGCGCCAAGAATTACAGCGCTTAGCTATTCGAGCACTTAAAAAATGAGCATTTTTGATTTTTAATTATTTAGGAAATCGAGGCTCTCATGAGCAACTCTAGTCCTCAGATGCTTTATCGTTCTGGCCAACTCTCTGAGGCGATTCTCGCCGCTACCAACGAGGTGCGGGCGAAACCAACCGATGTACCTGCACGGCTGTTTCTGGGCGAATTGCTCCTGTTTGCCGGCGAACTTGAACGCGCCGATCGGCAACTCGATGTGATCAGCTCGCAAGGTTGCGACCCGCAAATGGGCCTAGCGATAGCGATGTATCGGCAACTGATCCGAGCGGAACAGGCCCGGCAAGCATTTTTCACGGAAGGTGCGATGCCTGAATTCCTCGATGCGCCCGACGAGCGGATGAAGTTGGTGCTACGGGCGTCGATCGCACTACGCGAGCAACAGTATAGCGAAGCCCGCGACTTGCTTACCCAGGCCGAAAGCCACTATCCCGCGTTGCGCGGCCGATGCAACGGTGTCGCTTTTGAGGGGATCCGGGATACCGATGACCTGACGGCCACCTTCTTCGAGGTGGTCGCCCCTAATGGGAAGTACTTTTGGTTGCCGATGGAGCATGTGGTTTCCATCGAGTTTAAACCGCCGCAACGCGCCCGCGATTTGGTGTGGCGACGTGGTCAACTTACTACTCGCAACGGGTTAGAGACGGAAGCTTTTTTCCCTGCCATCTATGCCGGGTCGTTTCGGGAGTCGGAGCCCAAACTGGCCCTGGGACAACTTACCGATTGGCGAGTTGAGGCGGAAGGCGCTCCCGTACGGGGGATGGGCCAGCGAACCCTATTGGTAGGCGACGATGGCCAGGCCTTCTGGGATTTACAAACCCTGATAATTGATATATGAGTGCATCTAATTGAAAGATTTCTTCCCGGTCGAAGAGGAGAAGAGGAAGGGGACCAAGAGAAAACAGATGAAAGAATCAATAATCATAAATATTCAATTAAATCAATAAATTAGCAAAGCAAACACAATCTCAAAGAAGAGGCAGCTAAATTATTTCTGTTTTGCACAGCAACATCCCGTTATCTGGAAGTTTGGCTAGCTTGAAACGCCGACCGAGTGGAATAGCACTCGGGAAGAGGTCAGGTCGCCCGGGGCTCTCAGCAGTGAGGTTTTTTCGATGCGTTTGTTTCTCGTCGCTTTCCTAGCTGTCGCGACCGGAGTCGCTTCCGTCCAAGCAGAGGTGCGGCTGCCATCGGTGTTTGGCAGTCATATGGTTCTCCAGCGCGACCGACCGATCATCATCTATGGAATTACCGCTGAGCCGGGCACCCAAGTTGAGGTGGCGCTGGATGACGACCAAGCTAGCACGACCAGCGATGCCAACGGCAACTGGTCGGTAAAATTGTCGCCCCGAAAGGCCAGTACCAAAGGGGCAACACTGAAGGTGCAAGCAGGCGGAACAGTGCTAAAATATACTGATATATTGATAGGAGATGTTTGGGTCGGCTCCGGTCAATCCAACATGGAATGGCCCTTGACCGCTTCGGCCGATCCCAAGGAAACCATTGCCCAGGCATCGCATCCCATGATACGACTGTATCATGTGCCCAAGGTACAGCCCCCGACACCAGCACGGGACATAGATGCTTTTTGGCGCGTATGCAAGCCTCTATCAGCTCAGCGATTTTCTGCGGTGTTATATCATTTCGGAGTGAAGCTACAAAAAGAATTGGATGTGCCGATCGGACTGATCAATAGTAGTTGGGGTGGCTCACGCATCGAACCCTGGACCGTGACGCCGGCACCCGATGCCAAGGTGAAAGGCCCCGGCGGCATGTACAACGGCATGATTGCCCCACTTCGGCAGTTTTCCATCAAAGGCGTGCTTTGGTACCAAGGGGAATCCAACATGGCCGAGGGGATGTTGTACCGCGAGCGCAAGGAGCGGCTGATCAACGATTGGCGGACGTTTTGGGGGGCAGAGATGCCATTCTATTTCGTGCAGATTGCTCCCTATGCGCGATATGGCAAGCCAGTGTTGCCCGAATTCTGGGAAGCGCAAACGGCGTGCTTGAAGATTCCACATACAGGGATGGTGGTGATCACGGATTTGGTGGATGATCTAAACGACATTCACCCCAAGAACAAACGCGAGGTTGGGGAGCGGCTGGCTCGTTGGGCACTTAATCGGAGCTATGGCAGGGCGGATGTAGTGGTGAGTGGTCCGCTGTTTAAGTCGCTCAAAATCGATGGGGATAAAGCAATTGTTTTTTTTGCTTATGCTAAGGGGTTGAAATCGCGGGATGGCAAGCCTCTCAGCGAATGGGAAATCGCCGGCGAGGATGGCACGTTTGTCCAGGCCGAAGCCACGATTGACGGCGAGACGGTAGTGGTGAGGGGCAAGGGGGTGAGCAATCCGACGCAAGTTCGGTTGGGCTGGCGAAATGTGGCCAACCCGAATCTGTGCAACGGTGAAGGGTTACCGGCTGCCCCGTTCCGCTCGAAGGATTGGAAGGGCGGCACCGGTGAAGCGTCTGGCGATGCCACGAAGTGAGCCAGAAGCGGCAGGAGAGGCAGGGGGGTTAGTCACCTGCAGCGAATTGGAATCAAAGCGAAAGATTCACTCCCAAAGGATTCCCCCTGCTCTAGCCCTTGGGCAATTCCAGGCGGTAGAATTTTCGAGCGGTTTCGCCGAAGACCCAGCCACGGTCCTCGGCATCCATCGGAGGCAAAATCTCGTTCAGCGCGGCAAATTGTTGCTCATAGGTCGCAGCCAGTTCACAGACAGGCCAATCGCTGCCGTACATGCAGCGTTGCGGGCCAAACAAGTCCAAAGCGGCGTGAACATAGGGCTTGAGGTCGGTGGGCTTCCACTGCTTCCAATCGGCCTCGGTCACCATACCGGATAGCTTAACATAAATATTCGGACATTTGGCCGCATTTTTGAGATGAGGTAACCAATTGTCCATGCGACCTAGACGAATTTCTGGTTTTGCCAAATGATCAATCACTAAATGCAACGAGGGGAAAGCCATTCCAAGGGTAAAAGCATGCTTGAGATGCTTTGTGTACAAAAGCAAGTCATAACTAAGCCCAAAACGTTCAAGCAAACGCAACCCACGCATAATTTCCGGGCGCAAAAGAAAATCGTCGTCTGGCTCGTCCTGGACAATGTGCCGCACGCCTACAAATTTGCTATGCTGGCGCATTTCGTGCAATTGTTGCTCACAATGCCGACTGGCTAGGTCGACCCAACCGACGACACCGGCAATCCAAGGGTACTGGTCGGCCAGAGCGAGTATCCAGCGATTCTCTTCCAAGTTGTGTTGAGTCTGGACAAAGACCGTGAAATCGATGCCGCACTTCCTGAGATACGGCTCTAAATCCCCTGGCAGATAGTCCCGATAGATCGGTTGCTTATCGGGAGACTGAAGCCAACGATAATCAAACGGACGAGACAATTGCCAGAAATGCTGGTGGGAATCGATGACGGGCATGTGCGTTACTCCATACGTACCCCAACCGATAACAACACATTGGCAAAGCGTTGCTGGTCGGCCGTCAAAATGGTCAAGACGTGGTCGGGGGTTTCGACAGCTTTGTAGAAGTCCCATTTGGGGATCGGTTGTAATTCTAGGCTCAGCCCTGCCTCGGCGAGAAGAACTCGGTATTCCTCCCAGACCGGCGGATCCCCCTGCAAGGTATAGGGATCGTCGGCTGTGTACATCATCGTATTCACCTGATCAATCGGCACAGCAGTTAAAAGCGTACGTAGAACCTGAGCGCATGTCACAATTCCCGGTGCTAGATTCAGATAAACTACCTGGGCATTGGGCCCTTTCTTGGTCGAGGCCGGATAGTTGCCGTCGGCGATGAGGATCTGGGCATGGTGACCCGCGCTGCCGAGAATTGCATTGATCGTCGGATGCAAAAGGGTATGTTTAAGCATGACAGCAGTTACCGGAAGAAGCTACGAAAGGTTTCGATGGTTCGTTGGGCGGCGCGGTGGGAATCGGGCCAAGCAAACGCCTCGGCCGAGAGATACCCCGCATAGTCTATAGCCGCAAGAGCGTGGGCAATGGGGCGAAAGTCGAGTTGACCAAAGCCGGCTGCCTTGCGATTGCTGTCGACGAAATGGACATGCCCAATACGAGCAGCGGCTTCGCGCAAGGCATTGGGCGAGTGATCTTCTTCGATGTTCATGTGAAAAAGATCGGCGAGCAGTTGTACATTGGGGCACTCGCGGATCAGTTCCACTGCTTGCCCCAAGGTGTTGCACAGGTTGGTCTCGTACCGATTGAGCGGCTCGTACAACAACGGTACGCCGTAGCTTCGGGCATGCTCTCCTAAATCGCTCAACGCCTCACGCAGATACTCCCGAGCCTGCTGGGCCGATCTCCCCCCCCCGTGACGGCCTTGCATCGAGCCGATGATGGCCGGGGCACCTAAGGAACCGGCAAGGTCGATGATGGTTCGGATGAAACGGCGAGCTTGTGTGCGTACCGCGGGATCGTCGGCCGTCAAACTCAGACGCTGCCGTACCCAGCCAGCTCCAGTGCCAACCGCGGCCAGCGCTAGGTCGTTGTCCTTCAAGAGGGTGCGCAGCTGGGCGGCATCGACCGCCTGAGCCGAGGGCGGGAAGATTTCAATGCCATCAAAACCCAAGGAAACGGCTTGCTGGCAAGCGTTAGCCAAGTCGTCCCAAAAAACGAATGGGCCGCCGCGAACTTCCGGAACCAAACTAACCGTAACGGCACTGAGGATCATCCGACTATCTCATTTCTGAGGGGGCAGGTCGATTCGGGGAATTCCGGCAAGTCTACACACAACGCTACTTTCTGTCACTGTTGTATAGTTTCGCCGACCGAATAGCATCCACCTTAAACGGTTTGATGCTCATCGCGTGTTTCATGAGCGGTGGGAGTTGGGACCGTCGCGTTAAGGGCTGGCGTTCCCAGTGGGTGGTTGCGCTCAAAGCCAAGCACAAAAAGCAGCAGCATGCCACCGGTGATGCCCACTGCAACGACAAAAGCGCTAGGAATATGGTCGCCGGTCGCGTGTCGTAACCCACCTGCCAGGAGGTTGCCTAGCAGCAAACCGGTGCCATTGATGCAGCTAAATAAGCCTTGCACGCTGGCGCGAACATCTGTCCCCTCCGCTAATCCATTGACATAGATTTGTCCCGCTATAGAAAAGCAGGTGATAAATATGCCATTTAATGCCAGAGAAGGAATCACGAGGGCGAGCGGTTGGCCAATGCTAAGGATGACCATAGCACTAAACCAGGCAGACAGGCCGACGATCATCGTGAAGCGTGTACCCAGGTTCACCAACAGCCCCGGCAAAATAAACAAGCCGATGACCTCCAACGGTTGAGCGACCGTGAGAGTGGGTGTCATCCATTGCTTGGTAACCCCGAGTTGTTGCAACAACAAGGGAGTGAGTTGCGTCGTAAAGGGAAACGTCAGAGACGAACCAAATAGACATATCGTATAAATGACAAACCCTTGATTCCGGAACAGTTGCAGAGCCATAAAAGGGGCGAATCCCTTGCTGGGTTTAGGCGGTGTCGACGGGAGGGTCAAAGCATACCCTGCTAACAAACCGGCCATAAGGCTGCCCAGGCGAAACACATCTGCAGGAGGCGTCTGTCGCCAGGCCAACCAAGCTCCGCCAAGCCAGCCAACGATCATCCAAGCAATAGTGCCCCACATGCGTATGGGGCCGAATTGCTTAGCGGGCAAGGGCAAATGGGCAAAACAAACCGTCGTTCCCATCAGTGCGATCGGACCGGCCAGGAGCCAGAACATCAGAGTAGCGAAAAACATTGGTAGCGGCTGGGTGATGGTCGAAAGCCACCACAAATCCAGCACCGCCAGTCCGCCACAAATGGCCAAAGCCCGCTCGGCCGAGAGCCAACGGTCGGCGACTTGGCCAGCTAGGATCGAGGCCAGGACCGTAGCGACAGCCTGGGTCGAACAACATAGCGCGATGGTGAGTTTTCCGAAGCCCAAATCTTCTAGGGCGATGCTGTAGAGAGGAACCACACAACCAGGCACGGCCCACATCAGGGCTTGCAATAACGATAGCCGAAGGTACAAGGCAAGACTCGCACGCGGGGAAAGGGATCTGCTGGCATTTTAACGCAGCGGGCAAAAATTGTTCCATGAGGATTTGGGGAAAATCGTGTCGTACTCCTCGACGTCTGAACGATTCTCCCTCGCTGTCCGTGCGTGACGTACAATTGTGGCTGGGCAAACGCCCCCTTGACCGGGTCGGTCTTCTCAGGGCCGCACGGAAACCAAACCAATGGCTGCCTTTCGTCCTAAACCCTCTAGCTGCTCCCCTTGCCTTGGGCTGATAGTCGCTTACCCCGGCAACGGTGGCGGCACACTAGCCAACAACGCCTGTAACTCAGGCAGCGTGTGGGCCGGTGCCCAGCTTGGCATCCCCTGCTTTCATACCAGGGTGTTCTGCCCCAGTTTTCCCGCCGCCACCTGCGCTTGCAGAGCAGCCATGTCGAACGGGCCAGCTTGCTTGCCATCGATGGCCACGAACAAAGACAGTCCCGAGGGCAACGGCGGTGGGGAGACATCGGCAGCTGCTCCTTCAGCGGCTACCCCTCCGGAGACCACGCTTGGTGAAGCAGTCACTCCGCCCAGCGCACCGGCCATTTGCGTACCTATGGCTACACCGACGGCCATCTGGGCACCGACCCCACCGAGGCCACCCGGATGAGCGGCCGCGTCGGCGATGGCGTTGGCGGTTTGGAAACAGAAACGGGTGTAGGTGTTTCTAGCACCGATGACGCCTATCTTGGTGTCGAAAATGCCTAGGCGATTGCGGTTAGTTGTAGATTGGGAGAAGATTGGCTCCCTTTTGCTAGAATACGAGAACAAACGTGTATGAGGTGGCCCCGACGTGAGACGAATGATGTGGATTGCCGGTACTGTGATCGTGGTCAGTGTGCTGGCCTGGGTGTTGCTGATGGTGCTGTTCAGCGTAACGGCCAGCAAGCCGCGCGATCTGGGGCCGACACCGGAGGGCCGGTTGCGTGGATGTCCGGGAACACCCAACTGTGTATGTTCGTTCGATGTAGGAGCCAGCAGCATCGAACCGATTGCATTCGAGGACGCACCCGAGGCGGCCTGGAAGCGGCTCAGCGAGGTAGTGCGCAAGCAACCGCGAGTTCGGCTGATTACCCAGACCCCAGAATACTGTCATTATGAGTTCACTAGTCTGATTTTTCGATTTGTCGATGATGTGGAATTTTTGTTAGATGCTGAGAACAAGTGTATCCATGTACGTTCGGCGTCGCGGGCAGGGCGTTCGGACTTCGGGGTCAATCGTGCCCGAGTAGAGGCTATTCGCGCCGAATTTAGCCGTTGAACTGGGGAGTCGGGTGGTTAACCTAGTGTGTAGGGCCAAAAGAGGAAGCCCGCGATGATTGTCGTTGAGAATCTGTACAAAAAGCACGGCAAGCAAGAGGTGCTGCGCGGGGTATCGATGCGTGTCGGTCCCGGGGAATTGGCAGCAATCGTCGGGGCGTCGGGTGGTGGGAAAAGTACCTTGCTGCGTTGCATCAATGGTCTGGAACGCTTTGATGCGGGTGAAATCCGCGTTGGGGAACTGCGTTTACCACCCGGCGGGGTTCCCTCGGCGTTGCTGCGGCAGGTGCGGCAACAGGTCGGCATGGTGTTTCAGGCGTTTCACTTGTTTCCGCATCTCAACGCGTTGGAGAATGTTTTGTCGGGTCCCCTCCTGGCACAGGGTCGCTCACGGGCCGAGGCGGAACCCGAGGCACGCAGCCTGTTGCAGCGGGTGGGGCTGGGACACAAAATCGACGCCCGGCCTGAATCGCTCTCTGGTGGCGAACAACAGCGAGTCGCCATTGCCCGGGCCCTGGCGGTTAAGCCCAAGGCGATTCTCTTCGACGAACCCACCAGCGCCCTAGATCCAACAATGGCCGCCGAGGTGATGGCCGTAATGGCCGACCTTTCCCACGATGGACTGACGATGGTGGTGGTAACGCATTCGATGCATTTAGCCCGCAACGCCGCCACTACAGTGCATGTGATGTACCAGGGCCAGTTAGCCGAGAGTGGCCCGCCGGCAGAAGTGTTCGACGCGCCCAAGAGTGAAGCCGTGAAAGCATTTCTAATAAGTGCAAAACAAGTATAAAATAAGATAAGATAATAAGCAGATACTTGATGGATGGTTTCCTCCTTTTGGTGCTTGTTGGGATCTTCTCAGCGGCTCCTCAGTTCCGGTGGTGCCGCGGCGCTGATTATGGCGTGGTTTCGACCAGATCTTTATCGGCGTGTGCTGACGACTTCGGGCACGTTTGTCCATCAACAGTGACCGTTTGACCCGAAGTATCCCGAGGGGGAACTTGGGGTTTTCACAAGACATTAATCCCCGAAAGTGAGAATAAGGCAATCTGTTTATTTATCTTGTTGAGAAATTTTGATTTATTAAAACCGAATGTCTTAAGCGATGGCAGGCATGATTAGGTTGGTGAAAATTATATTATTGCCAAGATGCTAAAAAAAAGGGATATGAGTGTCAGTATCTTTTCTGCCGAGGAGCTAGGCACGGTATCAATAATTCTCAGCAGCAGTTCTTGCCGCACGCCATTGCATGGCTCTAGAAGGGATATAGTACCAAACAAGCCGACGCCAAATAAGTGCTGGCCGCAACGGTGAAAAACTCTTAGCCTGTTGGAGTGTTGCGTTGAACACCAACGGTCGGAGGGATGGGATGGCAGCGGGAAATCTCAAGAGTCTGGATGTGGTCAACCACTTTTTCCAAGTGGCAGCCCGTGCGCTGAAGCTCGACGATGCCCTGGCGTATCTCATCCTCAACACCGACCGTGAGTTGCGCGTCGAGATACCTCTGGTTCGTGACGATGGTCGCTTAGAGGTCTATCACGGTTACCGCGTACAACACAACAACGCCCGTGGTCCCTATAAGGGCGGCTTGCGGTATCATCCAGAAGTCGATGCCGACGAGGTCACCGCCCTGGCCGAACTGATGACTTGGAAAACGGCGTTGGTCGGGGTGCCGTTCGGCGGGGCCAAAGGCGGCATCAGCGTCGATCCCACGACGCTTTCGCTGCGGGAACGCGAGCGGCTGACCCGGCGTTTCGTGCAGGCGATCGACCCAGTGATCGGCCCGCAAGAGGATATTCCCGCCCCGGATATGGGTACCGATGCCCAGGTGATGGCCTGGTTTTTTGATGAGTATAGCCGGCAACATGGCTACAGCCCGGCGGTGGTGACCGGTAAACCAACGGAAGTGGGTGGATCGAAAGGACGCAAAGAAGCTACGGGCCTCGGTGTAGCCCTGCTGGCCGAGCGGGCGGCCCAGGTGCATCAGCTGCCCCTGAAAGGCGCGCGAGTCATCGTCCAAGGTTTTGGCAATGTTGGCTCGCATGCGGCCAAGTTTCTCGCCGAGCGTGGGGCGAGGATTGTTGGCATTTCGGACGTGTCAGGGGGTAAATATCATCCCGAGGGCATCCAACTCGACGAAGCGTTGCGCCTGCAGGCCAGTACTGGCAGCATCAAGGAACTCAACGCAGCCGAGAGCCGTACCAATGCCGAGTTGCTGGAAAGTCCGTGTGATATTCTCGTGCCCGCGGCGATGGACCGGGTGCTGAACGCGGACAATGCCGAACGCATCCAGGCGAAATTGATCGTCGAGGGAGCCAATGCTCCGACGACCTTTGAGGCCGACGCCGTCTTCAAAGAGCGCGGCGTGGTGGTGGTGCCGGACATCCTGGCCAATGCGGGTGGGGTGACGGTGAGTTATTTTGAGTGGGTGCAAAATCTACAACAACTTGCCTGGCCGATCGAACAAGTCCACGAGAAAATGAGCAAGATTTTGCTCGATGCCTTCGAGGCCACTTGGCGCACAGCGGCTCAACATCAGGTAACTGCTCGAGAGGCCGCGTTTATTTTGGCCGTCCAACGCGTGGCTGAGGCCACCACACTGCGCGGCTATTGATGCGAATCGTATAATTAAGTAAGGCCTGAATCAATTAGATCCCTTTGTGGGCCTTGGTGCGCAGAGACGTGATGGATGCCGAGGCTTTTGTTCGCTGTGATGAATTGCGCCAGACGG
>JBDNDE010000122.1:0-13484 GCA_046719305.1 Gemmataceae bacterium | reverse complement strand
ATCTAGCGTAAAAGCTGAGCGAGCAAGCGAACGTACAGACATGCCTTACCTCCAGGATCAACTCGATGTTGAAGAGACCGGAATGACGTACCGGATAAGAACACTCTGCAACATGGAGAGAGTTTGTTAATCACTAGATTCAGAGAGGTATAAAAAGGTAGAGGGGAAATCTCCACTCTACCTACTAGACGAGTATAGCGCTACGGCTGGGTCTGGTCAATTCATTCTTCTGGATTTTTAATGACTTTTGGAGCTTCCTGGCAAATGAGTTAGCATCCAACCCTCTTCTTACCGCTCTCCTCAGATTTATCTTATTACTCTTCTCGAGGAGTGCGCCAAATATAATTTTTCCTTTGGCGCACTCCTCGACATGGATCAGCGATCGTACTCCCCTGGCCTTTCAGACGAATAATTCCTTGATCGTCTCGCCTTGATCCAGAATCTCAATCGGTCGACCGTCGGGACTCTGCAACATCTTCCGTGGATCAATCCCCAGGCTCTCTAAAATCGTGTAGGCCACATCCGCCGGCGGCACTGGACGGCGCGTGACATAGGCCCCCTGCTTGTCGGTGGCTCCCAGTACCAAACCAGGCCGAACCCCTCCCCCAGCAAAGAGCAACGATGCCGCCGGTCCCCAGTGGTCGCGGCCCCCATCTTTGTTGATTTTGGGCGTGCGGCCAAACTCGCCCAAACAGACAACGAGCGTCTCCTGAAGCAATCCACGGTTGATCAAATCTTCGATCAAAGCGGAGAAGCCAGCATCGAAATCAGGCAACCGGTGTTTGAGGCCATCCCAGATTTTGCTATGGTGATCCCAGCCGCCAAAATTTACAGTCACGAACTTCACCCCTCGCTCAATCAGCCGCCGTGCGAGCAACGCCGATTGACCAAAGGTGGTTCGGCCGTAGCGATCGCGCAGTTTGGCCGGCTCTTGGTCGATGGCAAAGGCCGAGCGTGCCTCGGGCGAGAGGATCAGCGACGCGGCCTGCTGCCGGAATTCGTCATAGGTGTTCAGCGCGTCGTTGCTTTCGACCCTCCTAGCGAGTTCGTCCACGGCAGCGAGCAGGTTTTGGCGGCGGGTGGTGCGGCGAGCGTTCATCTCATCGGTCGGGGCCACATCCTGGACTTTGAAACCGGGGGCATTGGGGTCGCCCGTCTTGAACGCTTCGTACCGCCCCCCGAGGTAAGCACTTTTGCCCAACTCCCAGGTAAATGAGGGGTTGCGCGGCACCGCTACATAGGGCGGCAACGCGCTGCGGAAGCCCGTCTCGCGGGCCACTACAGCTCCCATCGCCGGGTAATCGCCAAAGGCCGAGCCAAAGCGACCGGAGAGAACCCAGTTGCTGGCGGTTTCGTGGTGGTCGTTGTTGTGGGCCCCCGAACGCACCAACGCGATCTGGTGCATCACCTTGGCCAGCCGCGGCAACATTTCGCTGATCTGCAGGCCCGGTACCGAGGTGGCGATCGGCTTGTAATTGCCTCGAATCTCCGGCGGAGCTTCGGGCTTGAGGTCGAAGCTGTCGTGATGCGACAGCCCGCCGCCCAGAAACACTAAAATGACTGCTTTGGCCCGCGGCTTTTTGCTAGCACTGCTAGAGTTGGACAATCCGCTCGTGTTGCTGGCCGCTTGCGCTTGCAACGCCGTAGCCAAGCTCAAGCTGCCCACAGCTCCGACGCGGAGGAAATGTCGGCGACTCAGTCCGTTGCCTCGGCGGTCGGCACCGCCCAGATAAAGATCCAACATATCAGTCCCCCTCGCGGTCGATTTAATGGTTGAAGGCAAATTCTTTGGAGTTCAGGAGTGCCCAGAACAGATCGCGTAACGCTTCGACACGGTCCTCCCCAGCCAGTTGGCGTTTTAGGGTCACTCTCTTCTCCGGCGAAGGCAACCGCGACACGGTAGCTAGGAACAGTTCGTCGAGAATCTCGTCGTCGCTCTTTTTCTCCGCGATCAGCCGGGCCAAGCGTCCCTCGGCCGAACGGATCTTCTGCAGCAGCGATTCGCCGTTTTGCAGGTGTAGCAGTTGCGGTAGGGTCACTTCGCCGGAGCGTTCACAGGCGCAGGCCGTCACCCGCTCGGAGCGTCCGAATAGTGACAGGAAGTACGATTTCAGCCCCGGATCGGGCAGTTGCCCTGCTCGCAAACCACCCGGATAGCCGGGAAACTGCTCCGGCACACCGGTAGCAGAACTGATAGCATCCAGCAGAACCTCAGCAGGTAGCCGACGAACGTAGTAGCGAGAGTAAAAGCGTTGATCCGTCTCGTTGCTGGGACGGGTCGCTGAGGAAAGTTGATAGGTTCGCGACGTGAGAATCAGCCGCATCAAATGACGTAGATTGAATTTGCTCTGGACAAACTCTTTCTTCAAAGCAGCGAACAAGGCTGGATTGCTGGGCGGATTACTGGCCCGCAGATCGTCCACCGGTTCGACTAGGCCGACGCCCAGAAAATGCTTCCAGAGGCGGTTGACCATCGCGCCGGCAAAAAAGTCGTTGCTCGGACTGGTCAACCACTGCACTAGTGCCTCACGCGGATCCTCCCCTGGACGGATCCCCGGCAGTTCACTTCGGTCCAGTGGCCGAGGCGGCAACATCGCCCCCGTGCGTGGTTGGCGTACCGCGACCGGTTCTTTGGCCAAGTGCATGTCTACGCCGTCGCGTCCGGCCAGCAGTAGTGTGGTTTCGCCTTTTTTCGGCTCCTGGCGTTTGAAGCGGATGCGGGAGAAAAAGGCAGCAAAATGGTAAAAATCGTCCTGGGTGTAGCGTTCCGAGGGGTGATTGTGACAGCGGGCACAGCCGATGCGGATCCCCAGAAACGCTTGAGCCACCGAGTCGGTCACCTCGCTCCAGATAGGGTCGCGATGCTCTCCCACGGTGACGATGTAGTAGCCCACCGCTGGATTCGCCGAGTTCCCCCCTTTCGCCAGCAGCACCTCACGGGCGATCTGGTCCCAGGGGCGGTTGTCGGCCACTTGCTGACGGATCCAGGCATGAAAAGCGCGCACACCTTTGACACCGCGGACATCGTGGTCGCGTTCCTTGCGATTTTGCAGCAAATCCCCCAGAAACAAGGCCCAGTGGTCCGCAAACTCTGGTCGCTTCAGCAACGCCTCGACCAACCGATCGCGTTTATCGGCAGCTTGGTCGGCCAGGAAGGCGCGCACTTCGGCCGGCGTCGGCAGGATGCCGAGCGTGTCAAGAGAGGCCCGGCGGAGGAATTCCTCGTCGGTGCAAAGGTCGGAAGGTTCGATGCGCAACGCAGCCAGCTTTTCAAACACATGCTCATCAATTATGTTGTTCCGCTTGGCCAAACGAGCCAGCGGCACGGGAGTCGGGTTGGGCACCGTCACCTGACAGACCGCCACTTGTCCGCCAAAAATCGCCCGAACACCGGTTTCGCCAGGCCGCACGACACGCATGCGTCCCTCAGCATCGACGCTCACTTGGCCCATGTCGGCTGACTCGAACTTGCTCAGCCACGTCACATCCCGTCGCCGGCCATCGCTATAGCTCGCCTCGACGCACAGTTGCTGGGTCTGGCCGGGTTGAGCGGCAAGTTGAGCGGGGTAGACGTGCAGTGCGACAAGGGTCGCATCGTCCGGCTGAGGTCCAGGAGCGCCAGCGACGATCCAGTCGCGCAGCAGGCGATAAGCCCGACTGTGGGTGTCAAAGAGTTTACCCCCCTCGTGCCTAGCTCGACCGCTGGGTTTGCGCAACAGGCCGCTAGCGTCGGGATCGGTGAAGACCAAGCGGCGAGCAGCGAACTCTCGGGTGATCCAGGCGTGATCGAGTTCTGGGGCATAACCACGCAGCGACAGTCGAAAGCCGTTTTGGCCGGCTCCTTTGCCATGGCAAGCGCCTTGATTACAACCATAACGAGTCAAGATCGGCAAAACATCATGAACAAACGAGGGAGGCTTCGAACCGAGCGTGGTAGGAATCGGACCGACTGCCATGCAGGAAAGCAGGAGAGACAACATGGCGGTAACCTCATAAGGCAGGCAGGCGAAGGTAGGTCTGCTGTTAGTTTATCGCCCAAGGTGAGGTGTCGCAACCAGAAAAGCCCGAGAAGCTTTAGCAGAAGATTTTAGCAGCGGATGGCTCTTTACCGTTCCCGCCGAAGTTGGAACCGTTTCGGGGGAAAAACGGCGTACCTGGGGTCGCGTTCCTATGGTCGCTGGTCGCCTTCCCCAGGTGCGCTGCTTCGCGATTGCTTCGGCTTTGCCGCAATCGGCTTAAGCGTCGCGGAAATCGCTATGGCAGGTGTTGCAGGCGTTGTTGATATCGGTGACGGCTTTTTTCAAGGCGGCGGGGTCTTCTTTCTTCAGGGCTTCGAGCATGTCTTTAGTGCCCTTTTCCATCTCGTCGGTCAGCTTGTTCCATTCTTTGGCTCCCTTGCCGCCTTTGGGCTTTTCCGGGGCGTACTCCTTGGTAAGTTTGGCCATCGCTAGGTTGAAATATGCGGCCTTGAGCAGTAGATCCTTCTCCTTCTTCAAGGCAGCCGGTGCCATGGCACGCCGGGCAATCGCATTGAACTTCATCTCAACCCCGTCCGATTTGGCATCGGCCTTGGGATCGACTCCGACCCCGCCTCGCATCCGTGGCTTGTAGCCGTGCATCACTTCATCTAGGTCGTCGTGCTTTTTGCGAAACGCTTTGACCTTGGCAACCACGTCTTTACCGGCTTCGAGATCGGCAGCGATCTCCAAGATTTCCTTGATCACTGGCTTGACTTTGTTGTCTTGGGAGTTCACAGAGGGGCTGGCAAAAGCAAAGAGGCCTAGGCCGACCATCAGGGCCAGGGTGCGAAGAGACTTCGGCATCGGGAATTCTCCGTTTGTCGAATGGACCGTTAAGGGAGTGAGTCTGGCGGTTGGTGTGGGCAACATTTCCTCACTCCAACATCTTAGGGCACCTTGCAAGGTGATCAAGAGTGGGCCGCGGAAAAGCCAGTGGGGGCGCGAATTGGCAGGTGGAGTTTTATGAACTACAGTTGCGTAGTCTATGGACTGCTGATGATCCTGCTCCGCCCTCAGCAATCGCCCCCTACGCAATCGTTCTGAGGACCGCCTCCTATGCAATCGCTCAGCCGAACTGTCCCTTCGATCCGCACCCCGCTACCTCCGGCTGCGGCCGCGTTTTTGGGTCAACTGTCGGCCCTGGGATTGATCGACAACGAATCACGCCAGCAGTTTATCAACGAACGCCTGGATCGTCTGCAGGAGTACACCTCCGAGGAACGTCTAGGCCACGCTCTGATTCAAGCCGGTCTGCTCACGCCGTATCAGTTTCGCCGGGTTTCCACCGGCATGACGCATGGGCTGGTGTTGGGCAACTACCTCGTGCTGGATGAGATCGGCAAAGGCGGCATGGGCGTCGTTTATAAAGCCGAGCATCGTCTCATGCGTCGCAAGGTGGCCATCAAGGTGCTCCCCTTGGTGGATGATTGCCCTGCCTCGGTCAAACAACGCTTCTTCGGCGAAATGCGTGTGCTGGCCGAACTGTCGCATCCTAACGTAGTGTTGGCCTATGACGCCGGCGAGGTGCCGGGCAAGGATCATCTGGAGCCACTGCTTTATCTGGTAACAGAATTAGTTGAGGGCGGCGACCTGGAGAAATACGTTCTGGCACGCGGGCTACTGTCTATCCAGCAGGCTTGCCAATTTATCCGCCAGGCGGCCTTCGGTCTGCAGGCTGCCCACGATCGGCATCTGATCCACCGCGACATCAAGCCCAGCAACCTGTTGCACGCCAACGGCCAAATCAAACTGGTGGACTTCGGCCTAGCGCGACAGTTTGCCAGCCGACTCACGGATCAACGGTCGTTGCTCGGTTCGATCGAGTTTATGCCGCCGGAGCAAAGCCATGACCCCTCGGCCGTTGGACGCGAAGCAGATATTTATTCATTAGGCGCAACGATGTTTTGGCTTCTCACGGGAGAAGGGCCGTTTCCTTATCAGCCGCATGTGGGCCTGGCGTTGAAGCAACTGCAATCCCAGCAGCCCCGTCGGCTACGGCAGTTTCGCCCCGATGCACCACAGGAACTCGACGACCTACTGGCCAGCATGCTCGAACGCAATCCGATGAAACGCCCCTGCTCCGCCCTGGCGGTGGCCAATGCGTTGCGGCCCTTGGCCGCCGAGGATCCGGTGTTGGTGGTCAAGCCGGGTTCGTGGAACGAACTGGCAATGTTTCGCGCGTTGATTGTCGATGATGAACTGCACGCGCGTTCGCTGATGCGCAGCGTAATCGAACCGCTGGGGTGTGAGTGTCACGAGGCCCGCGATGCCCGAATGGCCTTGAATCTGGTCGCCCAACACTCCTATGACTTAATTCTATTGGACTTGGGCTTACCGGACATGGATGGCTACGAGGTCGCCCGCCAAGTGCGTCTGCGAGAGGATAACCCCCATCAGAAGATTCTTGTGGTGTCGGCTCGCACGGATAAGGATGAGTTAGAATTGGCTTTGTCTCGCGGGGCGGATGAATACCTCCGCAAGCCTTTTGATCTTCAGGAACTAACTAGTAAAGCCCGCCAGGCGTTGTTGCTCAAAACTGCTCAGGACCGCGCTGCCCGTGCCAGCGACCAACTGCTCAAACTCAATCTCCAGCTCGAACAGGTTGCCAGCACCCATCTGGCTGACATTCGCGAGGCCCACAATGCCCTGTTGTTTGCCATGGCCAAGGTTGCCGAATCGCGTGATGGCGAAACCCCGGGCCATCTGCGGCGGATGCAACTCTACTGCCGAGAGCTGGCCCAAGAGGCGGCTCATTTGCCGCCTTGGCAAGGACTAGTAGACGAGCGGTTTTTGGCTCAGTTAGAGCGGTGCGTGCCCCTGCACGACATCGGCAAAATTGGCCTACCCGACGAAATTCTGCTCAAACCGGCCTCGCTGAATCCTCAGGAACGCAGCCAAGTCGAGGAGCATCCGCTCATTGGTGATCGCATGCTGGAAGCCTTGGGCCAACATTACGGTCAGACGCTCGATTTTTTGGGCATGGCCCGCTCGATCGTCCGACACCATCACGAACGCTTCGATGGCAAGGGCTACCCCGACAAACTGCGTGGCGATGCCATCCCTCCAGCGGCACGCCTCGTAGCGGTGGCTGACGTCTACGATGCCTTGCGGCGGATGCGACTGTACAAACCGGCCTTGTCGCACACGTCGGCCATAAATCAGATCGTGGAGCGAAGTTCAGGGCAGTTCGACCCGACGCTGATCGTGGCGTTGAAAGCCTGCCAAGCGGCATTTGAGCGAATTTTCCGCGAGAACGAAGATTAGGCGACCGAGAAAGGATAAAAAGACACGAACCAGCCGATTTCTCGCGAACTTTGGACCGTCAGACTGGACATCTTCACCGTTTTCTGCTAAGGATTCTAGCGGTATGGTCGACCCGAGGAGTCGACCCACTAACTCTTGAGAAGAAAAGGATCTCCGATGACCCACGTCGTGTGCCAACCGTGCAACGACTGCAAGTATACCGATTGCGTGGCGGTCTGCCCGGTCGAGTGTTTCTGGCAAGACGACATGATGCTGTATATCGACCCGGTCGACTGCATCGACTGCGAAGCTTGTGTGCCGGAGTGCCCGGTGGAAGCCATCTTTGCTGAAGCAAATGTTCCGCCAACCTGGACCAGCTTCATCGCCTTGAACAACGAACAAGCCACCAAACTCAAAAAGGCCGGCCAAGGCCACATCACCGAAAAGGCCGAACCCAAGGAAGGCCCCAATTGTCGCAAGAGCTAGACCGGCCTTCTTGACTCTGCTACTTATCGGCCCCGGACGATCCCTGGGGTTGCTATAACTATGAGAGTCGAGCGATTCTGCTCGGCTCTCTTGCTGTTTCAGGTGGACCCTGCTCATGCCGAAAACCGCGATCCTTCTTATTCAACTGGGCACTCCCGATGCTCCCACTGCTTCCGCGCTGCGGCCATACCTGCGGCAATTTCTCGGCGATCCGCGAGTGATTCATTTTCCCGACAGGCTGCGGCAAGTGGTCTGGTGGTTGGTCAAAAACCTGATCGTGTTGCCGTTTCGGCCGGCCTCCTCGGCAGAAAAATATGCCCGCATCTGGGACAAGCAGACCGGCTCGCCGTTGCTGTTTTACACTCAGCGGCAGGTGGAGGAGTTGCGGCAGCGATTCCCGGAGACGCTGGTCGAGTTTGGCATGCAGATTGGCAACCCCTCGGTCGCCAAAGTAGTACAGCGTCTGCTAGAGCATCAGGTCGATCGCCTGCTGGTCTTGCCGATGTATCCGCAATACAGCGCGACGACCACGGCCAGTGCCACGGATGCCCTGTTTGCCGCCCTGCAAAAGGTGACCCGGGTGCCCTCGGTGCGGATTGTGCCGCCGCACTATGATGATCCAGGGTACATCGACGCTCTAACAACGATCATTCGTGAACAACTGGCCAGACTGGAGTGGGAACCGCAACACTTCCTGATCAGCTACCATGGCATTCCCCAGCGCTACGCCCAAGAAGGGGACCCTTACGCCACCCACTGCACCCGCACGACGCGCCTCCTCGTCGAAGCCATGGGCTGGACACGTTCCCAATGGACCCAATCCTATCAGTCGCTCTTCGGTCGCGAGCAATGGCTCAAGCCTTACACCGAGCCGACCCTCATCAAACTCGCCCACAAGGGCATCAAACGCGTCTTTGTCATCACTCCCGGCTTCACGGCCGACTGCCTGGAAACCATCGATGAAATTGGCCACGAGGCCTGGGAGGTGTTTGAGGAACACGGCGGCGAGAAGCTGCACCAGTGCCCTTGCCTGAACGATCACCCTGCCTGGATCGCCGCTTTGGAGAACCTGCTCCGCCGCGAGGGGGCCGGCTGGCTGCCTCCCGTCGACACCGAAGACCCCCTCGACGTGCCTCCAGCCGAAGCAAACCTTGTCGCCTCCCAAGCTGGGGGCTAACTTGAGCGTCAGACATTTCTTCTGGGAGTCCTCGGGAGTCCGATCATGCTGATGCTTTTGCTTTCTGTATGCCTGGCCGAACCTAGCCAACTGGAATCTCTCTGGAAAGACCTGGGCAGCGACGACGACGCCCGCGTTGCCCGTGCCACCTTGCAACTGGCCAGCGACAAGCAAGTCATCGCCTTCCTCAAACAACGTCTGCGCCCCGTCCAGGTCGACAAGAAACGGCTGCTGGAGTTGTTTGACCAACTGGATGCCGACGAATTCGAGCAGCGTCAAAAGGCTATCGAGGAATTACAATATCTGGAGCGGTTTATCAAGGACGACCTCAAGCAAGCTCTGCAACGCAACTATTCCTTGGAGGTCAAGGCTCGACTCAAAGAGCTTTTGGCCCGCGTCGAGCCGCCTGAGATCAAAAAACCTGCCCTGGGCCTCGGCGGCTTACGTATCACCAACATCAACGGCAAAATGACCATCAATGGCATGACACTGGAGGAGATCGGCAAGGCCTATGCCCCGCAGCCGGCCCCCAAGCCACCCATCGGCTGGACCCAGGCCGTGCGAGCCATTGCTATTCTGGAGCATCTGGCCACTCCCGAAGCTCGGCAGCTCTTGGAAAAATTGGCCCAGGGCGAAGCTGACGCTGCCCCGACCCAAGCGGCCCAAGCGGCGCTGGAACGGCTGAAGAAATAATTTTTTTCTGTCCGTGAGTGCAACGAAAAGAAGTCCACGACGAACGGTGCCCGAAGAGGTTTCCCCCCCTTTTGCAGCAATTGACCTATTTTTCTGCCTGGGTGGGAACTTTCTGGCAGGCTGGATCGTCCGAATTTGCGATTTATCCTCTTGCCACGAGTCACCCGATCGGCTACTGGTAAGATAGGTAAAATGAGACGGAGATGAGTCCTACCCCGGCGGACTTCCCGTTCACCCCTAACCATCGATGAGTTTTTACCATGCTGCGGCCCCCCCGCTGTCCCACCTGGGCGACCATTTACGCTTTATCTTATGTTCCCCCTGCATACCGGTGGGGTAGTTGTCTGACTACCGTGTGAACCAGCGGGCGAAATAGCCTTGCTTCTGAACTGTCTCGACTGTGGACGACACAAGCGTTGCTTGTCGGGCGTCTGACTTTATGCATTGTTTTCACTCTCCTTCTTCGAGGAACTTTCACATGTTCGATTTTCAAAGCTGGCTTCGTCGTCTCGCTCACAGAAACCAGACGCGATGGACACGCAAATCCTCGCACTATCACCGTCGCCTTCGCCTGGAGAACCTCGAAGACCGCAGCGTGCCGGCAAACCTATTTGTTAGTAATACCTGGACGCTCCAAACAGACACCAACAACAACAACATTCTCGATGATGGCGACGTTCTTACGGATGGCACCAATACCTACACCATCGGCACTGATCTGGTTTTTGGAACTGTCACGTCAGGATCCGTAACTGGTGATCTCCCTGGTGGTGCGACAATTCAATCGGCCATTAACGCCTCAAGCTCCGGCGACACGGTTAATGTCCTGGCCGGTACGTACACCGAAACGCTGACCATCAACACCGCGAACATTACATTGAGTGGTGTCGGAACCTCGACCCAAATTACCGGCGGCATTCTGGTTAATGCAGATGATATCACCATCCAAGATCTGAAGATTCACGAGGGTGCCACGATTCTCGGCGAAACGGCCGGTGTCTATGTCAACAATTCAATCGACGGTTTAACCATCGATGGCGTGACTTTCGCTCGATCGGGTAGCATCGATGGGGATGGATCTCGTGGGGTGTTGACATCGAGTGCTGGGGTAAGCAACCTGACAATCCAAAACAGCACCTTCACTGGCTGGGCAACCGGCATCTATCTTAACCCCAACAACTCCAATGTCACGATCAGCAACAATACCTTCGACAACAACTACGTTCACGCTTCGGTGGACGACGGTTCCCCCACATTTACAGACAACACCTTTAAGGTCGACACCGACAGCTATGAAGGAATCGGCATCGGCGGTGGCACACCCAACATCACCAGCAACACCTTCATCCGCCAGAGTGGCAACGCTTCATTCGTAACCAGCTATACTAGCTTTGATGTTGGCCCCGTTTTTACCAACAACACCTTCAACGACGATAGCAACAATCCTGTAGCTACGGTGCTAGCGCGGATTGGCACGCAGACCGTCGGCCTATTCGGCAGCATCCAAGCAGCGTTGGATTTCAGTACTAGTGTGGATGCGCTGATTCTCTCGGCCGGTACGTTTACGGGCACGACGATCGATCGCGCTTTGACGATCACTGGGGCCGGCGCTAGCAACACCATCATCACCGGGGCTAGCCCAGCGTTGACCGTGAGCAACACGGTCTCTGTGAGTGGTGCAACTCTGACCACGAGTACAGATGATCCTACGATCCTCATCACCAGTACCGGCAACCTGACCTTGCGTAACAGCACAGTTCAAGAATCCACTGGTTTTGATCAAACGGCTGTCCTTATCCAAAGTGGTGGACAGGCCGACTTGGGTACCACAATCTCGACAGGCGGCAACACCTTCAACATCAACGGTGCTGGTTCGCTGATCGTCAATGAATCGACCAATGCCATCTCTGCAATTGGCAACACCTGGCAGCAAGACGCCATTCCGATCACTAACAACTTCACCATTGAGGATGAGATCACCCATGCATTGGACGATGCCGCACGAGGCTTAGTTCGCTGGGTGGCTAACAACGTCTATGTCACGCCTAGCAGCGGCAGTGTGATTCGCGGTGTGAACGCCGCGGCTAGCAGCGACACCATCAACGTGACCACGGGCACCTATGCCGAAACCGTGTCGTTGACAGGTATGCAAACACTGGCGACGGCCAACGGCGTCGTAACGATCAATTCACTCACCACGGTTGCAGGTCAGAATGTGACCCTCGGCACAGGTAGCGCCCTCAGCCTCGGCGCAGGCTCCATTGCCGGCGTGATTAGTGGCAGCGGCTCCTTGATCAAGCAAGGCAGCGGCACGCTGACCCTTAGCGCGGCCAACACCTACACCGGTACGACAACCGTGAATGCCGGCACGCTGGTAGCTGCCAACGCCAATGCTCTGAGCAACTCCGCAGTAACGGTCAATGCTGCAACATTGCAAATCGCAAACGTTAACATTCAAAACCCGGGTGCTCCATCCATCCTTCTCAACAACGGTGCGACGTTGCTCGGCACGGGTTCTGCTCGCTACTCAGCCAGCGGTCAACCAGTGATTGCCAGCGGAGCCACAGTAACCTTTGCAACGAACGCAGCCACCGACACCCTGGCCATCGGTAGCGGTTATCAGAATGCACCGAGTTCTACAGCCACGCCGACCATTAACATCAGTGGCCCAGGTACGGTAGCTTTAGAATCAGGTAGCAACAGTTTTCGTGGCAATTGGGTGGTGCAGAGTGGAACGCTCCGAGTGCAGGCTTCGAATTCCTTTGGCAACACCAACGCTGCGTCACCACTCACTGGAAGCACTCTCAGCTTATCGGGCGGCAATTTGCTGGTTCGTTCCAACAGTGGCCTCTCGTTCAACGGCGGTGGTACGGTCAATATTCCCGTAACTGTCACTCAGAACGCTACGATTCGCCTAGAACGCACCTCAGGTGGTAGTCTGATTGGCGATTTCGGTACCCTTACGATTGGTGATCAGTCGCTCACGATTGTGGCAGCCGACAATATCACGGGTGACGGTATTGTCCGCTTTAACGGTTTAACCACCTTTACCGGCAACTCTACCTTCAACCTCCGGCGTGGAATCAGTTCGGCTTTCGCACAGTTGCGATTAGTTGGGAGTCAAACCGATGGGGGGGTAGGGCGTACGCTAACGATTGACAATTCGAACACAATCGATAGGGAAACCATCTTCTGGTTAGAGGGTCCACGTTCGTTTGGGTCGACTACTCAACTCAATTTCACAGGCAACCAAACCATCCGTGCCGTGTTATTCAACCCTCCCTCTGGCACCGATCAATCGACTCTTCGAATGGCTAACACGGTGGGCGGCAGTGGCTCTATCCTCGATTTCCGCAGCAATACACCTGTAACCTACAACAACAACATCATCCTGGATGCCAATGCAGAATTGCGCCTCAGTCGTACTGCCTCTGGTCTATCCTCACCAACTACAATTAGTGGAAAGTTAACTGTTAACGGCAACCGCACACTCACCTTAAACGGAGCTGGGAGCAATATCAGTTCCAACAGTCCGTACAGCATTACCCTCAACACCATAGAACTGAACGGTAACCTAACTACCAATGTGCCGAATAATGGCACGGGTACGGGCACACTGACGATCAGTGGTGTGGTGAGTGAATCCGGCGGTCCTCGGAATCTGATAAAATCTGGTTCCGGAGTACTCGTTCTCAGCGGAGCCAACACCTACACCGGCACGACCACGGTGGATGCCGGGACGTTGGTGGCTGCCAACGCCAGCGCGTTGGGTACCACTG
Source organism: Gemmataceae bacterium (assembly GCA_046719305.1). Classification (GTDB taxonomy): domain Bacteria; phylum Planctomycetota; class Planctomycetia; order Gemmatales; family Gemmataceae; genus RGDT01. The sequence continues at coordinate 87 of JBDNDE010000122.1, read as the reverse complement.
CCGGTAACACGGTTGTGGCAAGTGGAGCTACGTTGGATGTCCAAGCCAACATCGGCACCGAGGCCCTCAGCAGTGCTGGTTCGATTA
>JBDNDE010000121.1:0-13541 GCA_046719305.1 Gemmataceae bacterium | reverse complement strand
TGCCCTCTTGCCTCGGGGCTACTCTCCTGCGGCTTGGGCCTCGTGCTGGGTAGCTCCTTGATTCGCAGGTTGCGGTAGCGGCACTCGCTGCCCTCGGCCTCCAGGGCAAGGTAGCCGAATCGCGGGTTGGCCTTGGTGCCCCCACTGACTACTTTGCCGTTGACCGCTAGTTGGATGGTGCCGTCGTTGCAGTCGATGCGGTAGTGGTTCCATTGTCCGGCTGGTTTGGCTCGCTTCTCGCTGGGCAAACAACGCATCCAGCCAGCAGGATGGGGTCGATCCGGCACCAATGTGGCTCCCCAGATAGCAAACACATCGCCATGGCTGGTATAGTTGGGGGTTTCTAATCCATCGAGTACCTGCACTTCGATGGCACGGGTAAACGGCGTGCCTACCGCCGGCATCGGATCAGCCCAGACGAAGATACCGCTATTCCCTTTGGGCTTCATGTGCATATATTCACATTCGAGGATAAAATTCTCGTACCGCTTCTCGGATCGCAAAAAGCCGGTCGGCACGCCGGTGGTGATCAGCATCCCATCCTTGACAAAAAACGTTCCCGGAGCCGCATTCACCGGCACCCAGCCGTTGAGCGTTTTGCCATCGAACAACGACACAAAGCCATCGTCGGCCTTGACTGCTGAGGTAGGCTTGTCATCGGCAGCGAGTACTAAGAGCAACAGCGGCGGCAGCAACAGGGCCGAAACGGAGCGGAACATCGGAGAGCCTCCAAAGGGTTACTTGGACAGTCGGCGCAGGATGTTGGATGTGATGCGTTGAATGACCGGGTCGCCCTGCAAGCCGCGCGACCAATCGGTGGTCCCAACGGTTACTACCGTCCCCCCGCGACTGTAGGTACCTACCACCGCATGGCCGGTGTGCCCACGCGTCCAGCGTTCGTACCACTCGCTATCATCGGGGTGCCACTTGGCCGGAGCGGTGGCCAAGATGCTGAATCCTTTGGGCGTGCCGTCGCGGTGGGTCGGCTCAGGTAGGCCCTCCTTCCATACCAACTCGCAGCCATCGCATTCGTAGCCGACCACCTTATATTTGGCCCCGAACGCCTCGCCACGCTTCAATCCCGTGCCTTCGAAAATCCAATGCTCCGGCCGATGCACCGTGAAGGCTCCGCTGCCGTCCATTAGTTGGCCGTGGCTCTTGTGGTAGCCGCCGTGCAGGAAGCCAACCCCGGTGAGCATGTTTTCCGGACGCGCTAACAAGTGATGACTCCACAAGGTCGAAAGAAGCTTGCGTTCGCCGATCGCAAAGAGCGGATCAGCCCGGTAGGCTTGCTTGTAACAGATCAGCCCGTCGCGCTGGGCGGTTTGACGTACCTGCCAACAACAGGTATTGCCGCTGAAAAAGGCCACATGCCCGCCGTTGGCGATCCACTTCTCCAGATGGTCGCGCATCGGGGTCGACCAGTATTCATCGTGCCCCACGCTTAGCACGAGCTTGTACTGCTTGAGCATCTCGGGCCGATTCTCTAGATCCAGATTGGTGGCATATTCCAACGGGAAACCGTTGGCCTCGGCCCAGCGGACGAAATGGGCCTCCCAGCTGAAAAATTGGCTGGATTGTGGCCGGCGAAACGACACCTGTCGCCCCTGCACGCGATTAGTGGCATGGTAGCCGTACAGGCTGTAACCGCCCCAGTTGGTGTAGGCGTTGTAGGTGTTGGTCGCCAGCGGTAGCAGAATCTTGCTGGTGGTGCCGGGCTGGGCGGCTCGGACCACGAAAAACATTTCCGCTGTACGCTTACCCGCCGTCAGCCTCACCCGATAGTAGCCGCTTCGCCAGTCCTTGGGAATCACCAACACCCAAGTCTCAGGCCAGTTACAGCCCTTGGCCGAGGCATCGGGTGGAATGGGGTGACGGCTGCCCTTCAGGCCACGTTGCGTGTGGACAACTTCCACCTTGGCCCCGATGCGTTCGATGACCGCGTCAAAGGTCGGCTCGGCGCACGAGATACGAAACGACACGGTGTCGCCCGGCGCATAGCTTTGCTGTTGTGGGTAGCCTGCCAACTCGTTGGAGAAGTTCGGCCCTGGAGCGAGGATGTAACGTAGCTTTGGCTCGAAGATCGCTGCCTGCCGCATAAAGCCCAGATCGGTCGGATGCGAACCGTCGACGGTGGCCTCATCATCGTCGCCCAACAAGTCAGCCCCTTCGAGATAGTGCAACGTGGCGACGCCCTCCCAGGTCATCTGATCGAACGCCTCGCGTAGGGCTGCTCGGCTCGTGGCATGCCGTTTCTGGCGATCGGTCAATGTGTGCGCATTTGTATAAGTTCGATCTTCCACCAGCACAATCGGCGTATCGGGCCGCCTGGCACGGATCGCCTGCACCAGCGGTTTCGTCCGTTCCCTTACCTCGGCCGCCGTGCAATTCGGCAGGCAGTCGATGACATACACCGCGGCGTCGATCTCGGCCATCAGCTTACCTACAGACTCTTCTAGTTTGCCGTTGCCGCTGAAGCCGAGGTTGACGATGGGGCGGTTCAGTTTGCGGCCGAGAATCGCTGAAGTGGTCATGCCCGGGCGAGAAGCGCAGGCCCCGTGGGTGATCGAGGTACCGTAAAAGACGATCGGTTTGCCCGGAGCCGCAACAGGTTGGAGGATGGCATTCTTGGGCACGCCGATCTCCATTGCTGCGACCCCATTGTAAAGCGGCAAATAGAGTAGAAACTCGCGGCTCTTGCCGGCTGGCAGGCCGGCGATGTCCAAGAGGTTGCTCTTGGCTTTGGGTCGGCCGACTGCTAGCCATCGCCAGGTGCCTCGCTCATCGCGGACGTAAAGATCGACGCCACTGACGCCAGTCGCCGGCATGTGATCCATGGCCAGGCGGTCGCTGGTCAGCGTCCAGCGGATTTGCAAGGCGGTGGCATCGCTGCGAAAGCGAACCGCCATCCCCGCACTATGGCGTGAAAGCGACCAGACAACTGGGCGTACCAGCTTATCCGCCTTAGCCGGCAAACGATCAAAGGGAGCGGCCAGTTCTGAGGTGGGCCAAGCCCGGCCCTCGACACCAAGCTTGTTCACCTCAGTGAAGACAAACGGATCAGCGGCAGCAAGCAGCAGAAGGAGGAACATGGCAAGCATCTCCAGGGAGAGAATAGAGATTGATTTGAGACAAGCAGTTGACCGACCGACCGCTCTTCTTCTGTGTGCCTTGTGTTGATCCTGTCGAGAACTTGATTGTTTGAACTTCAGTGCCTAAAAGCGGCGGCCTAGGAGCGAGGCTAGTTGTCGCAGTTCCGCAACCAGTTGAGCGTACTGGGGCGGCAACAGTGCCTGGGGACCATCACTCAGAGCCTTTTCCGGGCAGCTGTGAACCTCGATGTGAACGCCATCGGCACCAGCCGCGACGGCGGCTTTGGCCATCGCTGGGATCAAGTCAGGCCGGCCGGTAGCATGGCTGGGATCGACGATAATCGGCAGGTGGCTTTGGCCTTTGACGTTGGGCACGGCGCTGAGATCAAGCATATTGCGGGTGGATTCCTCGAAGGTCCGCACGCCGCGTTCGCACAAGACGACAGCGGGGTTTCCTTCGCTGAGGATATATTCAGCAGACATGAGTAAATCTTTGACCGTGGCACTCATGCCGCGTTTGAGCAAGACGGGTTTGCGGGCCTGACCGACCTCTTTGAGCAGATCGAAATTTTGCATGTTACGTGCGCCAATCTGCAACATATCTGCATAACGCTCAACCAAAGGCACCTGACGGGGATCCATAACCTCGGTGACGACCGGCATGCCGTGGGCGTGGCCTACCTCTCGCAGGATTTGCAAGCCAGCCTCGCCCAACCCCTGAAAGGCATACGGACTGGTCCGCGGCTTGAACGCCCCGCCACGCAGCAGATTCGCGCCGGCGGCTTTTACGGCTGTGGCGATGGTTTCCAACACCTCGCGGCTTTCGACAGCGCAGGGACCGGCGATCATCAGCAATGAGCCACCCCCGACTTGCACGGGCTGGACGCCGGGGAGGTTGGCACCAATGGTGATCACGCTATCGCTTTTGCGCATCTCGCGGCTGGCGAGTTTGAACGGTTTCATGATCGGCAGTACCTGTTCCACGCCGGGGATGGCTTGGAGCGGCTCGGTTTGCAATTTGCTTTCATCGCCGATGACGCCGATGATGGTACGCGACTCGCCCCGGCTGAGGTGGGCTTTGAGGCCCAACTCGCCGATGCGTTCCAGCACGTGATCGATCTGCGCCTCGGTGGTATCGGGGCGTAGGACGATAATCATAGCGCGATGCTCCTTGGCCTGATTCAACCGCCGATCGTCATGGCGACAGGGAAAGACCCCAACACGTTGAGTTCTGAGGTATGTTCAGTGAGGGCTTTGAGAGTGCGGCTGACCTTAGCGTCGTCGACGTGACCCTCGAAGTCTACGAAGAACAGATACTCTGTCTTGGGGCTTTGCGTCGGGAACGATTCGATCCAGGTCAGGTTGATCCGGTTTTGCTTGAACACCTCCAACGCCTCCACCAGCGAGCCGGGATTGTGCGGCAGACGAAACATGATCGCCGTCTTGTCCTTGCCGGTTCGCTCGGCTTTGTGATGGCCGATGACCGCAAAACGGGTTTCGTTGTGGGGCGAATCTTCGATCTGGGCGAAGAGAACCCGCAGGCCGTAGCGAACGGCAGCTTGACGGCTAGCCAGGGCGGCCGCACCGGGTTCCCGTAGGGCCAGTTCGGCTGCGGTGGCGGTGCTACCGACATCTTTGAGTTGCGCTTGGGGCATGTTTTTGGCCAGCCAATGGCGACACTGAGAAAGCGCCTGAGCTTTGGAATAGACCCGGCGAATCTCCTGAGGTTCGCAGTTGGCCACCAGATTATGATGGATGTGCACGCGGACCTCACCATTAATCTGGATGTTGGGCATGCGGACGAACATGTCCAAAGTGTCGCTGACCCGGCCATCGGTGGAGTTTTCAACAGGGACGACCCCATAGTCGACATGAACCCGTTGCACTTCCTCAAAGACGGCAGCGATGGTGGAGACAGGGACAAACTCAACGGATTGGCCGAAATGTTCCAGAGCGGCCAGGTGGCTAAAGCTATATTCGGGTCCGAGATAAGCTATCTTTAATACCTTCTGAAGAGAGCGAGAGCCGGACATAATCTCGCGAAAAACGGCCCGAATGGTCGTTTCGTCGAGTTGCCCCTTGCACTTGCGGTGTGTCTCCAGAACGTTGGCGTAGACTTCTTCCTCCCGTGCGGGGGCGAACACATCCTCGCCCTGTTCGCGTTTGGCGCGGCCAATCTCAGCGGCGATGGAAGCGCGCTGGTTAATAAGCCGGACAATTTCCTGATCCAACTTATCAATTTGGCCCCGTAGGGCTTTTAACTGGCTGGCCGTCCGAGCAGCGGGACTCGGTGGATTGCCCTCGGGCTTACGCGCCATGGATTACGTCTCTCACGCCTACTGTTGCGGTGTGGTGTAATTCAATAAATGCCATGGTAGCGATCGCCCTAAGCGTCGGCAAGATTCGGAATTAAACCCAAACGACAGTTTTGGTGCCAAAGCGACGTGAAGGCAAGCCAAGCCGTCGTGGGCGTCTGTCGTTTTGGCAGACAGCAGCGAGTCGGCGGGTGATTGGCCCAAAAACGAGCGTTCCAACTCGTTTTCCCATTCGATGTTAGGGCGAATGAGAGGGGGATCCTCTCTTGCGGCACGGGCCTTGCAGGGCATTTTACCATTCGCCAACTCCGTGGGAGATAAAGGGCAGCGATTTTCCCATCACCGTCTCTTTTTTCCGACGGCGATGATCGTTTGAGTCCTCGTCCCCGAGAGGGGCATCATCGTGAAAGGGGAATTTTCTTATGGCAGAAGAAAAAATTATTGGCATCGACCTCGGCACCACCAACAGCGTGGTCGCTGTCATGGAAGGCGGTGAGGTGAAGGTCATCGCCAATCAAGAGGGCAACCGCCTCACTCCCAGTGTGGTGGCCTTCACCGACAAGGGCGACCGTCTCGTGGGCGATCCGGCCAAACGCCAGGCGGTCACTAATCCCAAACGCACCATCTACTCCATTAAGCGTTTCATGGGCCGTCGTCGGAAGGAAGTGGCCGATGAGGAAAAACTAGTACCTTACAAGATCGTCGGCGCGCCGGATGAACCAGCGAAAGTCGAGATCGATGGTAAGCACTACGCGCCACCCGAAATCAGCGCCATGGTGCTGCGTAAGCTCAAAGAGGCCGCCGAAGCCTACCTCGGACAGCGGGTCAACAAAGCCGTCATTACGGTTCCGGCATACTTCAACGACGCACAACGACAAGCGACGCTCGAAGCCGCCGTGATTGCCGGCTTTGAATCCGAATGGGAGATTGTCGATCCAGGCACCGGTCGCAAAGAAAAACAGCGCATGCGGATCATCAACGAGCCGACCGCTGCTTCGTTGGCCTATGGCATCGACAAGAAAAAGAACGAGAAGATCGTCGTCTTCGACTTGGGCGGCGGGACCTTCGACGTGTCGGTCCTGGATGTAGCCGACGGTTTCTTCCAGGTGCTGAGTACTAACGGCGACACGCACTTGGGGGGCGACGACTTCGACCAAGTGCTGATTGATTACATCGCCGAGGAATTCAAGAAGGAACATGGCATTGACTTGCGCAAAGACCAGATGGCCTTGCAACGGCTCAAAGAGGCGGCCGAGCGAGCCAAGAAGGATCTTTCTCAGCAAGCCACTACCGACATCAACTTACCGTTTATCACGGCCGATGCCAGCGGGCCGAAGCATTTGCAGCTAACGATTACACGAGCCCAGTTCGAGCGGATGGTGGATCATCTGATCGAGCGTTGCCGCAAGCCGGTCATGCAAGCCTTGGCCGATGCCAAGCTGAAGCCCAGCGACATCGACGAGGTGGTGATGGTCGGTGGGATGACCCGGATGCCGCGCGTTCAGGCGCTGGTGAAGGAAATCTTCGGCAAAGAAGGACATCGCGGGGTCAACCCCGACGAGGTGGTCGCAGTCGGTGCAGCTATCCAGGGAGCGCAACTGCTCTTGGGCAGCAAGAGCGAGGTGGTGTTGCAAGACGTAACCCCCTTGAGCTTGGGTATTGAAACCCTCGGGGGCCGACTCACCCGCTTGATCGAGAAGAACACGACGATTCCCTGCGAACGCTCGCAGATCTTCAGTACCGCTTCGGATAATCAGTCCGCGGTCACAGTGAGTGTCTACCAGGGCGAGAGCGAGATCGCCAAAAGTCCAGCCAACCGCTTGCTGGGCGAATTCAATCTGGAAGGCATCCGTCCCGCGCCGCGCGGTGTGCCCCAAATCGAAGTGACCTTCAAGCTCGACAAAAACGGCGTGCTGGAAGTCACCGCCAAGGACAAGGACACCGGCAAGCAGGCCAACATCAAGATCGAAGGTTCCAGCGGTCTGGATGCCAAGGAAGTCGAACGCATGCGTAAGGAAGCCGAGGCCCATGCCGCTGAGGACCGCCGCAAGGTCGAATTGATCGAGGCCCGCAACGAGATAGACAGCGTGATCCACTCGGTAGAAAAGACCATGAAGGAACATCAGGCCAAGCTCGGCGAAGCGGAAAAGAACGCCATCAACGCGGCCATCGAGAAGGCCAAGACGGCGTCGAAGGGTGAGGATGTCCAGGCGATCAGGCAAGCTAGCAGCGATTTGAAGGTCGCGGCGCAAGGCTTGGCTAAATACGTCAGCGGCCAAGACGGCGGCAGCACTGCCGGCGCGACACCAGGCAGCAGCAGCGGTAGCGGCCCCGACGATGTCATCGACGCCGAGTTTGAAGTGAAGAAGTAACCGGTCAACAAGCGGCACGGCAGTCGATCTTCCCTGGTGTGCCGTCGTCCAGCAGAACCGGCCGCCGACGCGACTCACGGATGCGTCGGCGGCCTTTCTGCTCCAAGCCGCTCCAAGCCTGGGGAGCGGTTAGCTATCCTTGCGGTCGCGGACGTAGGTGTGGCAGTTGAAACAACTCATTGTCATGCCTAAATAGTTGAGCTTTGCCGATTCGTAGTTCTTCTCCTTGGCCGCCTTGATGATGCCGGTGAGCGCCCGAGCGTAATCATCACTCAGGGCGTCGTACATCTCGGTCTTGATCACCCGCCAGGACAACGCCCGCCGCACGTCCAACAGTCCCTCGGCTAGTTGGGCGGTCTTATCCAGATCGTTGATCGCTAGCGCCGCGAGCATCTGCTGGCTGAGTTCGAGCTTCTTTTTCATCAATTCTTCCTTCGAGAGCGGGCGGCCCGAGGGCTTGGTCTCTTTGGGCTTGGTCTCTTTGGGCTTGGTCTCTTTGGGCTTGGTCTCTTTGGGCGTCTCGTCTGCGGTATCGGACGCAGGCAGGCTCAGCAACAGTAGGGCCATGCCGGTAGTCAGCAGCGTGCGTAGCATCGGTTGTTTCTCCGTGATGGGGTTTCAGGCGACATCCGGGAAATGCTAGCAGCCCGACGCCCGCCGCGGTAGGTCGTCCGGCCGTGCAATCTTTTTTCTGCGTTGTGGTACGAATCCGTTTCGTTCGCTCCACTATTATCTCTGTCGGTTGTGATCCGCTGTCCTGCTCGGAGCCTTTGCCATGCGCCTGACCTTGCGCACCTTGCTTGCCTATCTCGACGACACCCTCGGCCCCAACGAGATTAAATCCATCGGGGAAAAGGTCGCCGAGAGCGACGCGGCCCAGGAACTGATCGCCCGCATCAAACAAGTGACCCGGCGACGCCGCCTCACCACTCCGCCCACCAGCGGCCCTGCCGCCCTCGATCCCAATGACGTGGCGGAGTATCTCGACAACGAACTCGATTCCGAACGCGTTGCCGACATCGAAAAGCTTTGTTTGGAATCGGATGTTCATTTAGCCGAGATTGCCGCTTGCCACCAAATTCTCACGCTAGTATTGGGCGAGCCGGCGTTGGTGCCGCCCAAGGCCAAGGAACGCATGTATAAACTGGTCCGCAGTCGCGAGTCGTTCCGGAATCGCAAAGCCGCCCCAGTCAAAAAAACGCTCAACGTCGACGGCCTGGACGACGAGGAAGAACTCGCCCTGGGCGGTTCCTGGCTGCGTTGGGTGGTGCCGGTGGCCGGCCTACTACTGCTTAGTGCGTTGGGCGTTGCTCTCTGGTCGTTGGCAGGCAAGCCCGGCAAGCCGATCGTAGCTAGCAAACCCGCCGACCAGGACCAGGGCAAACCCGAGCCACCCAACAACGACAGCAACCCCAAACCGCCTGGCCCCCCGCCGTCGCCCCCCAAGGATAACGACCAACCCAAGCCGCCCGACCAGGAGCAACCCAAGCCCCCGCCGACTCCTGTCGATCCGCCCAAAACGCCTCAACCCCAAGAGCCGCGCGGCCGCAATGCTCCGCCTAGCACCGCCGTACGCGAACTGGCCACTTTTCGCGGTCCTCTGGGTGAGATGGCCTGCGTCCTGGCACGCTCCACGGTCGAGGGCTGGGCTTCCCTCCCGCGCAACGAGGTCGTCCGCTCCACCGACACTCTTACCGCCTTGCCGGGCTGTTCCGCCATCCTCATCGGCCATTCCGGCGTGAATCTTGCCCTGCGCGGCCATCTGCCGGCCTTTTCCTTTCCACAATCGCCGCTGATGAATCTGCTGCTGGAAAGTACTGTCACCCTCCATGCTCCACCGCCGAATCTGGATTTGGACCTCACCCTGCAGCGGGGACGCATCTACCTACGCAATGCCAAGGAGAGTGGGCCATGCAAAATTCGCCTGCGCTTGGATAACGAAGTCTGGGACATCCGTTTGGCCCTGCCCAGCGATGAGGTCGGCGTCGATCTCGTGCGGTTGTACACCCCCGATACTGACCCCTACACCGAGCCGCCACGCACCATGGTGGTCTTTTTCGTCATGCGGGGCGAGGTCCAGATGGACCTCGACGAATTCCACAGCCACCGCCTGGAGGCCGACGGCAACCAAACCATGCTGCTGATGTGGGACAGCCAGCGGAAGAGTTTTCCACCCCAGCGAACAACCCTGCTCAAGGAGTTTGCCAAAATGCCCCCCACGCCGGAAGAGGTCGAGGGCACGAAAAAAAGCGAGGTGCGTGATACCGTCGCTGGGCTGAAGAATCTGCAAACCCTGATTGAAGCCAAACCACGCGACAAGCTCACCGTCGCGCTCAAGGAAGGCTTGGACAAAGACTCTGTCGCCGCTCGCATCGCCGCCATCTTCGCTCTCGCTACGGTCGATGAACCCGGCCGACTCTTGGAAGTCTTGGCCAACGAACAACGCACTCACGCCCCGGATCGCCTAGCTGCCATCTTCGCGTTGCGTCATTGGCTCTCTGCTGAGCAAAACCGCTACAAGAAGCTCTACGACAAAACCAACTCCACCGGTCTACTCGTGGAGCGGGGCTACAAGGACAGCGAGGCCAAAACCTTAGTCGAGTTGCTCTTCGATCTCAGCCCGGAGTATTGGAACAAGCCCGAGACCTTCTACTCTCTGGCCCGTTGTCTGGAGCATCGCCGCATTGCCATTGCCGAGTTGGGTTACTGGCACCTGAGCCGTCTGGCTATGGACACTCGGCTCCCCGATGGATTCAATGCAGCCTTCCCTGCTGAATCGCGGGAGCAATACGCCAAGCGGATCATCGAGATGATCGACAAGCGTCTCTTACCGCCGGCTCCCCCCTTGAGCAAGGAGCCGAGGCCCTCCGAACCCAGCCCCAGGCCGTGAGGCTCAGGAGGACAACCGGGAGCCATCCGTGCCTCACCCCAGGGGCCACAACCGGTCGTGCTGCTCGGTTGCTTTGTAGCGACCAGAAAAAATGAGGAAAACCGGCAACCGAGCGATTTTATTCTTGACGCAACCAGAACTCCGATTAAGATAGCCCCCAACTTCTATCCTTTTAGGAGTCCTGTCACGGACGGCAAGCAACAACCGAGCCGAACGAAGTCGACTCATACGGTTTTGATAAAGTGATCGCCGAAACGTCGCCACACCCACCCGCGCTCTCCCCCTGAACATTTTGCGGATTGGACGAACGACGCTTCGCCCTGGCCACCCTGGCCATCCCCCAAGTTTGCCGCGTGCAACGGGGGAGCGGTTTTGTACGTTCCTCAACCCGATTGGTCGTGAATACGCCGAATAGGAGCCCGTGATGTTTAGCTTTGAACGTAGCCTGCGTCGTCTGGTCCGCGATCTCGCCACCCACCACCCCCAACCGCATCACCGCCGCCTGCATGTGGAAACCCTCGAAGACCGCAGCGTCCCGGCGGTCACTGCCTCGTTGAGTAGCGGCATTCTGACGGTTACCTTGAGCGCTCCAGGTGATCACGCATTTATCACTTCCTCGACTGCTGGCATTCGCGTGGGAACCACTTCAAACGGCACAGAGGCATTAGTAGACACAACCGGCATTAATCGCATTGATTTGGTCGATTCTGGTACGAACGCTAACCAGAAAGTAAATTTCGATGGCAGCGTAGTTTACTCTCTCGCCAGTAGTGGCGGCGTGCGGATAAACAGTACAGGCATCGAAATCATTAACCTCAATCAGAAAATCAGCGCTACGACTTTCATCAGTGGCGACGCGAACACAGTGAACGTTGCCGCCCCTGGCCAGATTCAAGTCGGCGTCAACCTCGCCGCCTCCGGAGGCACCGTCAACGTCGCGGCCGGCACGTACGCGGAGAACGTGACCATCGACAAGCCGATCTCTTTGCTTTCCGTCAGCGGAAGGTCAAATACGACGATTGTTGGCACTACCGGTGTGAGTCTTGGTACTATCTACATCACAGGTAGTACATCCGGGGTTCAAATTGGTGCAGCAAACAAGGGCTTTACGATTGTTGGGTTTGATGGACCAACCGCAGCAATCGAGGTTGGAGCCATTTACATCTCTGGCAATCATTCAAACTTGAGCATCATCGATAATGAAGTTCAAGCGAACGGAGATCACGGCCTGATTGCTGAATTTGGAGCGAACATCAATACAGCTACGATTAGCAACAACATCTTTTCTGGTAAGACGTTTGTGGGTACCAACCCGGCTGGTAATGGCTTCGCAGCTCAATTCACCCTACCAAACGTACCCCGTCAGCTTGTTGTGCTTGGGAATGGTGGTGGTGTTACTCCGAGTAATGTTACGGGGCTGACTTTTACAAACAATCAGATCACAGGAACGACTGGTGGGATCAGTTTCACAGATAATGCTGGAAATCCGATCCCCGCCACTCCTCAAGGTAATACCCTGGTTACTTTGGATGTTAGTAGTTCAACGATCTCGAATAACGTGTTCGCTGGCGAGACAACAGCTTTCGCCTCTGCACTGCGTGTGCGTCGGCCCAACGCTACTATCAGCGGCAACACTTTCAACACCTCTAATATGTCTGATTCGACAAACAGTTTGTTCGTGCAGAATAATTTAACCCCCCTAGAATTGATTGAACCGTTAAACACTTATGATCGCGGTGCGTATCATCTAGGCGGTACGACGGTTTGGCAAACTATCCAAATCGCGGTGTTGGCTGCGAACCCCACTGGGACTACCGTCGCTGTTCTCCCCAAATCAAGCGGTTATGCTGAAAACGTGACTGTACAACGATTTTTGGGTGGTCTGCAGTCGATCACTTTCGTAACGCCCTCTAGTCCAGTAACCGTCAATCCAAGCTCGGGCAATGCGTTTACTATCCCCAGCGGTGTGACAGCCTACTTCAACGGCTCTTTCACAACAACGCGCCCCACAGTGGTACAATCTGGTGGCACCATAGGCGGTACCGGGACCATCACCGGTCCAGTGACAGTTGATTCCGGCGGTACGATGGCTCCGGGGTTAAGCCCGGGCATCCTCAACACGGGCAACTACACACTGGCAGGTAAACTGGACATCGAAGTTGTTCGTCCGCTCAGCACTACAATCGCAGGTACGGACTATGATCAGGTTAACGTGACGGGACCAGTCACGCTTCAGCCCGGTTCACAACTCAACCTGATCTTCACCGGCAGCGGCACGATCCCAGACGGCAAAACGATCAGGATCATCAATAATGACTTGACGGATCCCGTCTCAGGTACCTTCACTACCGTGAGTGACAACGGTATCCCGGTGGTGGTAACACCTGTTTTAGGTGGATTTCAATTCAATGCCGGTGGCCGCAACTGGTTCCTCACCTATGCCGGCGGCACGGGAAATGATGTCACCCTCAGTAGTATTCCGACCCCAACACCGATTGTTGCTTATGTTTCTCCAACGTGGGGTTCATTGATCATCGGCGACGCTATTGCCGATGCTGATTTCGGCACCACAGGCAATCAGCCAGCCATTTTTGGCTTCAACGCCTTTACGACGATTGCCGCTGCCCAAGCTGCTGTTGGTTCCTCTGGAACGATTATCGTCAACGCGGGTAGTTATGCAGAGTCGATCAGCCTCAGCGGCACGCAGACATTAGAAATCACCGGCCCTGATACTGCGCAAGCGGTAACGATCCAATCGTTGGCAGCAGTCGCAACCGCATCGATTGTCATCGAAGGCAGCAGCACGTTGACCATCGGAGACGCGACCAGCACGACCATTGCTTGCGTGATTAGTGGTAGCGGCAACCTGGTC
>JBDNDE010000120.1:0-13556 GCA_046719305.1 Gemmataceae bacterium | reverse complement strand
TCTGCGCGGCAGCAAACAGGCTGCGGGCGATGCGGTCGGCGTCGAACGGCTCCAGGCGGCCGTCAGCCCGACGGACCCAGGCGGGGGGCAATGGTTCGCTCATGCTGGCGTTGTCCTCCCGACATCAAATTGGGTAAAGGCCCAGCCCGCTGCCGCTACAATTCCGGCAAAGGCAACCACGACAGGCACCACACCGACCAGCACCCCTAGCCAAATCCACCCAGAGAGATAGCCGACCAGCGTACCGATCCCCGCCCCGAAAGCCGGTACGATCAGACTGAACCCGCGAGCAAACGAAAGCAGAATGTTTCGTCCCATGGCTTGGAAATCGCCGGGAGTCACGGCTCCCACGCGCGTAGGAAACAACAGAAACAGAAGATTCTCCACTCCAATCACATACAGATCAAACACGCAGATGATTAGCAGTCCCATCAGCAGATAAGAGAGAAAAGAAGGAAAGCTGATCCCCACACCGACGAGTATGAGCGACTTGGCGAACGTCATCACGAGCGACGGTACAATCATCTGGCCCAAGGCGAGCCGCCACGCAGCGATCGGTAGCGTCTTGAGGGTGGCCATGCGGTCAATATCGCCGCGAAAATCAAACGGCACTAGCAATGGCAAGAACAACGACAACCATACGGTCATCCCTACCAGCATCCCGATCAACACGCCGATTTTTTCGCTGCTGGACATCGCCAGGATCGGCCCCGCGACGCTTCCCCCTAGAAGAACCACCACCAAGGAAATGCGACCAATCGAGCGGTAGCCGGTCACCATCTGTCGCCAGACGATCGGTCCAACGCCGCCCAGATACGGAAACATCGGCAGCGACCAAGTTCGTTTGTATTCCCGTCGCTCCATTGGCTCGACAGCCACTTTTTGCCCACGAGCTCGTAGCAGACGTGCGTATAGTGCCGCACTACCGGCCGCCGACTGTTCGAGAAACTGCGTATCGAGTCCAAAAATGAGCAGCAACACCATTGTGTTGAGCGTTACTGCGACCCCCAGGGCGGCCAGTAGGGCATCCCAACGGGTGGCTGTCATCAAGCGGAAAAACGAGGCTAAAGGCCAAGTGACCGTCTGCCAAGCGGGATGATCGAAGAGCCGTTGGCCCAGCACGGTCATGTCCCACTGCACGCTCTGCCCGAGAAGCAGGGCTGCCCCAGCTAGGACCGCCAAAGCCCCGACAGCCAACGCTTGGCGGGTGCGAGTGTGCAGGCTGGCCCATAACCACGTCGTGAGCAGCCCCAGGGCAAGCGAAAACAGCACCAGAAACGTCACAGTCAACACAACTCCCAACAGCTTGCCGATGAACATCCCTTCTTGCACACGCACCACCAAGGCCATCACCACCGCCGTGGGCACGCTCACCAGCAGCGCGAGCGTTACTTTGTACAGAAGCAGTTGCCAACGGGCGAAGGGACCAGCAAAGAGGAACTGTATCTCCGCCGGGGTGAAATACAGCGGTTGCGACGAGGGCGAAAACACCACGCCCAGCACCACATAGGCCAGCAACGCCGCTGGACCGTAGCGCAGCAGCGCCTCGGTTTCTAATCGAGGGGCGTCGCTGTTGAGCAGCGGCACCAGGACGACAAAAAGCAGCCACGGCACGATCATGCTGAGCGTCAGCACCGTCAGCAGGGCCCCGCGGAGCGTTCTCAACCCGCTCAGCGCAAAGCGTGCCCAACCCCACAGTTGCAACCCCAACAACAACCACAATGCTTTCATGCCGAACTCTCGGTCAATCGGAAAAACATCTCTTCCAACGTCTCAGGCCGCCCTTGGTTGGCCAATTCCTCCCGCAACGCCTGCAAGGGCGCGTGCCGGACAATTCGGCCCCGGTGCATGATCAACACATGACTAATCAGATCCTCAAATAAGGTCAGCAAGTGCGAACTAACAACGATGGCCGCTCCTTCGGCCGCATGTTCACGAATCAACTCTTTCATGGTTCGGATGCCGCGTGGGTCCGGGCCGGTGAACGGCTCGTCGAGCAGCACCGCCTTGGGATGGTGCAGCCAGCCGCAGGCTAACGCCAGCTTCTGCCGCATGCCGCGTGATAAATCCGAGGCCGGTACATCGCGCTTCTCCATCAGCTCCAACCGCTTCAGCAACATCTCACCTCGTTGCGGCCACTCTGGGCCAAGCTGGTAGGTGGCGGCCAAGAAACGGAAATGCTCCCAGATGGTCAGCCGCTCGAAGAGTTGCGGATCATCGGGAACGTAGGCCAACACCCGTTTGGCAGCGATCGGCTCTTTTTGCACATCGTGACCATCGAGTAACAGCCGGCCGCGGGTGGGGGTGAGGATCCCAGCCAGAGCACGCAGCGTGGTTGTTTTGCCCGCGCCGTTGGGGCCGAGCAGCCCGAGTATCTCCCCTGGTTTAACCTCGAACGAGATGCCAGCTACGGCGATATGCTCGCCATAAATTTTGTGATAATCCTCGACAACAATCGCCACGGTCGTCTCCTCTGTATTGCCGGCATTGTAGGGGAAGCCGGTTCAAAGAGCGCGACGCAACCGTAGTCCGTTGCAATCGTAGTCCGTTGCAATCGTAGTCCGTTGTTGTGGTGCTGTGCAGGGGGGAGTGATGAAAATGGAGTCTGTGGGGTGAAAACGTCCAGGCGTGAGTTGACCACATGGTAAGCCCTGAGTCGACCACATTAATGAGTCGACAACGTTAATTAAGGTGAACCCGGTCCCGACTCTTCCGAAGCTACGAAGCACAGACGCCGCCGCAACCATTGGCTCTGTGAGGCGGAAGCTAGTCTGCCCAGGCTGCAACCATACTTCAAGCTATACCAGAAGCACACGCCCTATATGGGGCCTGAAGCGCAAGAGTGGTCGATCAGATCGGTGGCGGTTCGGTTGAAGACTCCGGCCGGTAGGTAGGTGATCGAACGCCGGCAGCCGAAAGCAACCGTCGGGAAGGATAAGGGGGGAGCGAAGGTTGACCTAGGGGGCCATCCAGACCAGCAGCGAACAGCGGCCCGTCTACCGGGACAAGGCAGCCTGAGTAGCCGATTTCGGGATGGCCCCCTGCCAAAGCTCTGCAACGAATTTGCTTGCCTCGGCTGGCACTTCGGTGGTATCCTTCGGACGAGGATTGCTATAGATCAAGGATGATGCACGAATCATTCCCCACTTTTTTGGCACGAAGGCGAACGGAGATCGACTCCCGCCTACAAGACGCTTTGGCCCCTCGACCGGGCTTTCCCGAGCGTCTTCGTGAAGCTATGCGCTACAGCCTGCTGGCTCCGGGCAAACGCCTGCGACCGCTGTTGGTGTTGCTAGCGGCCGAAACGTGCGGTTCTTCTTGCAGCGGCGACCCCTGGCCAGCTGCCCTGGCAGTCGAAATGGTTCACGTTTATTCGTTGATTCATGACGATCTGCCGGCTATGGATAATGATGACCTGCGGCGAGGCTTGCCGACTTGTCACATTCGCTTCGGCGAAGGGCTGGCTATCCTTGCTGGAGACGCTCTGCTTACTGAAGCATTTGCCATTCTGGCAACGTCCTACGGCGACCCGGCTTTGTGTCTCGAACTAGCCCAGGCCGCTGGGGCTAGCGGGATGGTGGGCGGCCAGGTGGATGATCTGGCTATGGAGGCCGGGCAGGTCGAACGCTCGCTAGCCACGCTGGAAGCGGTGCATCTGCGGAAAACCGGGGCGTTGATTCGGGCTTGCCTGCGACTTGGAGTGCGGGCCGCTTGCTATCCGGCCCCCCCGTTGGCCGACCTGTTGCAACGTCTGGATCAGTATGGCTATTGTCTGGGTCTGCTGTTTCAGATTACGGATGATCTGCTAGACGTGATGGGGCAGTCAACTGAGACGGGTAAACGAGTGAACAAAGATGCTGCCCGTAACAAACTGACCTATCCGGGCTTGTTAGGCATCGAAGAAAGCCGGCAACGGGCCACCCACCTGGTCGAGGAGGCCCGACGGGTCATTGCACCGCTAGCAGCTCAGCGGCTTGAGGAATTGTTGACGTTTGTGTTGCATCGTGATCGCTGATCGTGGCCAGAAGATCTGGCTGGGTTTTAACGCTGAGGGATCTACCTATGTCCGAGCTATTGTCTCGCATCGCGTCGCCGAAGGATCTGCACGCGTTGAGCGATGTCCAACTGGAGCAGTTGGCCCAGGAGATCCGAGACGAATTGGTCCGGGCGCTAACGGTCCGCCCAGCCCATTTCGCCAGCAACCTCGGTGTGGTCGAGTTGGCCATCGCGTTGCACCTGGAGTTTGACTTTTCCCGGGATCGGCTCATCTGGGACACCGGGCATCAAATCTACCCGCACAAGCTGCTCACTGGCCGCTACGCGCAGTTTGCCTCGCTACGCACGCGTGGAGGCATCATGGGCTACCCCAACCCGGCCGAGAGTCCTTACGACCTATTTATGACCGGTCATGCGGGGTGTTCGGTGTCGGCGGCTCTGGGATTAAAAGCTGGCGATGACTTGATGGGCCAGCCCGAGCGTCACTCGGTCGCGGTGATCGGCGACGGTGCGTTGCCCTCGGGGATTGTTTTTGAGGCCCTCAACAATGCTGGCGGCCTGAAGAAGAAGTTCCTTGTGATTCTCAACGATAACGAAATGTCGATCTGTCCGCGCACAGGCGCCCTGGCCCAGATGCTCGATCGTGCTCGGCTGTCGGACTTCTACCGCGGCTCGAAGCGTAGTGTCCGCGAGTTTCTGGCCCGTATCCCCTACGTTGGTGAGATGGCCACCACCGCCCTGGAGCAAATTAAGGACGGTGTCAAGGCGTTCTTCTCCGGCGGCATGCTCTTTGAGGAACTCGGCTTCCGCTACATCGGTCCGGTCGATGGTCACGACCTGCCGACCTTGCGGCGATGGCTACGCGATGTCAAGGACCAACCCGGCCCGGTGTTGCTGCATGTGCTGACGCAGAAAGGCAAGGGGGTGCCGGAAGCGTGTGCCGATCCAGTCACCTTCCATACTCCGCCAGTCATCGAGAAGGTTGGCCCGGATCGCAGAGTGGTTTCGCTTCGCAAAGGCGGTTCGAAAGCCTACACCGATGCTGTCTCGGCGGCGATATATTCGGCCATGAGTCGCGATCCGCGGGTGAGCGTGATCACGGCGGCGATGTGTCAGGGCAACAAGCTGGAACGCATTCGCGCCGAGTTCCCTGAACGATTTTTTGATGTCGGCATCTGTGAATCGCATGCCGTGGCGTTCGCTGCTGGGATGTGCAAGGCCGGGGCCAAGCCAATTGTGGACATCTACTCGACGTTCTTGCAGCGGAGCTTCGACCAGATCTTCCAAGAGGTAGCGTTGCAGAATCTGCCAGTGGTCTTCACCCTGGATCGCGCCGGCCTGACCGGCCCTGACGGGCCTACGCATCATGGCACTTATGACATCACCTACATGCGGTTGTTCCCGAACATGGTGGTGATGGCTCCGGGTGATGAAGCGGACGTGGCTCCGATGCTAAACTTTGCTTTGGGCCACAACGCGCCGACCTCGATGCGTTATCCCAAGGCCAACCTCGAGCGACACGAGCGAGCCGTCGCACCCATCGAGCTAGGCAAGGCCGAGGTCTTCGATTGGGGCAGTGACGTGATCTTCGTGGCCTTCGGTACGCTGTTAGGTAGTTGCCTGAAGGCAGCAGACGAATTAAGACAAGAGGGGCTGTCGGTGGGGGTGATTAACGCCCGTTTCTGCAAACCGCTGGATCGCGAGGTGATCCTCCGTGCCCTAACCGATGCCTCACTGATCGTCACAGTCGAAGAGGGCACCCTGGAGGGGGGCTTCGGATCGGCCGTACTGGAATGTGCCAATGCAGCCGGCGTAAATGCTACTCACCTGGTTCGCTTGGGGTTACCTGATCGCTTTGTCGAACACGGCGAACGGCACGAACTGTTTGCCGAGTTGGGCCTGGATGTGCCCGGTCTGGTCCGCACGGTTCGCCAGAAGTTGACCGTAGACAAGCCAAAGAATTCGGCCAACTCGGCCACAACTCGCGAGAAGTTAACCTCAGCGGTCGCTTGATCGGGGCGGTTAACGAGCCCTCCCCCACTGACACCGAGCCGCCGTGGGCATGCGGTGTTCAGTGGTCGTTGCTCGCTCGCCGAGTCAACGGAATTCCGGCTCCATTTCGCATCGACAAATCCACCACCTGCCTTTACAGTGGAGCATTAAGGTACTGACGCACAGGGATTCTTCTTCCATGGCCACCATTCCTGACGCCCATTCTCCCCAGAATTTCATCGAAGAAATCATTGAGGCGGACCTTCGCTCCGGAAAGCATGCTTTCATCCAGACACGTTTCCCTCCGGAACCCAACGGCTACCTGCACTTGGGCCATGCCAAGAGTATTTGCCTGAACTTCGGCTTGGCTCGCAAGTACGGAGGCAAATGCAACCTGCGTTTCGACGACACCAACCCCGAGAAAGAGGAGCAAGAGTACGTCGATTCCATCATGGCCGATGTCCGTTGGCTGGGCTTTGAGTGGGACGGGCTGTACTACGCCAGCGACTACTTTGAGCAACTCTACCAGTGGGCTGAGCAACTCATTCGCGATGGCAAAGCATATGTTTGCGATTTGACACCAGAGCAAGTGGCGGCCTACCGGGGCGATCTGAAGGGTGGCAAAGAATCGCCCTATCGCCAACGCAGCGTGGAGGAGAACCTCGATCTGTTCCGGCGGATGCGGGCCGGTGAATTTCCCGATGGATCGCGCACTTTACGGGCCAAGATCGACATGCACTCGCCCAATTTCAATTTACGCGACCCAGTGATGTATCGCATCCTGCGGGCCACCCATCACCGTACCGGCGACACCTGGTGCATCTACCCTATGTACGATTGGGCCCACGGCCAAAGCGACAGTATCGAGCGGGTTACGCATTCCATCTGCACGCTGGAGTTTGAGAACCATCGCCCGCTGTATGATTGGTTCATCCAGAACCTCGGTATCTTTGCTCCACGCCAGATCGAGTTCAGTCGGCTCAACCTTACCTACACCGTCATGAGCAAGCGAAAGCTGTTGCGACTAGTCAAAGAGCAGCACGTTCGCGGCTGGGACGATCCGCGGATGCCCACGCTGTCGGGGGTGCGTCGGCGTGGCTACACCCCCGAGGCGATTCGTGCCTTTTGCGCCCGCGTCGGAGTCAGCAAATACGAAGGCCTCATCGACATGGCCTGGCTTGAAGATGCCGTCCGCGAAGACCTCAACCGACGTGCTAACCGTGTGCTGGCTGTTCTGCGGCCAATCAAGCTGGTGCTGACCAACTATCCCGAAGGCCAAGTGGAATACCTCGAAGCCAGCAACAATCCCGAGGATGAATCGGCAGGCAAGCGTCAGGTTCCCTTCAGCCGCGAACTGTACATCGAGCGGGACGACTTTATGGAGAATCCGCCCAAGGATTTTCACCGCCTGTCGGTCGGCAAGGAAGTTCGTCTCCGTTTTGCCTATATCATCACTTGCACGGGTTTCGTCAAGAACGACAAGGGCGAAATCATCGAGGTCCACGCTACCTACGACCCTGATACGCGTAGCGGCGGTTCAGGACCGTCTAAGAAGGTCAAGGGCACCATCCATTGGGTTTCTGCCGCGCATGCCCTCGATGCGGAAGTCCGACTCTACGATCACCTCTTCCAGGTGCCCCAGCCGCGCGATGGGGAAGATTGGGTTGCCGATCTCAACCCCAACTCTTTGGTTATTCTCCGCGGCTGCAAGGTTGAACCCAGTTTGGCACAGCCCCAGGGGCGTTACCAGTTCGAGCGGACCGGCTATTTTTGGCCTGATCCGATTGACTGTCGCCCCGGTGCGTTGGTGTTCAACCGCATCGTCGCCCTGCGTGATCCCTGGGCCAAGCAACAGGCCAAAAAGTAAACAGAGCCAACCTCGAAGGAAGATTGGCTCTGCGAAGGGGGTGTGCGTTACCTCGCTAACCCCCTCTGCCTCTGGACTGGCTCTCCTCACCCCTTCCGTGGCCGAATTTACGCTTCGCACAGAAAGGAGTAGATCTCCGCTGCCAACCGTTCCGGGTGAGTGACGCTCGCCAGATGCCCTGCTCCACCGATCCTGACGGCTCGCACGTCTGCCAACTGCCGTGCCATCTCGTTCTGACTCTGCCGCGAAACTAGAACATCCCGCTCACCGGCCAGTAACAACGTGGGGACTCGGATGCTTCGCAGTCGTTGAGTGAATACGGCCTGCTCGATCAGTCGGAAGCGATAGGCCATCACTCCCTGATCGGTTTTCCAACAGGTGCGGGTCACAAAGTCAAACAACGGCCCGGGCGGCTGCTTCATTCCAAAGAATAGGTTAAAAAACTGATTGAAAAACGGGTTGTCTGCGGGCAAGGGGTACCGTGACAACACCATTCCCGCCAGCCGCTGCAAAAAGCCTGGCTCGAAGCGTGGGCCGATCCCCTGCAATAGTAATGCCCTGAGCCGAGCCGGGCGTTGGAAAGCCAACTCCATCGCCACTCCGCCCCCGAACGAGATTCCCAAAACGGGCGGTGCTTCCAAATTAAACTGGTCAAGCAGTTCTCCTAAGTCGTTGGCTAAGTCGGTGAGGTCGAAGCATCGTCGGAGGGCGAAGGAGTCGTCCTCACCACGAAGATCATACGAATAGACCCGAAAGCGACGAGCCAACACCTGCAACAGTGGTTGCAACAGTTCCATGCCACCGGCCAACCCGGGTACAACGACCAGGGGGGGGCCAGCACCCCAGATGCCATAGCGCGCCATGTAACCACTTAGATGAACCCAACCAATTTCTTCAGGTCGATATAGCGGACGATCAAAGGCCAACCAGTCGCTCACTGCCTTCACAACCCACCTCGCCCTCGACAGGAACCTCAAGAAGAGAGGGGATAAGATACACATCTTGTGCCAGCCCATACAACCCAGCTAAGACGAGGTTTCGTCAGCAGGGGTGCAGGGGGTTTGCTGGGAAAAATCAAGAGGAAACTTTTCCCTGACGAACCCCGACGACTTTTCGACACCTCAAAAATCGCTAAGATAGCTATCAGCTCGTTAGCTGACGGCGCAGTTCGCCTGCTGTCGTCACGTAGAGTGACGCTGAGTGCGCGAATGAGGGGAAACTAGGCAAGTGGTTTCGACCTCCACCCGTAGTCCACCCCGCGTAATCGGCCGCACTTTCTCGCACTCAGCAGGTTAACTCGTTTGCCTAATAGACCCCTTAGCCTCGCTCGCGGATGCTTTTCATGAAACTCTGGTCTTCGCTCCGCTCCTGTCTCACCGACCCCCTCTCTTTCCGTCGTTGCCTCATCCTCCTGGTTTGCGGCCTCATGCTGGCTTACACTGCTGGCCTGCTTGGTTTCGTGCTTGTCGTGCCCGAACTAGGGATCCGTTGCGCCTTCACACCGGTGATCAACTACGCCTTCCCCGATTTCGTCGTCCCTGATCAGACCCCTTTACTCGAAGGCGACCACATCACAGCACTGGCTGGTCGCCCGTTGCATTCCTGGTCCGAACTACTTCGCCAGATCGAGGCCGCACGGCTGCGCCCTGCCGACGACTGCTTTCTTCGTGAGGTCGAGGGCCAACGCTTGGTTCGCGTCGATTTCCTGCGCGATGGTACTCCGCTGCATACTTGGCTCCAATTCGGCCCTACTCCCTTGGATGCCCTTTTGCCCTCCTTCTGCTGGCTGGTTCTCCGCCTCGGTCTGCTCGTTGTTGCGGCCATCGTTTGGTGGAAACGGCCGCTGGACACCCCTGCTTGTGCCTTCTACTGGCTCTGTGTTGTTTCCTTTGGAGCATTCCTGGGGGGCTACCACTGGTCCCGTATCGTCACCCAACCGTTGCTTCTGCTCGTCTTTATGTTCAGTGCCGTGTTGGTTCCGGCGGTTACACTCCACTTTTACCTTGTCTTCCCGCGGATCAAATCCTTCCTGGTCGCCCGCCCCTGGTTATTCCTGGGGGTCTATGGCCCGCCGGTCGTCTTTCTCTGTTTGCTTCTCTGGGGCTATCTCCGCGTCCGCGTCAGTGATGATGCCGACCATGTTCTGCGCGAAATGCTTCTGGCCGTCTATGTCTACCTGATCTTGGCCGCTACTTGGTATCTGGCCAGTATCGCCGCGCTTCTGCATAGCTTTCTGACGGCCGAAACACCCGTGGAACGCAATCAGGTGAAATGGATTCTCAGCGGCTCTGCACTGGCGACCTTGCCGATCGGCTACTCGTTGTATCTGGCGGTCTTTGATGCTGGGAGATTCGGAGCGGGAGGGGCAGCTTGGCCGATGTGTGCTGCCAGCGCTTTTGTGACGATCGCCTACGCCGTCAGCATCACCCGCTACGGGCTGATGCGTATCGATCAATTACTCACCTCTGGGGCCAGTTACTTTCTGCTGACCAGTCTAGCGGCCGGCCTGTACTACGCCTTTTTGTTCCTCTTCTTCCTAGTGGTTGGCATCCGCTTTTTTGAGGGGCCTTCGCTGATTCAAGTGCTTTCCGCCGCTGCAACCGCCATGCTGCTGATGATGCTCATGGATCTTGGCCGCGCTCGGCTGCAACGAGTACTCAATCGGCTGTATCATCGCGAGAAAAATCAACTGGATCTCACGCTGTCCCGCATGAGCCAAGTCGTCGATCGCCTGGTCGATCCGCCGACTCTGGCCCGCCAACTGCTCGCCACTGCTGCCGAACTGCTCGGCTCACCTGCAGGGTCGGTCTACCTACGTCAGCAACAGCCCGGCGTCTTTTTGCTGGCCGCCTCTCTTGGCCCCAGTCCACAGTTGAATGAACTCTCCTTCTCTTCTCCTGTGGTCTCGGGCCTGGGCCGTTCGCCTCTGGTCCGTTCGACCGCCCCTCCCGCCGTCCAGCGTCAGCTGTCCACGCTTGGTGCCGAACTGGCCTACGGTCTGTTCCACGAAGGTCAACTTTTAGGACTGGTGTTGCTCGCGCCGCGTAACGGCCAACCCTACAGTTCCGATGAGCTGCATCGCCTGACCGCTTTTGCTCAACTCACCGCCCTAGCCCTAAGCAGCGCTGAGGGCCACCGCACCATTGAAGCGCTCAACCAGGAACTCAAAACCAAAATCGACAAGATCGCCGAGCAACAACGCCGCATCCTCTCGCTGCAAAGCCAACTGACCCAGAAGCATGAGCCGACCGTCTTAGCCGAAAACACTCCGCCCCCTGGAGCTGCTCCGATCGACCCACCGCCGAGCGATGGTCCGATCGGCTCCAGCATCCGCATGCAGGCTCTGCTAGGTTTGGCCCGCCGCGTTGCCGCCAGCAATTCCGCCGTGCTGTTGCGAGGCGAGAGCGGCACGGGCAAAGAAGTTTTGGCCCGAGTTCTGCACGAGTCCAGCCCTCGGGCTAACAAGCCGTTCATCAAGGTCCATTGCGCCGCCCTGTCGCCCGGGCTGCTCGAAAGCGAACTGTTCGGCCACGTCAAAGGTGCCTTCACCAATGCCATCCGTGACAAGGTCGGTCGATTTGAAGCGGCCGATGGCGGTACTCTATTTCTCGATGAGATCGGTGACATTAGCTTAGATGTTCAAACCAAACTTCTTCGTTTCCTCGAAGAGATGACCTTCGAACGGGTCGGCTCCAGCGAGCCGGTCCAGGTCGATGTCCGCCTGATTGCCGCCACCCATCGCGACTTGGAGGCGATGATCCGCGACGGCCGCTTCCGTGAGGATCTGTTTTTCCGCCTGAATGTCATCAGCATTACCCTGCCGCCGCTGCGCGAACGCCGTGAGGACATTCCCGAACTGGTCGCCCACTTCTTGGCCATGTACTCGGCCCGCATCGGCAAACGCGGCCTGACTATTGACGACGATGCACTAGCGGCTCTCAAAGGCCACATTTGGCGGGGCAACATCCGAGAGTTGGAAAATGTCATCGAACGCGCGGTGGTCATCGCCGAGGGGTCGGTCATCACCCGTTCGGATTTGCCACCGGAACTTCAGCGGTCTGCTGCTGGGGCGGCGGATGTGCTTGACGACACCACCCCGCTCGATCTGCACAGCCTGGCCAATCTGGTCAACCAACGCCGGGCCGAACGCGACCGCCGCGAACGCGAGGCCTTGGTCCGCGCCTTGGCAGCGGCCAATGGCAACAAATCGGAGGCTGCCCGGGCCTTGGGCTGGGCACGCAGCACCTTCATCAGCCGCCTGAAAAAATTCGGTCTGACCTAACTGGGACCGCCCTGCGGGGTCTCTGGGCGAGCGGCCGAGCTGGCTGTGCTGCTCCGTGCCGGCTGTTGCCTTGGCGCCTACCATAGATATGCACAGTGTCACGGGAGACGCTTGGCCCATGTTGCGTGAATTGGCGGTGCAGAATCTCGCCTTAATTGAGGATGTTCGCGTCGAATTACGCCCTGGCTTTTGTGCCTGGACCGGCGAAACAGGGGCCGGTAAGTCGCTACTTCTGGGGGCATTGGGCCTTCTGCTGGGCGAACGTGCCTCTACCGATCTGCTTCGCTCCGGTGCCGACGAACTGCGGGTCACCGGGGTTTTTGAACTGACCCATCCGCAGATCAAGCAACGCATCGCCGCCTTGCTCGACACCGATTCGCTCGATGATCAACTCCTGCTGGCTCGACGGGTTCACCGCAGCGGTCGGGGTGGGGCTTACATCAATGATCAACCTGTTGCTGTCGCCACCCTTCGGGCGGTCGGCTCTCTGCTGGTCGATATTCACGGCCAACGCGAATCAGCGGCCCTGCTCGATCCGGCCTATCAACTTGACCTGCTTGACGCCTTTGGCAATCTCCACAAGCTGCGGGCCTCCTACAACGAGAAAGCCGAGCAACTGCGAGCCGCCCGAAAGCGTTTAGCCGAACTGTCCGCGGCGAGAGAGCAACGACTGCGTGAACTGAGTTTGGTGCGTTTTGAGCGAGAAGAACTGGACAAGGCCCGTCTGGAACCTGGCGAACGCGAGGAGTTGGCCCGCGAATGCCAAAGGCTCTCCAACGCTCAGGCACTGCAGGCGTTTGCTCATCAGGCTTACGCCTTGCTCTACGAGGATGAAGGCTCTGCCAGTGAACGCCTTGGTCGTGTCCAACGCGATGCCCAAGCCTGGGCCGAACTCGACCCCGAACTGGCCGAAACCGTTTCTCAACTAGACAGCTTGCTCGCCCAGGTCAAAGATGTAGCCCAGACGTTACGCCGTCTGGGCGAACGCTGGGAAGCCGACCCGGAACGCCTGGCTGAGGTTGAATCACGACTGCAGTTGCTGAAAAAGCTCGAATCCAAATATCGCAAATCCATTGACGAGCTTATCGTCTACCGCGTCACTCTCGACGACCGGGAAGCCCACCTTCAGGCTGCCGAGGACGACCTAAGCAGCCTAGAGAGCCAAATCGCCTCCCTGCTTGATCAAACACGCGAGGCCGCCAAGGAACTCTCCCGGCAACGGCACAAGGTCGCGAAAAAACTCGCTGCCGAGGTTGAAAAACAGCTGGCCGATCTAGGCATGCCCGAGGCCAAGCTCGGCACCGAACTCACCACGCGCGATCTCACGCTGGATGACATCCCAGCCGCCGGTATCGACCATCTGGAACTGACCCTCGCTGCCAATGCCGGCGAGCCACCCCGCCCTTTGCGCAAGGTTGC
>JBDNDE010000012.1:0-30342 GCA_046719305.1 Gemmataceae bacterium | reverse complement strand
TTGCCTTCGCCGCCCGAATCCCATTGCGGAGGAAACGGAATCGAGAAGTCTTCAAACAGGGGCTTCTTTCGCCCCAGCGCCTTGCCGCTGATGGTCAACATAAATCGGCCCTCGTGGTGGAGATGACGAGGGCAATTCTAAGGACACTCCCGCCCCTTTGCTAGGTTGGCAGGCAAAGAGGGGTCAACAGGATTTGATGACGTGGTCCGGTAGCGGTCAGGGTTGCACGACGGGAGGTTTCGCCGGTGGTTTCCAGCAGGATCTCCAAGCGGTCTGCGGGGAGTTGGTCCTGAACACGATCAGCCCATTCAATGATACATACATCTTCACCTTCGAGATACTCGTGGACTCCGAGATCGGCAAAGGATTGAGACGAGGGTAACCGATACACATCGAAATGATGCACAATCAAACGGCCGTGATATTCCTGCTGGAGAACAAAGGTAGGGCTAGTCACACCGTGGGCGATGCCCAGCCCCTCGGCGAGGGCGGCGGTCAAGTGGGTTTTGCCGGCACCGAGTTGACCGATAAGTGCTAAGACAGCACCGGGAAAAAGTCGCGCTGCCAGGGTATGCCCCAGAGCGGTAGTGGCCTGGGGGGTGGGCAACTCCAGCGTCACTTGCGACGACACGGGCGTCACTCGTTCTCGGCGAATTCTTGCAGGCGTTGGCTACGCATGGGTTGACGGAGCTTAAGAAGGCCACGCGCCTCAATCTGGCGGATGCGTTCCCGAGTGATGCCGTAAGCCCGAGCGACCTCTTCCAAGGTACGCGGCTGGCCGTCCTTCAGGCCGAAACGCAACTCGATGACTTCACGTTCGCGTGGCGTCAGGGAACGCAACACCTCGGCGATGCGTTCGCGCAGCAAATGTTGGTCGACCGCTTTGCCAGGATTCTGAGCCGTCGGATCGTCCAAGAAATCTTCTAGCGCCCGTTCACCGTCGCCGCCCAGCGGTTCGTGCAGGCTGACGGGATGACGAGCAACCACCCGCAGCGACTGCGTCTCTTCAACGGTCACGCCCAAGACAGCGGCGATTTCTTCTACGGTCGGTTCGCGGCCCTGGGCCACCGACAACTCGCCGCGTACTCGTTCGACGGCGGCTAGGGTACCGACCTGATGGCAAGGCACGCGGATAGTGCGAGCATGGTCGGCCAGAGCGCGGGTGATTCCTTGGCGAATCCACCAAGTGGCATACGTGCCGAACTTGAAATCGAGACGCCATTCGTACTTGTCGACAGCGCGCATTAGCCCACGGTTGCCTTCTTGGATGAGATCGCTGAATGGCAAGCCACGACTACGGTAGCGTTTGGCAATGCTGACGACCAGGCGGAGGTTGCCTTCGGAAAGTTCGCGGCGAGCTTTCTGATACCGGCGGCGGCGTTCTTTCTGCACCTTAACCAAGCCAGCCAAGTCGTCAGGACGGCAGCGGACTTCGAGCATCAGTTCGCGCATTTGTTTGGTAGCGCGGGCACGGCGTTCGCGGTCGGCCGGGCTGTTGCCGCCCAACTCGCATTCGCGCTCCAGGCTTCGCATTTTCTCCAGTTTGCGGGCCAGTTCCTCGGAGAATAGGTCAAGCAAGTCGATACGCGGGGCCAACTCTTCGGCCAGTTTGCGGGCTTTGCACAGACCGCGATACAGCCGACGCCGTGCTTTGCCGCGTTCCTTGGCGGAGGTTGCTTTGAGTAGTTCCTTGAAGTCGATGTCGGCCTGGCGCAACAGGTGTTGCAAGGTGGGCACATGATGAGGAATCCGCTTGAGGATGTTCTCACGTGTCAATCCCAGCGTCTTGACCACATCTATCGTGGGGTCTAACGCCAATTGCCCCGCCTGTACACGGCGGAAGGCATCCGTCACCCGCTCCAACGTCAACCAATTGCTCAAGGCCGAGTGCCGATACCGCTCACGGTGATGTTCTAACTGCTTCGCTAAAGCCAACTCTTGCTCGCGGCTGAGCAGCGGAATCGCCCCCATCTGCCTCAGATACAGCCCCAGGGCGTCGTCGGCCGCGTTGCCTTCCTCGTCGGTTTCGTCCAGCTCACCGGGCGGTAGATCATCAAAGAACAACAAGTCGTCGCTGCTGACGCCCTCGGACTCCAACTCGGCTGGTTCGTCGTCACCTTCCCGAGCGACGACAGAAGTGGCCGATTCTTCCAGGGCAAAGCGCAACGGGGCAGGAGTGGCTCGGGGGGTAATGCGGGTTATAGCGTCCACTGTGGGTCCAAGAGGCTCGTTTGGAGGAGCATCAGGAGTCGTTGCTTTGCGATTACTGCGCTTGCTGGCCATGAGTTCGTCCTTCGGTGTCGTCCGACTCCTCGACTCGGGTAAGGGTGACAACTAGCTTCTAGGCACTCTCGGAGGACACTCAACGAGAGCAACCTAATTCTCCTGCCTGAACCTGTTTCCTAAATCTTTCGGTCGTCCGCCCTCCCCAGGTTGCCGAAGTACAGGCCCTCTAGATGATTTTGGGCGTGGCTGTTGTTGCCTTCGGCAAACTCGTGGTGGGTCGAGGTCGAAAACTTATCCTACCATTATAGGCAAACATTGTCCGCCGAGAGCGGAAAAAAGTTGCACTTTCCGTACTTAACCGGGAAAATGAGTCTGCTCGGACGGAATACCCTTTTCAGTATACGCACTGCCCTAAGCTGCGCTGCAAGGAAAAACACCATGAGAGGCGGATTTTTTTTCGTATGTCTTGGTCTGACCACTGCCTTGCAGGCGGCAGCTCCCCCCCTAATGGTTCGGCCGGCTGTCGTGTCGCGATCCGCTGTTACACCACCGGACCACTGGGCCTTCCGTACGCCGCACCGCCCGACGGTCCCAAGCGTTGCTCCCGAAACGGCCTGCACCCCTGTGGATGCATTTCTTCTAGCGAAACTGGCCCCGCGTGGCTGGAGCTACGCCCCCGAGGCTGATCGTCGCACCCTGCTGCGTCGGCTGAGCTTTGACTTAATCGGCCTGCCCCCCACGCCGGAAGAAATCGCTGCCTTCGAGGCCGACCCTCGCCCCGATGCCTACCAACGTCAGGTCGAGCGGCTGCTAGGCAGTCCGCATTTCGGCGAACGCTGGGCGATGCACTGGCTGGATGTTGTCCGCTACGCCGAGAGCAACGGCTACGAACTGGATGGCGAACGACCACACGCCTGGCGTTATCGCGATTGGGTGGTGCAGGCGTTCAACGCCAACCTCCCCTACGATCGGTTTCTCACGGCTCAATTAGCCGGCGATTTACTAGCCAAAGATGACCCCAACGGCCAGATCGCCGCCGGCTTTCATCGTTGCGGGCCAATTCATCAGGTGGGAGGCAATGTCGATCCACGTGAAGTTCGTGACGAATTGCTTAGCGAGATGGTTAGCGGCTTCACAGGAGCGTTTCTCGGTCTGACCGTTCGCTGTGCCAAGTGTCATGATCACAAATTTGACCCGATCTCTCAGGCGGAGTACTTTCAGTTCGAGGCCTTCTTTGCTCGCGTGAAGACGGCGGATGTCCCCCTAGTCTCGGTGGCCGAACTTGCCAGCCATGCTAAGGCTCAGGCAGCTCACCAAGCCCAGAAGACGGCAATCAAGTTGCAGATCGAGCAGATCGACGGGCCATATCGGGCTAAGCTGCGAGAGGCCAAGCTGGCCAAGCTGCCCACCGAGGTTCAGGCTGCCTTTGCTGCCAAGCAGCGCACCGAGGCCCAAAAGAAGCTCGTGGCCGACTTTAACCCGGTGGTCAAGGTGACCTGGGAAGAAGTGCTGCCGATGTTGAGTGCCCAGGACCGCGAGCGCCGAGTGGCACTGCGAGCCAAGCTGTACGAGCTCACCCGTCGCGCTCCGCTGCCGGCTCCGCATGCCTGGACCCTCAGCGATAGCCCTGGCCAACGCAAAGCCGCCATCCTGAAGCGCGGCGATTACAGGCGTCCCGGCCAGCAGGTGTCGCCTGGCTTTCCAGCCTTTTTGCCGCAGCCAAGTGACGCCCCCCAAGACCGCCGCGATTTGGCTGCCTGGTTCACACGCCGCGATCATCCCCTAACGGCTCGGGTAATGGTCAACCGGTTATGGCAGCATCACTTTGGCCAGGGGCTGGTGCGGACGCCCAACGATTTCGGCACCAAGGGGGATCAGCCCAGTCATCCAGAGTTGCTGGACTGGCTCGCAGTGGAGTTCATCGAATCCGGCTGGGATATGAAACATCTGCACCGGCTGATGGTTATGTCGGCGGCTTATCGTCAGGCTAGCCACATCGCCCCCACGCCCCACGTGCAACGCGACGACCCAGACAACCGCCTGCTGTCACGCATGAACCGCCGCCGCCTCGAAGGCGAAACCCTCCGCGACGCCCTCTTGGCTGTCTCGGGCCAACTGACCACATGGCTACACGGGCCGATGGTCCGCGTGCCCTTGGAACCGGAAGTTTACGACCTGATCTTCACCGAGGATGAGCCTGACGGGCTGTGGCCGGTCGACCTCGATGAGCGCCAGCACACGCGGCGGAGCCTGTATCTGTTTGCCAAACGCAACGTCCGCCAACCGCTGCTAGAGGCGTTTGACCAGCCCGACACGCTGCACTCCTGCCCGGTGCGGCCAGTGAGTACCTTCGCGCCGCAAGCGTTGATCTTGCTCAACGGACCACAAGCCAACCAGGCAGCTCTGGCCCTGGCCAGCCGCATCGCGACGGAGGCCGACCCAGTGGAACGGGTGTATCGGCTAACGCTGGGCCGCGGTCCAACAGCGAAGGAGCGAACCAGCGCCCAGACGTTTTTGAACGAGCAAACGGCCCTGCTGCGTGAGGAACTGCGTGCCCGCAAGCCGGTCCGCCTCCCGCCCGGCCCAGCAGACGCCGACCCCGCCCATCTGGCAGCCCTGGCCGACCTAAGCCTAGCGCTGCTCAACCGCAGCGCGTTCGTGGTGGTGGATTGAAAGACGCACAAGTCAGTGTCTAGTTGACTCTGAAGCAAGGCTGCGTATGGTGAAGAGATGTCCTGCCTGACTTCAATCTCGAAAACAAGTGAGAACTCTCTCCATGAACGAATCCACTCTTCAACCCACTCGGCGCGAGGCGATCCAGACGGCTGGCCTGGTTACCGCAGGCACTCTGGCTGGCGTCAGCCTACCTGCTGTCCATGCGGCCGGCGACGAGGAAATCCAGGTGGCCCTCATTGGCTGTGGTGGCCGGGGCACTGGAGCGGCCGAGAACGCCCTGCGGACCACCGGCCCGGTCAAACTAGTGGCCATGGCCGACGTGTTTAAGGACCGACTGGAAGGCAGCTACCGCAGTCTCAAAGGCGGCTTTGACAAGCAAGTGGCAGTCACGCCGGACAAGAAGTTCATCGGTTTTGACGGCTACAAGCAGGCGATGGACAGCCTGCGCAAGGGGGACGTGGTGATCCTGACGACGCCGCCAGCCTTTCGCTGGGTGCATTTCCAGTACGCCATCGAAAAAGGCTTGCATGTGTTCATGGAAAAGCCGACCACGGTCGATGGCCCCTCGACCCGCAAAATGTTCGAACTAGCCGACAAAAGCGAAAAGGCCGGGCTGAAGGTGGGCGTGGGCCTGATGTGCCGTCACTGCGACGCCCGCAAGGCACTCTATGAGCAAATCAAGGCCGGCCGGATCGGCGATCTCACCCTGCTGCGGGCTTATCGCGTGGTCGGCCTGACCGGTTCGGCTGCTACCGGTCCCAAGCCCAAAGGCATCAGTGAACTTCTCTATCAAGTCCGCAACTTCCACGGCTTCTTGTGGCTTAGCGGTGGAGCTTTTAGCGACTTTCTTATCCACAACATCGATGAATGCTGCTGGATGAAAGATGCTTGGCCCGTTGAAGCCAAGGCGCTTGGGGGCCGACACTACCGCGGCAACTATGTCGACCAAAACTTCGATATCTACTCGGTGGAGTACACCTTTGCCGATGGTACCAAGCTTTTCTTGGAAGGACGCAACATCAACGGTTGCCATCAAGAGTTTGCCAGCTATGCACATGGGACCAAGGGATCGGCGATCATCAGCACGTCGGCCCACACCCCGGCGCGGTCGCGGATATTTGCCGGTCAGGACATGAAGGCCAAGCCGGTCTGGTCGTATCCCAAGCGGGAACGCAACCCGTATCAGCTGGAATGGGACTATTTGATGGATGCCATCCGCAACAACAAACCATTCAACGAAGCCAAACGCGGAGCCGAGGCTAGCCTCGTAACGGTGATGGGGCGATTGGCCGCGCACACTGGCCATGTGTGGACCTACAAGCAGACGTTAGAGCATGAACACGAGTTCGCTCCCAACGTCGATAAACTCACGCTCGATGGTCCTTCCCCGTTGATGGCAGATGCTCAGGGCAAGTATCCGGTGCCGGAGCCGGGCATCAAGACCAAGAGAGAGTATTGATACTCAGGCCACTACCAAGGCCAACACGACGGCGAGGGGAGCGGAAGCGCGCTGCCTTGGTCGCGACCTGTTACGTCGTCGCAGCGCTCGCAACCCCCAGTTCCCCCTTGTCGTAGATCCCCGCAGCAAAGTCGGCTCCTAGTCGTAGATTCCTGCAGCAAAGTCGGCAAGCGGATCGGCTGGCGGCGGGGGTTCGCTGCTCGTTGCCACGCTTTCACCAGCCACCACGTCGGCGGCTTGCGCCAGCTGGATCACTTCGTCGGTGCTGGTGGGGTCGACCACGCGACAACTAGCGGTCAATCGGTCGCACAATTCGCGTAGTTCGGCCTTCCAGGCCTCGGCGTCCATGCCAACCGGCACCACTTGGGCAAACTCGCCACAAAGAAGAATTAGCCGTAACAGATGCCGGAAGATGATCCCTTCTTGCTTGGATAAATCATGGGCACGAATGAACAGATTAAAGTTTCCTGCAAAACCGCGTAAGAGTTCACCGGCTGCCCACACCGGAGCGGTTGTCAGGTCACCAGCTTCGGGCCATAGGGCATCGTAATACAGCCGCAGCTTGTCCGCCAAGCTGGGGGGACGCTCTCGCCACCCGTCGTCGGCTTGCTCCTCATCGTCCTCGCCGGCTACCAGGGGAGCGGCAATGAGTCCCCGCGCAATCAACTCTGGGTCAAGTTTCGTCGTCTCCAGTGGGCCTGGCGGCATTTGGTCGGGCCAGGGCGGCCGCACATGACGCAGCAACGGCCGAGGAATTTCCAACACGCTTTCCAGGGCTTGCAGACGTTCGTCAGGGTTGGCGATCCCGAGCAACTCCAACAAATACGCCCCATAAAGCGGGTGAATGCTGCGGAACACCAAGAGCGTATCCAGAGCCGGTGTCGGTACTGCTAATTCGGCGCGATAGGTTGCTAAGGCCGGGTCGCCTTGGGGCGGTGGGGTCGGCTGAAGCGTGACAAACCCCTTGTCCGCCAGCGTCCGCAACATAATCTCCAGCTGCCGCTCACTTGAGCGGATACGCGGCTCATCCATTAGCCGTTTGCCGATGAATGTCCGCACGCGACTCACTTCGGGCGAGATTTTCAGTAAGTAGGCCAACAGCCGCCAGGGTAGCGGCCCCTTACTGTAGAGTTTGCCCGGTGGAGCCGCCTGCAACTGTTTGAATTGTCCCTCGGTCCAGTAGACAATTCTGTCACTCTTGACCGGCTTTTTTTTCTTGAGAGCCTTTTTAGCTTTGATCAGATTCGGATCTTTGGTGTTTTCAGGGATCTGGTCATATTTCTCCTGCCAACGAAGCAAACGCACGTCATCTTCGTGAGCCAGGGCAAAGACAAACCCTTTATCATCAAACTGTGGACGCCCGGCCCGGCCGAAAATCTGCTGGGCTGTGGAGGGATCGACCAGCTTTTCTTTGCCGGGAGGCCCTTTAACCAGGGTGGTCAACACCACCGAGCGGGCCGGCAAGTTGATGCCCGCGGCAAGCGTTTCGGTGCAGACGCACACCGAGAGCAGCTTGCGCTCGAACAGCGATTCGACGACCCGGCGATATTTGCCCAGCATGCCGGCGTGATGCACCCCTACGCCGCGACGCAGCATCTGCTTGAGTTTGGGGCCGACCCCCTCGGACCAGTTCAGCTTGTCGACCTCGTCATTCAGCGGACCGCGTACACCCGGCGGCAGCACGTCCAGCCCCTTTAGCATCTCGGCCACGCTCCAGCATTCATCGCGATTGAAGCAAAAAATCAGGGCGGGGATGTGTCGACCTTCGCCCTCGCCTTTGGCCATTTTCACGATGTGGTCGCCCAAAAATTCATCATGGACCCAGCGAAAGGTAAGCGGTACTTTACGCTCGGTGCTTTCGACCAGTTCAATTTTGCGGTTGTGGCTGCGATCCAGCCAGGAGAGAAATTCCCGGGCGTTGCCCACCGTGGCCGACAACAGCAGCAGCCGAACATGAGGCGGCAGCAGGCCCAGGGCCAATTCCCAGACAATGCCACGCTGTGGATCGGCGAAGTTGTGAAATTCATCCATGACGACAGCGGACACATGCGAGAAATCAAAGGTTTCCCCGCTAGCATCCGGGCCCCCCGCGTGTAACAGTCGATTAAGCAGAATCTCAGCCACCACGATGAGAATGCGGGCATTGGGATTGACGCGGCGGTTGCCGGTCACCAGTCCGACATCATCGGCGGAGAAACCCCAGCGGACGGCGGCCTGCTGCATTTCAGTGAATTTCTGTTCGGTCAGGGCAATGAGCGGCGTAGTGTAGTAGGCCTGGGTGTTGGTGTGCAATGCCTCAAAGAGAGCAGCCTGGGCGATCAGCGTTTTGCCGGTGCCCGTCGGCGCACAGACCAGTACGCCCGTTTCGCTGGTGAACCAGGCAAGCAATGCCTCTTCCTGCACGGGGTAAGGCGCGTAGGGCAACTGGGCGAGGTATTTCTCCGCCAGCTCATCGCGACTCGGCATGCCAACTCCTTCGCTGCCAGGGCTGGCTCTTCGTGTACCTTTCGCGTCTCACCCACGGGATTGCCATAATCTCTCCCTTAGCGGGCCAGATAGCCGCCATCCACCGTGAGCGATTGGCCGGTGATGTAGCTGCCCGCGTCGCTGGCAAGCAGCAGAACTGGGCCGACGAGTTCCTTGGGGTCACCCCAACGACCCAAGGCGGTGCGGTCGGCGAAGACCTTTTTCTCGGCCTCGGACAACACCGTCATCGGTAGATCGGTCAGGAATGGCCCCGGCGAGAGGCAATTGACCGTGATGCCGAATGGCCCCAAATCCAGAGCGCTGGCCCGAGCGAGTCCTAGCAGGGCCGACTTGGTGGCACTGTAGCTGTTGCGGCGCTCCTTGGAGACGAAGCCCATGATCGACGAGATATGAACGATGCGTCCCCAGCGGCGTTTTTTCATGTCGGGAACGATCGCCCGGGTCAACGCCATGATGGATGAGAGGTTCAACTCCAACACGCGGTCCCAGGCTTCGTCCGTGATGGCGTCGATTGCCTCGGGGATGTTGGTGCCGGCGTTGTTGATCAGGATGTCCACGCGGCCGAAAGCGGCCAGGGCGTCGGCGGCTAACTGGTTGGCCTGGGCACGCTGGGAAAGATCGGCAACGAAATAGCGGCCTTGGCGTCCGGTGCCGGCCAAGACCTCGTCCAGGGCGGACCGTAGTTCGGCTTCGGTGCGGCTGGCGATCAGGATATCGGCTCCGGCTTCGGCCAAACCGCGGGCCATCGCTTTGCCTAACCCTTTGCTGCCCCCGGTGATCAGTGCGACGCGGCCCTTGAGGTCAAACGGATTCATGGCCAATTCTCCCACGGCGTCGATGCCTTGTCCCCCTCTGTCAATGTACTGGGCTGGCTTTTGTCCGACGAGTCAGTTATGCAACGGGCATTACCGCCGGGTGAGGCGGTCAAGCGTCCACGGGGGAGAGAGTCATGAACCGATTGGCCACCAACCGATTGGCCACCAACCGATTGGCCACCAACCGATTGGCCACCAACCGATTTGTATGGGGGGCCATGATGGCAGCCTTTGCCATCGCCTGGGTGCTGGCGCAGGGGCCGACGGGCAACAAGTTGCGCTGGCCTGAGCCGGGTCAGAGCTTTACCTATCGCGTCCGCCACCACACCGAGCAGAGCTTCACCCAGGGCGAAAACACCGGCAAATTTACCAGCGAGTTGGATCTGTTGCGCCAGTGGAAAGTCACAGCCGTCGATAAAACAGGCTCCGCTACGTTGGAGATGTCCATCACTAAGATGCTCATGAAGCGGGTGAATAACGACGCGCTACCCTGGGTGTTTGATTCAGAAAACTTAGAGAAAAGCACGCCCGAGATGCGCAACTTGAACGCTCATTTGAATAAAGTTCTTGCCACTGTAAGCGTCGATGGCCTCGGTCGACTCCTGGCAGTACAGAATACGCCGGGAGGCGGCAACCCCTTCGAGCATGAACTCCCCTTCTTGGGGGTGCTGCCTGCCGGCGAACTACGGCCCGGTTTGAAGTGGGAGCGGCCTTTTCAACTCACGCTGAACCCGCCCCTGGGCACTGGTGAGAAATACGATGCCGTGCAACGCTTCGAGTGTAAAAGCGTTGACAAGGGCAAGGCCGTGGTGACCCTGACGACGCAGCTGAAGGAAAAGCCTGCGGCTCCGGCTGACCTGATCCCGCTGTGGCAGATGTTGCCCAGCGGCGAAATTGTTTGGGATCTGACCACCGGTCAACTGGAGCGTGGCGAGTTGAAGGTCAAGGAATCACTGAAGACGGCCGACGGTAATGTCAATACATTTGAAAGCCTAAAAATTGTTGAGCGGGTGAAATAAGTGACTGGCCGATGGCTAGAGTGGGTTCGGAGCCTTTGGACCTGATGGACACGCTCGGCCTGGCTTGCTAGGCTGGGGTAGCAAGCCCAGCGGAGCGGATGTTCTCTGATGCAGTTGTTGGCTCGTCACTATCGCACGCACCAAACGCTGTTCCTGTCGATGGATCGGGGCCGCATCACCCGCCTGGAACAGGCCTCTGATCCTTTGGCAGAGGATGGCCCCTTTGTTGCCCCTGCCTGGTTCGATTTACAAATCAACGGCTGCAGGGGAAAAGCGTTCGTTGATCCGTCACTGACGCCCGACGGAGTGGCCCACATCGTCGCTACCTGCCAGCAACACGGCATCGCCGCCTTTTGTCCAACGCTGATCACAGCCAGCTTCGACGATCTGCACGCCGGATTCTGCTTGCTGCGTCGCGTTCGGGAACAGTCGCCCGCCTGGGCCGAGGCGATGCCGTGCTTTCACCTGGAGGGGCCTTATCTCAGCTTCGAGGACGGACCACGCGGAGCGCATCCCCGGCACCACATTCGCCCGCCCGACGAGGCCGAGTTTGCCCGATTGCAAGAGGCGGCCGGCGGAGCCATCCGCTTAATCACCCTGGCCCCGGAATGGCCCGAGGCTCTCCGCTTTATCGAACGCCGCGTTGCCGAGGGCCTGGTCGTCGCCCTTGGTCACACAGCTGCTCGCCCCGAGCGAATTCGTGACGCCGTGAGTGCTGGGGCCAAACTCTCGACCCATCTGGGCAATGGCTGCCATGCCTTGCTGCCGCGGCACGACAATTACCTCTGGGAGCAATTGGCCGACGACCGCTTGACGGCCAGCTTGATCGGCGATGGCCACCACTTGCCCGAGGCGGTGCTGCGGGTGATGTTGCGGGTAAAGCGGCCAGGTCAAGTGATCCTGACGTGCGATGCCTCCAGTCTGGCGGGGTTGCCGCCGGGACGCTATGCTCAATGGGGTAGCGAGTTGGAAGTGCTGCCCGGCGGGAAGGTGATCGTGCCCGGCACACCGTTCCTAGCCGGCTCAGGGGTCTTGCTCGATGCCTGCCTGCGGCACCTGGAACAGCTGGGCGAGTGGGAACTGGCTGACCTCCTGGACGCAGCTAGTGTCCAACCCCGAGCCTTGCTGGGCTTGCCGCCGCGTGAACTGGCCGTGGGAGCGCCGGCGGAAGTGATCGTGTTTCGCCCCCAACCGTTTCGACTGTTGCAGACGATTCTCGGTGAATCCGTTGTTCAACCCGAAGGTGGCTCATGCGTTTAACCTCCGCACTCGTGTTGGGCCTGGTCGCCCTGTCGCTCGCGCAGAACCCGCCGCCGCCCAAGCCGCCCGTGGTGTTGCTCAGCCTGCCGATGGGACTACCCGTAGGCCAAACCACCCCGGTGGAACTGCGCGGCCAAAGACTCGACAGCATCACCGAAGTGACTGCCTCGCTGGGCAAGGTCAAGCTGCTAGCTAAGGACAAGGTGGCGGTGCCCAACGGCTTGGATGCCTCGCGCATTGGCGATACGCGGGTCCGGCTGGAATACACTGCTCCGGACAACACTCCAGCCGATGCCTCGGCTGAGGTCACCTTCACGCTCACGGCTCCCGAGGGCAAGGCCACGGCCAAGGTGCTGCTGGAGACAGCCGCCGTGATCGCCGAAAAGGAACCCAACGACAGCTTCAAGCAAGCGCAGCCGATTCGACTGGGCGACACGGTGGCCGGAGTGATTGGGTGGGTCCAAGATGTCGATGTGTATCGGTTCACGGGCAAGAAGGGGCAGCGGGTGCAGATCGAGGTCATCGCCGCGCGTCGGGGCAGTGGGTTGGATGCCTTCCTGAGCGTCTACGACGACAAGGGCCAGTTGCTGCAAAGCATCGACGACGTCGATGGTTCCCGTGACGCTCGCTTGACGCTGATTTTACCCCGCGACGGCCAGTATCATATCGTCCTTAGCGATGCCGACGACACCGGCGGGCCGACACATGTCTACCGCCTGATGTTGGCCGCCAAGTAGGAGCGATCATTCTTCAGGAAGGAGAACGTCAGATGGCAAAGCAACTCTTTGGAACTCTGGCGCTGCTGGTGCTGATCACGCTGGCATCAGCCGAGGAACGGCCGGCCTATACGATCAAGGTGAGGGCTTACCCCGGCGAGGGCAAGAGCTTTCGAGTCCAATCGACTGATGTGTTGCATTCGACGCTCACCACGGAGGAGCCGGGTCAACCGGCCAAGACAGTCAAGGAGGTGACCACCCGCACCGAAGACTACACCCAGAAGACACTCCGCCTCAACGAGGGCAAGCTGTCCACCTTCCAACGCAACTATGCCAGCAGCGTGGTGGACGATGGCAACGAAAAAACCAAAACCGCCCTGGAGGGCAAGAGTGTCGTTCTCACCCTGGGCAAGATGGGGTGCACCTATGACCTCAAGGAGAAGCTCCCGCCCGAGGAGGCCCGCAAACTCTCCGACGCCCACACCGATGGCCTGGCGATGGTCGTCAAACTCTTGCCCGACAAGCCCGTCCGTGAGGGCGATGAATGGCCGCTGTCCGGCAAGCAAATCGTCACAGGAATGGTGGCGATCCCTGTCGATCCCGAACGCAGCCGAGGCAAGGGCAAACTGGTGAAGGTGGAAAAAAAGGGCGACATCACCCTCGGCACCTTGGAGTTCACTTTAGAGATCGAAACCATTGCTGGGGCCAACGGCTCGGGCAACGGTAAATTCGTCCTCCAGGCCGAAACTGCCATCGACGGTTCTTCAACCCAGGCTAAGTTCCAGATCAAAGGCGAACTGACGCTCGTGGCCGAGGAAAAAGACCCCAAAGAGCCGACAAAGCTCAAGAAATTCACAGCGGTGGCCAACGGAGCGTTCACAGCAGAGATCAGCGAAGAAAAGTAACTGATTGGGGGACGCGACGAGGCCAAGGCCAGGTTTGGGCGGCGTCCGCCGCTTTGTCCGCTGCTCGAACCTGCCAGCCGAGGCAGGCCTCCTGACCGGTGAGACAGCAGGGCCTTTGTGGTTTTTATCGCAATCGAAGCCGCTTCCAGCAGAACGGGTCGGGCTACCCCTGGTAACCAGACTCGACTGGTGAAGCCACGCCTGTCGCGATAAAATACCCCTGTCTGGTGTCACCCTCCGAGGAACGCCGAATGGCGGATCAACCCAGTCCGGCGGTGCAAGATTATCTGAAGGCCATTCATGCGCTGAATGGGGCGGAGCGTCCTGTCGCCCCTGCGGAAATCGCCATACGCCTCGGGGTCAAACCGTCCTCGGTAACCGGCATGCTCAAACGCTTGGCCGAGTCCGGCTGGATCGACTACGAATCGGGTCGGGGTGCCCGGTTGACGGAAAGCGGCGTCCGCGAGGCTCGCCATGTTATCCGACGCCATCGGCTGGTGGAACTGTTTCTACATCGGGTGTTGGGCCTGGACTGGAGCGAAGTGGATGCCGAGGCCGAAGCGCTGGAACACGCTATTTCGCCCCGCTTAGAACAAGCAATTGCCGTTCATCTGGCTCATCTCGGGGGGGGCGAGCCACTGGAAGATCCGCACGGGCACCTGATCCCGACCCGGGAAGGGACGATGGCCCAGCGAGATTTGCGGTCGCTAGATACCTTTCGCCCCGGTGCCCGCGTGACCATTCGCGAGGTCCGCGATGACTCGCCGGAACGTCTACGCCACTGGCAAAACCTCGGTCTGATGCCCGGCGTTTGTGTCCTGTTTGTCCGCCATCAGCCGCTCGACGACTTGTTCGAGATCGAAGTGGCCGGCCGCGTCGTAGCCTTGGGCAGCGAGGGACTGGTCGGTTTACTGGGCGAACCAGTCGCCGTCCCACCGGATACCCCTCCCCCCCTGGCCCCCTGATTGGCTTCAAGCCGGGCAATCTGTAACGCCGATAACGACTTTGATGCCGTCAAAAGTCGTTGGCGTGAGGATCGGGTCCATGAGCATTCAAGCCGCCCGCTGGAAGAAACGGTTTCTCACTTTGCTGCTGCTGCCTAGTTTGATGACCGGCCCTGGCTGCACGCGGGCTTTCTATCGCAACTGGACCGATAAGGAAGTCGAGGCCCTGCACCGCGAGAAATCCCGAGATCCCCGCTGGAATTTGGACGGCTATCAGGTGCTGCCTGATCCGCGTGCCCGTTTTGCCGATCCGACCAAGGCCGATCGCCCGCCTATGCCGCCGGATGATCCAGCCGCCAAGGCGTTGTCCCCCAATCCGCAAAAACCCGGTAAGGCAGGCGTCGGCCTAGTCGAAGGGGTCGGCTATCTGCAATTGCTGGATCACTGGGACACCCGCAACCGCGCCAGCCAGAACGAACCCGATGAGAAAGACCCCTACGAACGCAGCATTCTTGAAGCCACTCGCGAAACCAGCCGCGAATTAGCCGACATTATCCGTCGTGACGGTACCTTCCGGCCTGAGGAAGAACAGGCCGCCATCGCTCAGGGTGAGCGGACGTTCTTGCTGCAACTGGAACAGGCCGTCGAG
Source organism: Gemmataceae bacterium (assembly GCA_046719305.1). Taxonomy (GTDB): domain Bacteria; phylum Planctomycetota; class Planctomycetia; order Gemmatales; family Gemmataceae; genus RGDT01. The sequence goes on along the minus strand of JBDNDE010000012.1, from coordinate 15,186 downwards.
CTGGGACTCATCAACAGCCGCGAGTATCAGACCCGTCGGGAAGGGGTATATCTGGCGGCCCTGCCGGTGACGCTGGAACGCTTTGCCTTCGCGCCGCAGTTCTTCGCCGTAGAGACCTACCTCCGCGAACGATTCGGCGCGGGGACTGCCGAGGGCCGCACCAATCGCGTCCGTTGGAACGGGACGGCCGGCTTCTCGCAACTTTTCTCCACGGGGGGCCTGCTGCTGTTGAGCTTTGCCAACCGCACGGTGATCAACATCGGCAACGAACCAACCACCAGCGTCTCGACGCTGTCGCTGGACTTGATTCAGCCGCTGTTGCGTGGCGCAGGCCGGGCGGTCACGCTGGAGCCACTCACCCAGGCGGAGCGCAACCTGCTCTATGCCGTGCGTGACTTCGCGCGGTTCCGCCAAGAGTTCTTCGTCTTCATCGCCGCCGGCCAGCCCGCCTTTATCCCCGGTGTGCAAGCAGGGGTGGCGGCGATCTCGGCGGGCACGGTGACCACACCGGGGACCGCGACACCGTTCCGCGGGCTGACTCGGCCGTTGACGCCCACGGAGCTAATCGCCCAGTTGGGGCCGGGCGAAGGGGCGCGGTTGGGAGTCATTCAGCCCAGCAACGCTACCCCCCAGGGGTACTTGTCGACTTTGGGTGAGAAGGCACAGCTAATCAACCAGTATCGCAACATCCAGGCATTGCGACGCTATTTCAACCTGTTCCAAGTCTATTTGGAAGGCGGTATCGTCAACTCGGTGCAGGTCGGCCAGGTCGAGCAACAGTTGCTCCGCAGCCAGGAACAGATTCTCACGGCTCAAGCCAACTATCGCAACAGTCTGGATCAACTCAAACAACAACTCGGCCTGCCGATGAATCTGCGGATTGATGTGGACGAAGGACCGCTGCAACCGATGCTATTGCAGACCCGGCGTTACGAGCAGCTTAGCAGCGAATTCGAGCGGCTCTCGCAAGAAGCGGCAACGTACGCCAAGCCGGGCGAAGAGGCGAAGCTGCGCGACCGCTTGCGTCGATTGCTGCTGGAGGATGCCTTCATCGCCCGCACCTCGTTCCCCGCCCGTCTGCGACTGCGTTGGGCCGACTGGGAAAAGGAACCCGCTGGGGTCAAGGATGCTGCTGGACGCGATGGCCTGGACCGCCGCTTGGAAAAGCTGAACACCGAACGGCGCACCTTGATGACCAAACGCGACGAATTGCGCGAAAAAGAGAAAGACCTCTCGCCGACTGAGGCCGCCCGCCTGGAAGAGTTGGACTTCGAGGTCGAACTCGGCCGCTTGGAAAAAGCGCTGCGGGCCTACGCTAGCAAATTCTGGGAGGCCGAGAAAGACCCCTACCGCCGCAGCCTGTTGCAGACGGTGCAGTTCAACGTCGCCTACCGGCAGTTTCTGGCGTTGTTGGAGATACCGTTTGGCGAAGCCCGCGAGCAGGTCCGCAAACGCTGGCCGGAGTTACCCCCCGCCTGCATCGAGGGCGTCGATCTGCTTGCCGACGACGATGAAAAAGTGCTCTCGACCATCGTCCGCGTGGCCCTGGAAAACCGCCTCGACCTCATGAACCAGCGTGCTCAACTAGTCGATGCTTGGCGGAAAATCACTGTATCGGCCAATGCCCTCATGGCCGCTCTAGATGTGCAATATGCCTACGATGTCAACACTCCGCTGGGAGCAGCCCGGCCATTGGATTTCGGCTACAATCGTCGACGGCATCAGTTGATCATCAACGGCGAGTTACCGCTGGTGCGTATTCCAGAGCGGAATATCTATCGGGCAGCGTTGATCGGCTATCAGCAGCAGCGGCGAGCGTTGCAACAGGCCGAGGATAATATTGCCTTTGCCGTTCGTCTAAATTTAAGGCGGCTGCGAGCGGCGGCGGTGAATTACCACAAAATCCAGAAGCGGAATGTGGAGTTAGCCTATACTCAAGTGGACCAAGCGCTGCAGGCGTTCAGCCAACCGCAAGCCCCAGCTGGCCCAGCAGCGCCGCCCGGTTCGGTAGGTGCGCCAGCCGCTTCAAGCAGTACAGGCGACCCAGCCGCCCTAACTCAACAGTTGTTGCAGGCCCAGAATTCTCTTTTGGGAGCGATCAACGGCCTGTATAGTACATGGCTGAACTATCTCACCACGCGGATGAGCTTGTATCGCGATCTTGGTGTGATGCCTCTGGATTCCCGAGGAGTGTGGATTGATGACGCCACCACCTGCTGCCCCCCAACCACCCAGCAACACCCATCCGACGACCGAGGTGCCCCCGACCTCCTGCCCATCCCCGGTGCCGTCCGTCCCGCCAACCCCCCCACCGGCTCGGCCGCGCCCAGCCAAGGCGGGCAACCCGTGGCCCCGGCTGCTGCTCGTCGGCGGGGGGATCGCGATTCTGGCCGCACTAGCCGCCTCGACGCTGTCCTGGTTCGGCTTGCTCCGACTTGGCGGCAGTAGCATTCGGCCTGACCTCATTACGCATAAGGTGGCTTACGAAGATCTCCAAGTTACCATCACCGAACGGGGTGCCCTGGAGTCCGCCGAGAACAGCGATATCATCTGTCGCGTCAAGGCACGCTCGCCTAATAGCACCGTCTCGACCACCATCCGCTGGGTGATCGAAGATGGTACCCAGGTTAAGCGGGGCGATCGCCTGGTGCAACTAGACGACTCGGCTCTTTATGAATCGCTCAAAGCGCAAAAGATCGTCGTCGATCAAGCTCGGGCCGCATGGGTGTCGGCCGAGAAGGAATACGAGATCATTGAAAGCCAGAATCGCAGCGACATTGCCACCGAGAAGCTGACGCTAGAACTAGCCAAGTTGGATCTGGAGAAGTACGAGAAAGGCGAATATGTACAGGCGTTGCAAGAGATCGAAGGCCGGCTGATGATCGCCCGCTCGGACTTGACCATGTGGGAAGAACGGGCCGCCTGGTCACAACGAATGAGCAAGCCTGGGCGACGCTATGTGACCACGGCCCAAGCCCAGGCAGACGAAGCCCGACTGCGTAGCGCCGAGATCGCTCTGGCCAAGGTTTTGGAAGAGAAACGGGTGCTGGAGAAGTTCACCGGCCCGCGGATGCGTAAGGAACTGATCGGCAAGATCGAGGAAGGCCAACGCGCCTTGGAGCGCATCGAAGCCCAGGCTCGGGCCAAAGAAGTCAAGGCCGACGCTGACCGCCGCTCTAAACAATCCATCTATGAACAAGAGCAAGCACGCTTTTATGATATTGAGGAAGAAATCAAAAAATGCGTCATCCTAGCTCCTCAGGATGGCCTCGTCGTCTACTATGTCTCCGAACAAAGCCGCTTCGGCAGTGGCTCCCAACAAGCGATCATTGCCCAGGGTGAGCCGGTCCGCGAGGGGCAAAAACTCATGCGCATCCCCAATCTTTCACGCATGATGGTCAACACCAAAATTCACGAGGCCATGGTCTCACGGGTTCGCGGTGACAAATATCGCAAGACCGGTTTCAGCGAAAGCGTCCAAGCCTGCATGGTCCTGCCCGTGGACCCGCTAGCTCGGCTCATCTCGGTTCTCGGTTTCGAGTCCATTCGCGAGGACTTCATCGCCGACCACCGCGCCGAGGATCAGGTGCTGGAGCAAGCCGGACAACTGGCCAAGATTCGCGTCGAAGCCTTCCCTGACCGCCTGTTGGACGGCGAAGTTCGCTCTGTCGCCACAGTTGCCTCGCAGCAAGACTGGATGTCGGCCGATGTCAAGGTTTATCAAGCGTTGGTGACCATCAAGGACGAAATGCCCAACCTCAAGCCAGGCATGACTGCCGAGGTAACCATTTTTACCGACAGCCTGCGAGAGAACGTGCTGACCGTGCCGTTGCAAGCGATTCTGGGCAGTGTCGATATGGGCAACAAGCGGCGGGTCTATGTGCTGACGCCCAACGGACCCGAAGTACGCGAGGTCGTGGTGGGGTTGTCTAATGACCGCATGGCGGTGATTGAGTCGGGGCTCGCCGAGGGCGAAGAAGTAATCGTTAATCCGCGGGTGCTGCTCAGCGATGCGGATAAAGCCGCCCTGGGTGAATTCGGCGGGCGTGGCGGCGAGAGGAGTGGTCTGAAAGGCAAGCTAGGCCCGGGCGGTGACAAGGGTAAAGGCGGCTGGAAGAAGTAACCCTTGGCCGTCGTTATGCCCCACCGAGCATCACAGGAGCCGGCCTCATGGCGAGCGTTGTTCGTATTCACAACCTAGTCAAAAATTACTTCCTGGAGTCGGTGGTGGTCCGGGCACTGCGTGGCGTGACTCTCGAAGTCGAGGAAGGTGATTTCGTGGCGCTGATGGGTCCGTCCGGCTCGGGAAAATCCACTCTACTCAATGTCCTGGGCTGCCTGGACCGTCCGACCAGCGGCGATTACTACCTAGGGGAGGACAACGTCGCCCACCTGAGCGACGACGAACTCTCCGAGATCCGCAGTCGCTATTTGGGCTTCATCTTCCAATCGTACAATCTGCTCCCGCAGTACACGGTGGTCGAAAACATCGAGATGCCCCTGATCTACCAGGGCATCACCCCTAACGAGCAAACCCTCCAGTGGTGCATTAGCTTGGCTTGCATGGTCGGCCTGGGCGAACGCCTCGATCACCGACCGATGCAGTTATCCGGCGGCCAACAGCAACGCGTGGCCATCGCCCGCTCGCTGGTCAATCGCCCGCAGGTGATCTTGGCCGACGAGCCGACGGGGAATCTGGACTCCAAAACATCGGATGAAATCATGATGATGCTCACCAAGCTGAATCTCGAAGGCAAAACCATCATCATGGTTACCCATGAAAACGACATCGCCGAATGGGCACGCCGGGTCATTCGCCTGCGTGACGGCGTGATCGAATCCGATCTACGCAACGACCATCCCAAGGGGTTGCTGGCTTTGGCGGCGGCTCGCTCCGTGGAAACCCTCACCCACCGTCTGCCTGCTTGAGGAAGTCACCATGTACTTGATGACCATCCTGGTCGGCTCGACTTTCCTCGCCCTGGTCTTGCTGCCGATTCTCAGTACCGCCAAAGGTCGCCGGGGGGTCGTTCTGGCCCTTCGCTCGTTGTGGTTACACAAGCTCCGCGCCTTTCTCTCGGTGCTGGGGATCATCATTGGCACCGCGGCGGTCATCGCCCTCATGGCGTTCGGCGAGGGCAGCATGCAAGACGCTCTGGAAGACATCCGACGCATGGGGGCGACCAACATCATCGTCCGCAGCGTCAAGCCGCCCGACGAGAGCAACACCCGACGAATCCGTGTGGCGATGTACGGCCTGACCTACGCCGACTATGCCCGCATGGCAACGCTGCAATCTTCCGGCACGATCACCCGCATGGTGCCGATGCGGGTCTTTCCTGTCGAGATTCGCCGCGAAGCCAAACTGCACAATGGCCGGGCCGTCGGCACTACCCCAGAGTATGCCGAGATCAATAAGCTCGATCTGGCCGTGGGACGCTTTCTCAACCACGAAGACGGCCTGCGCATGGAAAATATCTGTGTAATTGGTCACGAGGTGGCCCAGGATCTGTTTCCTTTTGGCAACCCGTTGGGCCAATCGGTGCGTGTCGGCAGTCACTATTACCGCATCGTCGGCGTGTTGCGTTATCGCATGCCCACCGGGGGCAGTGGCGGTAGCATGGCGGCAGAAGACTACAACCGCGATGTGTACATTCCCCTCGAGACGGTTCGCGTTCGCTTCGGCGAGCAGATCGTCGTGCGGAGTTCCGGCTCGTTCAACCGCGAACAGGTCGAACTTAGCCAGATTACCCTCACCGTCAGCGACATCGACAAAGTGCGCCCCACGGGTGAGATCATCCGCGAGATGCTGATGAGCCGGCACCTCAAGCCCGATTGGGCTGTCACCGTGCCACTGGACCGCTTGGAAGAAGCCGAACGCAGCAAAGCGCGTTACCAAATGCTGCTCGTGCTCATTGCCAGTATCTCCCTGCTCGTGGGGGGTATCGGCATCATGAACATCATGTTGGCCACCGTCACCGAGCGGACGCGAGAGATCGGCATTCGTCGCGCTCTGGGTGCCAAGCGACGCGATATTACGATGCAGTTTCTCATCGAGGCGATGGTGCAAACGACTATCGGCGGGCTGTTGGGGGTGGTGGTCGGTCTGTCGATTGTGTGGATTGTGCCGACGGTGGCATCGGTGTGGGAGATCAACTTGCCCGCACAAGTTCATGTGCCTTCCATCTTCATCTCCTTAGGCGTGGCCATTAGCGTCGGGGTGTTGTTCGGCTGGTATCCGGCTAGGCGGGCGGCTCATCTGGACCCCATCGAGGCCTTGCGTTCGGTTTGATCCGACAGGAGTGGCGGGCGTGGCAACGGTCCTGATCGTGGGCTGTGGTTATCTGGGTACTCGTATCGTGCCACTGCTGCAAGAACGCGGTGACCGGGTGCTGGCAACGACTCGCAAACCAGAGCGGGCTGAACTGTTTCGTGTCAGGGGCATCGAGCCGGTCCTCTACGATGTGCTGCAAGGCGGGCCGCTGCCTGTCGCCGACGCGGTGATCCATGCAGTGGGGCTAGATCGCAACCAAGGGGCAAGCATGCACGACGTATATGTCGAGGGGCTAGCCCGCGTGCTAAATGCCACTCACGCCGCGCCACGTTTCGTTCACATCTCCTCCACTAGTGTCTATGGCCAATCTGACGGAGCCTGGCTAAGCGAAGACGCTCCCACCCAACCTAACGACGCCTCGGGACAAATCGTTCTGCAGGCCGAGCAACTCTTGTTGCGCGAACGGCCTGATGCAGTCGTTCTGCGTTTTGCCGGCATCTATGGCCCCGGCCGACGGATCGGCGAGGCTGGCTTGCGCGCGGGCAAAGCTGTTGCTGCCGACCCAGACAAATGGCTCAACCTGATTCATGTCGAAGATGGCGCTGATGCCGTGGTCGCTGCCCTGGATCGCGGCCAGGGCATCTACCACATCGCCGATGGCCAACCCGTGCTGCGGCGAGACTATTACGACTATTTGGCTAGCCTGATCGGAGTAGCCCCGCCGACTTTTGAGCCGGCCGGCGAGGCGACCAATCGGCGGATTGACGCCCGGCGGATGCGCGAAGAACTGGGCGTCATCCCGCGTTATGGCAACTATCGCGTAGGGCTGGTCGCCTGCTAAAATAAAGGCATGAGCAGCGCGGACGTGGTGATCGTGGGAGGCGGTGTCATCGGTTTGACGACCGCCTACTATTGCGCGCGAGCCGGCCTACGCGTCACTCTGGTCGAGGCGGGGCCGATCGGTCGACAAGCCTCCTGGGCCGGCGCGGGCATTCTTCCCCCTGCATCTCTGACGTATGCCCAGACGCCGATGGACCGCCTCCGCGCCCTCAGCAATGCCGAATACCCACGCCTGACGGCCCAACTCGCCGAGGATACCGGCCTAGACAACGGCTACCGGGTGTGTGGCGGGATCGAGTTAGTCGAGCCGGGCCAGAGCGTTCACAGAGTGCCGACGGAGGAATGGTACTCGCCAGGGGCACGCTGCGAGATGTTGCAAGGTCCAGCGTTACAACAACGGCTGAGCGGCTGGAGCCTGGCTGCCGAGATCAACGGCGGGGCCTGGCTGCCTGAGATGGCTCAGGTGCGTAACCCTTGGCATCTGCGAGCGTTGCAAGCTGCCTGCCGAGTCCGCGGCGTTGACTTGCGTCCGCATTGGCCGGTGCGGCGGCTATTGGCTGAGGGGGTGGAGGGAGAAGAAGGGGTGTTGCGTGCGGAGCGAATCGTCTTGACCAGCGGGGCGTGGACGGCTCAGCTGATACCTATCCCCATACGTCCTGTTCGGGGGCAGATGCTCTTACTCCGTATCCCAGCAGGAAATCGACCTATCCTCACCTGTGGCAAACGCTATCTCGTACCGCGTGGCGATGGTCGGCTGTTGGTTGGCTCCACGGAAGAAGATGTGGGGTTTGATGCCTCCACCACTGCCGAAGCTTTAAGCGAGTTGCGGCAGTTTGCCGTGTCGCTGTGCCCGGCCTTGGCGGATGCTCCGATCGAGGGGAGTTGGGCCGGCTTGCGTCCGGCCTCGGCGGATGGGGTGCCCTATCTGGGTCCGGTGCCGGGGCAGTCGCGCTGGTATGTGGCGGCGGGGCACTTCCGTGCCGGGTTGCACCTCTCGCCGGGTACAGCGTTGTACCTGTGCCGCTTGTTCCTGGGGCAACCCGAACCGTTTGATGCGGAGGCTTTTCGCCTCGATCGGTGAAAAAATTTGCTGCGCACACTTGACCACAAGGCAACGATTGTTCAGACTAACGGAGTTGTTCCGATTCTAGGGAGCCTCGCCGTTATGAATATCGCGGCCGACATTATCGCCCGCCGGTCTAGCCGAGCGGCGACGGCCTCGACGGGTTTTTTGATCTTTGACACGGAAAGCGTCCCCGATGGACGACTGATCGCCCGATCTCTCTATCCGCACGAGCGACTCAGCCCCGAGCAAGCGATCGAGAGAGCACGGGCCGAGGCCAAGGCTAGCTCGCGAGAGGGCAGCGACTTTCTGCCAGTGACTTATCAAATTCCCGTAGCCGTCTGCGTGATTCGCGTCGGCACCGATTTTACCCTCCAGCGCATTGCCTGTCTTGGGGCACCCAATTATGAGCCGGCCACGATTGCACGGCAGTTTTGGCGCGGCGTGGAATACTACAGCCACGCCAAACTGGTCACCTTCAACGGTCGAGCTTTCGATCTACCGCTGCTGGAGCTAGCGGCCTATGATCATCGGTTGATGGCCCCGCAGCATTTCGCCCGCAACCGCAATCGGTTTCACGGTCAGCACATCGACTTAATGGATTGGCTAAGCAACTACGGGGCGTTTCGGTTATCCGGGGGGTTAAATCTGCTAGCAGTGCGAGGTGAGATTCCCCCCGGCTGCGGCAAGCTGGATGTTGCAGGGCATCTAGTCTACGAGATGTACCGCGAGGGTAAACGTCAAGAGATCAACGATTACTGCTTGTTCGACACCCTGGATACCTATTTTGTTTTCCTGCGGACCAGGCTGCTGTTGGGGGAGTTGGACGACCGTCACGAGGATCGGCTCTATGCCCATGCTCGGGCTTGGCTGGCCGAGGCCACGGAGCGATTTCCAGCCCTAAAGGTTTACCTGGCGCATTGGGACCGGACACGACATTTGCCCTCGTTATCCCTAGATGCTAGGCTAGCATCAAAGACGGTTTCTACTCCCCAAGCTGAGTATGCCTGATGCTCGGATTTCTTGCCGAACTCTATCAACCGTTCGGGTTAATTGTCCCGGTAGTCGGATTGCTGGTCTCAGTGGGAGCTTTTTGGCTGGGTTGGCGGCTACTTTCTCCGCCACGGCCCGGTCCCCCTGAGGTACCCAACGAACGTGAATTTCTCAAAGGCGTGACCCTGGAGCGCCGAGCCACCCGTCGTCGCAAGGGCAACACCGTGCAAGTCCTGCTGCGCTACCCCGACCGAGAGGAAACTCTCCTCGCTTGGGTGATCGATCGCTCCCAGGGCGGCTTGTGCTTGCTGGTGGAACAACCTGTCGCGGTCGATACCGTCCTGATGGTTCGGCCCCGGAACAATGACGATCCAGCCGCTTGGGTGCGTGTCATCGTCCGTTCCTGCCGGTCTGCCGGCATCCAGCACGAGATCGGCGTGCAGTTTCAGCAAATGCCCAATTGGAGCCTGCTGCTGCAATTCGGCTGAGCCGATCTGAGGTTCCCACGGCCTGTGATTCAGCCGGGAGGCCAGCCCAGCGCACGTCCACCCAGTAAGTGCATATGCAGATGCGGCACACTTTGGCCGCCATCCTCTTTACAGTTGATCACCAGTCGATAGCCTTGGTTCAGGCCCAACTCGCGGGCCAGTTTCGCGGCCACTAGGTGCATGTGCCCCAGGGCGGTGGCATCATCCGGGGACAGATCATCATGAGTGCGAATCTCTTTGCGTGGAATAATCAGCACATGCACAGGCGCTTTGGGAGCAATATCATGAAATGCCAGGCAATGTTCATCCTCATGTACAATTTTGGCTGGGATCTCTTTAGAAAGAATTTTCAGGAAGATATTCTCACTCATCATGGTTACGGTTCCTCCTCACTCGGGTAACGGTCGACCGCGGGTCTCGGGGCCAAACCAAATCACCAATAACCCCAGCAGGTAAATCAGCGCCAACAACACGCCCGCTCGGGCAAACTCTTTCTCTGGTCCGAGCAACAATGGCACTTGCAACACGCCCACCGCTGCCAGGATGCGGCCAAAGTTGAAGCCAAAGCCTTGGCCGGTCGCCCGTACCCGTGTCGGGAACAACTCCGGCAGATACAACGGTAACCAGCCGTAAAACGCCGCTGTGGTCGCGCCCATCAGACCAGCGGTGAGCAGGAAATACAGGCCGACACTCTGGTTGGTCAGGTAAAACAGCCACACACCGCCCATCGACACCAAGCAAAGAGCAATATAAGCCAGGCGTCGGCCCACGACATCAGCGAAGGCCGCCCCCAGCACGCAACCGACGATCGCGCCACAGGACGAAGCGATCTGTGTTAACGGTGCCCAGCCTTTTAATCCGGTATCGTTAGTCAGCTTGTCGGCCCAGGCCGGCCCCCATTGGACCGTGCCCCATGTGGCCAGCAACGGCACTCCGCTAATGACAGCTGCAAAAATCATGCGTGTGAGAATGTGCCGTTTCATGGCATCTGGTTCATGCGATCGAACTAAGTACCCGCGTATGGGTTGAAGATAGCACAGCCCCACGAGGAGCACGACCACCCCTGTGGCGCTGATTTGTACCGGCAAGAGGGGTACCTGCTTCCACACCGCCATCAAACCGAAGCACAGGGCAACGCCCAGCAGCACGGCCAGCAAATCGGTGGTGGCCCAGGCGTTGGTTTTCCCTTGGGCGCGTTCCTGCTCCCAGCGTTCGGACTCCGGTACAAATAAACGGATAAACAACGTCAGCAGAGCCGGCAAGGCCCCGCACACCATCAGGAGCCGCCAATTGACCCATTGCTCGGAGAGGCCCAATTCCTGCAGGCTAGGGCGAATGCTCTCCAGCGACAAACTCAGGAGAGCCACGATCATGTACCCGGCGTTGGCGGCGGCCCCAATGACCCCTGCGAGGAAGGCGCGCGATTGGCCCTGCCAAACCTCCATGACCAGAGCTACCCCCAAAGCCCACTCGCCGCCCATCCCTAGTGCCGCGATGAAGCGAATGACCAAGATATGCCAAGCCTCTTGGGCGAAGCCGCCCAAACCGCTAAACAGGGCATAGGTGAGAATGCTCAGGCTCATCGCGCGGATGCGGCCGAGCCGATCGCCTAACCAGCCAAAGACCACACCGCCTGCTGCCGCCCCGATTAGGAAAGCGGTATTGATCATCGCATTCCACTGGGTAAAGAGTGTCTCGAAATCACTGCTCGTTCCCAGCAGATCACGCAGGGCAGGTCGTGCCACCACCGGAAACAGCCCCATCTCAAAGCCATCAAACATCCAACCCAACAGTGCAGCCGTCAGAGCCAACCAGCGGCCACGCAGCGGGGGAGAAGACGAAGAGGTTGCATCCATCGCTAGCACCTGCGTACATGAGATGCTTACCAGGATACGACCTTAAACCCGTTTCAGCAGCGCCAGCGGCACATAATACTTCACATAGGTTCGGCCATCACGGTACCGCACGCCGCGGGGATGTTCGACGAGCACGGTGGCCCGTTGCGTGATGCGGTTGAGCAGGCCCACCACCGGCCCCTGGGGGGTGTCGAATTGCACCCGGTCGCCAATCGCTAGCCCCCTTGTAGCCGAAGCATGCTCATGCGGCATGACGAGTTCATGTTTGGTGGCCTGGTGATCAAACAGAGTTCGAGCCGCATCGCGGAAGGGAAGCTGGTCACAACTGGAGACACCATATTCTAGCATCTCAAGCAGATGAATCAGTTCATGCTCGAAGATGCGTAACGCCGCTTCGAGCCGATCGTGACACGGCAGACCATTGACCCGCACGACGCGCTCAACCCCGTTGAAGCTATGCAGCAACAGCGTCCGCGACAGCACAATCTCGTATCGCGCTCCGGGCAGCCGGGGCCGCGGCTTGACCCGCCGCGGCCGAAACTGCTTGGTCAGCCCAGCGGAACGGGTCAAGCGCGACGAAAAGGCAAAGCCCAACGGCGCGTTGCACTGCTGCAAGGCCCGCCGGACCGCCCCGCCAAAAAAAGCTGCATCGTAAGCGTCGAACCACGCCTCCAGTTCCATCGGCGACAAGTGGGTGAAGTCCGCTGTACCCAACCGAGCCAATGCCTCGCTACGGATCGCCGCCAGGCGCTGTGTCCGTTCGTCGGCCGGAAGGGCCAATGCGGGCAACAAGGCCGTCCGGGGGAGATCACCTGAAGCCATTCGCTCCTTTTCCTTCAAACAGGGGCTTGTTCTGGCGAGGTCTCGCACAGAAGCTCCGACCCGTTGCCCCTTCTTCAAGCCAATGGCAAGGTTGTTGTCTTTTCGGTCGGCTCAGGCGTTTGGCCGTGGATGTCTTGGGTGATGCGCATGGAGCAGAATTTCGGCCCGCACATGGAGCAGAACTTGGCACTCTTGAAGACATCCTGCGGCAGCGTTTCATCGTGCATTCGCCGGGCCGTCTCGGGGTCCAGTGCTAGCTCGAATTGGCGGTTCCAATCGAAGGCAAAACGGGCGCGGCTTAGTTCGTCGTCGCGGTCGCGGGCCCCTTTGCGGCCTCGGGCGATGTCGGCAGCATGGGCGGCGATTTTGTAGGCGATGACGCCCTGGCGTACGTCGTCTTTGTTGGGCAGGCCCAGGTGTTCCTTGGGCGTCACATAGCAGAGCATCGCCGCGCCGGCTTCACCGGCAATGGCTGCACCGATGGCACTGGTAATATGATCATAACCCGGTGCGATGTCGGTGACCAGCGGCCCCAAAACATAAAAAGGCGCTTCGTGGCACCACTCGCGTTCCTTCTCGATGTTCATCTTGATCAGATGCATCGGCACATGGCCGGGGCCTTCGATCATGGTTTGGACGTTGTGTTGCCAGGCTTTGAGCGTCAGTTCGCCTAGGGTCTTGAGTTCGGCAAACTGGGCCTCGTCGTTGGCATCGGCCAGGCAGCCCGGGCGCAGGCCATCGCCCAGGGAATAGGTGACATCGTAAGCCCTTAGGATCTCGCTGAGTTCGTCGAAATGGGTGTACCACGGGTTCTGTTCATTTCGCTGGTGCATCCACTGAGCGATCAGCGAGCCACCTCGGCTGACAATCCCCGTGATGCGATTGCGTGTCAGCGGGATGTATTCCTTGAGGATGCCGGCGTGAATGGTCATGTAGTCGACGCCCTGCTTGGCCTGGTGTTCGACCATATCCAGCAGCATCCGCGGCGTGATGTCGCCAATGTCTTTGATGTTTTGAATCACCTGATAGATCGGCACCGTGCCGATGGGCACCGGTGAGGCGTCGATGATGGCAGCGCGGATGCGGTCGATGTCGCCGCCCGTGGACAGATCCATCACCGTGTCACTACCCAGATGCACCGCGGTGTGCAGCTTCTCCAACTCGTCGTCGATCTTGCTAGTGACCGCCGAATTGCCGATGTTGGCGTTGATCTTGCATTTGCTGGCGATGCCGATGCACATCGGCTCCAGTTTCTTGCTCAGGTGGACTTTATTGGCCGGGATCACCATGCGGCCCCGGGCGACCTCCTGGCGGATGAGTTCGGGGCTAAGGTCTTCTCGGCGCGCAACGAACTCCATTTCGGGCGTGATCAAGCCCTTGCGGGCGGCTTCCATTTGCGTCATGGGGAAAGATGCTCCCAATTTGCAGGACACAGAAAACAGGGGAGCAGAGTGGGGTAAGCCTCCCGGCCGGGGATTATCCCAGCCGGTCCGGAGGGTCTGCTCTCAGCCCGCGACACGACGGGCACCCCTGGCGTTACCATCGGCTATTCTATGGCGCGGGTTGGTCATCGTGCAGGGGGCCTCCCCTGCTAGTTTGATCTATGGTCCCAACCTGCCAAACAACTCGCCAATCGCTGGCGGCGTTTAGTACAACCCGTGTAAGGGGCCGCCGGGGGCCGCAAGTTCATCGACCCGTTTGCTCACTTTGGGGTCTTCCTCCAGCGGCGGGGCCATGCGATCTTTCCAGCGAGCGTCGATGATCACCGGCCCGGTGCAGCCCCAATGCTTGCGATCGGTGAACGCCCCCACCCCATGAATGTCGCTGGCTGGGTCGCTGCGCGTAAAGGTCGCCCACAGCCAATTGTTGGGGTGCCGAGCTGCGAAATCGCTGTCGTCCACCAGCAGAATCAGTGGCCAACCGCTCAAGTCGATCCCTTCCAAGGCAGCTGTCAACGCCTCGATGCTTGCACTGCGCGTCGCCTGGATGGCCAACAGCCCTGGCATGCAAGGACGCGGCTCACGGAATCCATCGGGCAAGCGCAGATTCACCGGCAGCGTGGTCGCCAGGTCGCGACGTTTCGGCCCCGCGGCCGCCCAAATGAGCTTTGACCCCTCGTTGAACCCCGTGGCCGAATAATCCAGGGTGTCGGCCGTGGTGCGAGTGATGAAATGCAGGTCGCGGCGTGGGTCGAACCGCTCCAGCAGATGCCGGAAAAATGCGGGGATGTCGTGAATGTCCAGTTCGGGATTATCTTCATACGCTACGATCAGTAGATACTTGGCCAGCGAGAGTTGCCCCTGGCCCAGCACAGCGCACGCTTCGGTGAGCAATTCCTGCGGCATCCGCTCCTTGGCATAGGGCACATAACGCTCGCTGCCGATCGCCAGCAACAGCGGATGCACCCCGGCCGCATCGACGGCGTGGACCGCCTTGATACCGGGAAGGACGGTGGGGATCACCGGTCCGGTCAGTTCGTGGATGAACTCGCCGAAGCTGGTGTCCTCCTGGGGCGGCCGACCCACCACGGTGAACGGCCAGATCGCGCCAGGGCGGTGATAGACGGCCTTGACCTTGAGCACGGGGAAATCGTGCGTGAGGCTGTAATAGCCCAGATGGTCGCCGAAGGGGCCTTCGGGCTTGGTGCCCTCGACTGTGCCGACAATCACGAAGTCGGCCTCGGCCGGCATGGCCAACCCCGTCTCGGGTGGCGTCACCAGCCCCACACGCCGACCGCCCAGCAGGCCGGCAAACGCCAGTTCCGGCATGCCCTCGGGCAAGGGCATCACGGCCGAGACGGTCAGCGCGGGCGGCCCGCCGACGATGACATTGACGTGGAACGGTTGGCCT
>JBDNDE010000119.1:0-13565 GCA_046719305.1 Gemmataceae bacterium | reverse complement strand
CCCCGACACAGTGATCTCGACTTCATTACGATCGTGAGTGCTTCCCAACAGGGTTGCCTCACTCTCGCGTGACTTTCCTCTCTACTCCTACCTACCTGTCAAAGAGCCACAGAAACGATTGCTCGTCACTGTGTCATCCATGCGGACAAGATGAATCATAACGGTCTGGGCTGTTCTGTCAACGCCTGGAGACAATTTTTTTGGGAAAAGTTTCTCCCAGACCGACATCGCCTCGCCAATACTGTTGGCGCAAAGCTGTTCAGAGCAGCGTCTGTTCCGGACCTCTGGTTCACCAACAGCAAAATCTTTATACTTTAACTCTAGGAAATCGCCCCTGGCTTGACTCCTCCTGTCGTTCTGGGAAATCCCCTAGCATGGCCAACGTCCGTGTCTTGATTTTACGTGCCCCGGGTGCCAACTGCGACGCCGAAACACAGTTCGCTTATGAAAAAGCGGGTGCTTACGTCGAACGCATCCACATCAATCGACTGCGGGAAAACCCCGCTCTGCTCCAGCAGTTCCAAATCCTCACCGTGCCTGGTGGCTTCACGTACGGAGATGATGTGGCAGCTGGTAAATTGCTGGCCAACCAACTGACGCACTATCTAGGCGATGCGTTGCGGAAATTCCGGGATTCGGAGAAGCTAATCCTGGGCATTTGTAACGGTTTTCAAGCGCTGCTCAAATCCGGTCTGCTACTGCTACCAGACGAGGATGGTCCCCTTGCTACTCTGACCTCCAATGTGTCGGGAATCTTTCAGGATCGTTGGGTACATCTGGCCGCTCATTCAGGCAAATGCCCCTTTTTGAAAGGGGTCGATTCGCTGTATCTGCCGGTTGCACACGGCGAAGGGCGTTTTGTGTGTCGAAGCGAATGGGAACTGCAAGGGTTGATCGAAGCCGGCCAAGCGGTGCTGCGTTATCGGGAGAATCCCAACGGTTCACAAGGCGACATCGCAGGGTTGTGCGATGTGACCGGACGCGTGTTGGGCCTGATGCCACACCCCGAACGGCATGTGTTGGGCACACAGCATCCACGGTGGACTCGGGAGGGGTTGCGAGCCGAAGGCGATGGTCTGGCGCTATTCCGCAACGCCGTCCGATACTTCCAATAAACGAGAGATCCTTTATGTCGCTTTCTCTTGCCGAGCGTCAGACCGCTGAGCGACTGATCCACCTTGCCTTGGCTGAGGATCTGGACGAACGTGGCGATTTAACCAGTTCGTGCGTTGTTCCCGCGCAAACGCGTGGGCAAGCTCTGTTTGTGGCCCGCAAACCCGGACGCCTGGCCGGCTTGCCGATCGCTCAGATGGTGTTCGCACAGGTAGACCCCCAGGTGAGCTGGCAATCCTTGCTGGCCGATGGGGCCCTGCTACAGCCTGGCATGGCGTTGGCTCGGGTGAGCGGTCCGATGCGTTCCATTCTGGTCGCCGAGCGCACTGCCTTGAATTTTGTACAACGTCTTAGCGGCATAGCTTCGCTCACGGCTCGGTATGCGGAGCAAATTGCCGGCACGCGAGCCGTCTTGCTGGATACTCGCAAAACGACGCCCGGTTGGCGACATCTGGAAAAGTATGCCGTTCGCTGCGGAGGAGGTACGAACCATCGACTGGGCTTATATGATGGCGTGCTGATCAAAGACAACCACCTAGCCGCGCTGGGGTTCGGCCCGCAGGCCGTCGCCCAGGCGGTGCAAGCGGCTCGAGTGCAATACGGTCACAGCGTGCCTATCGAAGTCGAGGTGGACACGCTGGAGCAACTGGAGGTCGCGCTCACGGCAGAGCCGGACATTATTTTGTTGGACAACATGCCCCCGGACCTTCTTTGCCAAGCGATCGCTCGTCGCGATGCGGTGGCTCCGGCTATTCGCCTGGAAGCCAGTGGTGGGGTTAATCTCGACACCATTGCCGCGATTGCGGCTACGGGGATTGACCGCATTAGTGTGGGAGCTTTGACCCACTCGGCGGTTGCCCTGGATATTGGCCTGGATTACGAAAGATGATTCGTGCTGTTTGGGAATATCCCGAGCGATGCATCGGCCGACAGGTGATTGTTTATTCGCAGACCGACAGCACCAATAACCGCGCGTTGGCCCATGCTGGGCAACCGGGGCTGGCCTTTCTAGCCGATGAACAAACAGCCGGCCGAGGAACCCAGGGGCGTCGCTGGAACGCCCAACCGGGGGCGAGTGTGCTTCTGAGTGTGCTGCTGCATCCACCGCAAGCATGGCGTCGGCCGGTGATTTTGACAGCATGGGCGGCCGTGAGTGTTCAAGATACCCTAGCTTCTTGGGGCCTGTCCAGCCAGATCAAATGGCCCAACGACGTGCAACTCGCCGGACGAAAAATTGCCGGCATTTTGACTGAGATCCACGGCAAAGCGGTCGTGGTAGGAATTGGCCTAAATGTGCGTCAGACGGCCCAAGACTGGCAACAAGCCGGACTGACCGAAGCGACTTCGCTGAAAATGGCAGGGGTAGATCAGGCGACCGAGCGGGTGGCGCATCAATTACTCGAATGCTTGGAAACCCGCTACCGCGTCCTAGTCACACAAGGGCAAGACGCTTTGGAATCGTCCTGGCAAACGGGGTTGGGATTAATCGGCCAATCGGTGCAAGTGCAGCATCCGGGCGGAACAACGCTCGGACGCATATCACAACTTTCCTTCGAACGCGTGGGCTTGGAGGATGGCCGCGTCTGGCGACCCGAAGAAGTGCGCCTGAGCCGAATCGAGAGTCCCGGACGCGTCGCGTCATGAGGCCGTGAGTACAAATAGCCCGCTGGATCTAAAGCTCGCTGATTCTAAAGCCCGCTGGGGCTTCATCGGGCGGGACTGCCTTGACCGGTAATAGAACTGCCGTTATGGTGCCTTGACCTTGATGAGTCACCCAGACGGCGAGGACTCCCCCAAAACCTGTAAGGATTCCCCCCATGCAACCCACGCTGGTGCGTAAGCTGGCTTTGCTTTTGCTCGCTGTGCTGGCTCTCAATGGAGCGGCCCGAGCGGATTCCATCGACTTTAATTACTCGTGGACCGTCTTGCCCGGTCCCGTTTTCACGGGTACCAATCCCGAAAGCGGCAATGGCCTTAGCACGGGCAGTGTTGTTGTCACCGCTGCCCCGCCTGGTTCTAGTTCGGT
Source organism: Gemmataceae bacterium (assembly GCA_046719305.1). Taxonomy (GTDB): domain Bacteria; phylum Planctomycetota; class Planctomycetia; order Gemmatales; family Gemmataceae; genus RGDT01. The sequence goes on along the minus strand of JBDNDE010000119.1, from coordinate 10,426 downwards.
TACGCTCAACTCGATGATGCCGGCATTTATACCTGGTGCCGAGATCACGACCACCTCGTCAGCCGCAGGGATGCCCGACAGCTTCAGCACGCCGTTCCAATTGCAACTGAACCTCACCGATACCCTCTCGGGGCAGTCAGCCACCATGCTCTTTTCGGGCACGATTGCCGGAGAGTTGACGGCGACCACCTCGACCCTGACCAGCACGTTCACCCTACCTGCGGCACAGTCGGCCGTTCTGGGGGGGCGCGAATACTTCGTGGCCATCGACCCAATCTTGGCAAATCTGCCGATGCCAGGCGTGCCGACTCCGGCATTGATTAACGCGCGGGTGCTGGTCAGCCAAAACGAAGGCCAACCGATTGATCCTCCATTTCAGGTTCCCGAACCGGGGACCCTGCTGCTGGGGGCCGCTGCTCTGGGTGGACTAGCGGGGCGTCGCTGGCTGCGGCTTGTCTGAGCGACTGGGGCCTGGCCGTGGGGTGTGTCAGGGAGCATGCTTGGACTCATGCTCCCTTTGGGTGTTAGCGGCCACACACCGCCTTCAAAACGGCCATCCGTACCGCCAGACCGTTGGTCACTTGCTCCAAAATGGCCGATTGCGAACCATCGGCCACATCTGGGGTGAGTTCGACGCCGCGGTTGATCGGACCCGGAGCGAGCAAGAGGAGGTCGGACTTGGCCCGACGCAAGCGATCCGCATGCATTCCAAACAAGCGAAAGTACTCTGAAATTGAAGGAAACAAACCGGTGCGTTGACGTTCAAACTGTATTCGCAAGACGTTCACCACATCGCAGCGTGGCAGAATGTCATCCAGCCGATAGCAGACTTCGACCCCGAGCCGTTCGATACCCGCCGGGATGAGCGTGGGGGGGCCACAGACGATCACATGGGCACCGAGTTTTTTCAGCCCGTGAATGTTGCTGCGAGCCACGCGGGAATGGGCAATGTCGCCCACCAACCCTACGGTCAGCCCCTCCAAGTTCGGCTTGTGCCGCCGGATCGTAAAAATGTCGAGCAGCCCTTGCGTGGGGTGTTCGTGTGCCCCATCGCCGGCATTCACCACGCTGCAACTCAGGTGCTGCGAAAGTAGTGTGGCTGCTCCTGGCACCGAATGCCGTACGACCACTACATCGACTCCCATCGCTTCAATATTTTTGGCAGTGTCAATAAATGTTTCGCCTTTGTTGATGGACGAGATACTGGCCGCGAAATCGCTGGTCTCGGCTCCCAGACGTCGGGCGGCAAAGCCGAAACTGGCCCGAGTGCGGGTAGAGGGTTCAAAAAACAGCGTCACCACGGTTTTGCCGCGTAGATCCTCCCGCTTCTCGCCTTCGCGTCGGCTGGCGGCGAAAAACTCCTGGGCCTGATCCAACAAAGAGAGCAACTCCGCTCGGGTCAACTCTTCCAAACCCAACAGATGGCGGCGTTTCCAAGTGCCTGCCAGTGGTTTGGGGTGCAATAACTCGACACTCACGACCGCGTCCCCGTCAAGAAGGAAATTCCTTGCAAATTAGGGAAAAAGTTCCCTTCTGGCAAGCAACCCAAGCCGAGACAGCATCGGGGGGCGACAGCATTAGGGGCGCGATTCCTACCATACACGGCCGCCGTTATTGTCTCGGATGGTTCGACGCTCTTCGGACTTGTTCGCTGAGCCGGGGCGGGGGTATGCTAGTTGCCGTCCAGGAGACCCTCCGATGGCTGCTAAATCACGATCGGTTGTCGCCGATTATACCGTTTATCTGGTCGCTCGTTTGGCCGTGTGCCTAATGCAGACGCTACCTTGGAACTGGCTACTGGACCTGGCCGATGGGCTGGCATGGTTGGCCTATCGGGTCGATCGGCGGCATCGCGAGGTGGCGCGAGACAATCTGCGGCAGGCATACCCGGACAAAAGCGAGGCAGAGATCGACGCCTTGGTACGGGCTACCTATCGGCATCTGCTGTGGGTGTTAGTGGAGATGGTCCGCTTGCCACGCGAATTGCACGCCCACAATGCCATGTCCCGAGTCGCCTTTGCTGACCAAACCATTCTGCATCGCGCTGAACGGTGGCTATCCACCGGCCGGCCCCTGATCGTGGTTAGCGGCCATCTGGGTAACTGGGAAGCGCTGAGTTATGCGATGGGGTTGTTGGGGTATCGCGGGCATGTGATCGCGCGGCGATTGGACAACCCGTTTGTGGATCGGTATTTGCAACGTTTGCGTGTTCGTACAGGGCAGGTCATTCTAGATAAGAACCACGACCTTGAACGTATCTTACAAATCCTCGAAGCAGGCGGGTATGTGGCGGCTCTGGCCGATCAGGACGCGGGGGCTCGGGGCGAATTTGTGTCGTTTTTCGGGCGACCTGCTTCGACGTTTAAGTCATTGGCCCTGATGAGCTTACGCTACGAAGCACCGATCCTAGTACTGGGAGCGTTTCGCCAGGCCCCAGGGCTGCACTTCCGGGCATATCTCGAAGATGAGATTGAACCGCGCGAGTATGCCAACCAGCCCGATGCGGTCCATGCGATTACCCAGCGCTTCACCGCTGCCTTGGAAGCCATGGCGCGACGCCACCCCGAGCAATACTTCTGGCTGCATCGCCGCTGGAAGCACCAGCCCAAAACGAAGACGAAGAAAAACGCGGCCTAGTCGTCGCCGTTCTCAGAGCATGGCGGCGGCGGGCCTCCGCTGGATTCCCCGACGAGCCGGACGCCACCCGACGAGCCACACGCCGCCAGCGACAGATTGGCTTTCTTGCATTCTTGCTACACGCACCAGAACTTTCCGCCTGGAACCGTTTGCCTAGGAATCTCTACTCGCAGAGTTTTCCAACTCTTGCCCCGGTTGCCAGATGGTTGAAGAAACGAGCCAAGGGAGAGCCAGGCCAGTTCGGAGGGCAGGGCACGGCTCGCCCGTGTGCGAAGCTTTACAAGGTACCACGCACCGCTTGTTCGCGTTCAATCGCCTCGAACAGCGCCTTAAAGTTCCCCTTGCCAAAGCTCTTGGAACCGCGGCGTTGAATGATCTCAAAGAATAGCGTCGGCCGGTCTGCGACGGGCTTGGTGAAGATTTGCAGCATATAGCCTTCGTCGTCGCGGTCCACCAAAATGCCCAACTCGGCCAGCGCTTCGAGGTCTTCCTTGATGGGGCCGACTCGCTCGGGCAGGGCATCGTAGTAGGAACGCGGCACACGCAAGAACGAGACATCGTTGGCCCGCATAGCCCGCACGGTGCTGATGATGTCGCCCGTGGTCATGGCGATGTGCTGCACGCCTGGTCCGTTATAAAATTGCAGGTATTCCTCGATCTGCGAACGGCGTTTACCCGTGGCCGGCTCATTGAGGGGAAACTTGATGCGTCCGGTACCGTTTTGTACTACCTTGGACATGAGGGCAGAATACTCAGTGCTGATATCTTTATCATCGAAACTGATGAGTTGATTGAATCCCAGCACACGTTCGTAGAAACTTACCCACTCATTCATCTTGCCCAACTCCACATTGCCGACAATGTGGTCGATGGAAGCCAGACCGACCGGCTTAAAAGTTTGTGGGCTGTAACGGGCTGGGTCGATGGGCTGGTAGCCAGGCGCGAATACCCCCTTGTAGCGGTCGCGATTCACAAACGTATGCGTTGTATCGCCGTAGGTGCGGATGCTGGCAAACTCATAAGTTCCGTACTCGTCCTCCTGAGCGGTTGGGCCAACTACCCCGACCGCGCCGCGTTCCACAGCAGCATGATAAGCCGCTCGCACATCCTCGACCTCCAAGGCAATGTCCATCACCCCATCGCCATGCTGCATCAGCCGATATGACTCGGGATGCGAAGGCGAAAGCGGCGACGTGAGTACAAAGGTAATCTGGCCCTGGCGCAGCACATAGCCAGCCTCGTGCTTCTGCCGGGTTTCTAGGCCAGCATAGGCCACCACATCGAATCCAAAGGCATTGCGATAAAAATAAGCCGATTGTCGGGCGTTGCCGACGAAGAAACGGACGTGGTCGATCCGCCGTAGCGGGACTTCGGGAAGACTCATAGGATATTGATCTCGCAAGGATACGTGAGTGATCGAAAAACGAGAACGCTCATAAAACCGGGATGTTGAAGCGTCGGACCAACCCTTCCAACTCCTGCCGTAAAAACGCAAACGATGGCGCGATAAACAGTTGATCCTGCATCCGCGACGGGTCGTAATCGGTGTTGATGACCACCTCGGTCACGAATGGCCGACGTGTGACCTCGCGGCTAGTGAGCGAGTAGGGGATTTCGCCCGTGGACGAAAGGATACCCGCGCCGAAGACTTTGAGCTCGCCCTGTTCTTCGAGTAAGCCAAACTCGATACTAAACCAGCTAAAACGCTTCAGCGCCAGCACCTGGTCGCCATGCGGCGTCCAAGCAGCGGCCTTGCCAATGAGCGTCAGCAATTCGGCGTAATCGCGATCCATCAGTGGCGGCACATGCCCGAGGCAGTCGTGGATCATGTCCGGCTCGGGGGTGAATTCGGGATGCGAGCCGTGCCGTAAGAATTGCGTGACGGGGAAGCCGCGCTGTGCAATATATTCATAGAAGGTGCGGTAGGGCAGCGCGCCCTCGGCGGGAACGAGGTGCATGTTGGTTTCTTGCTGCACGCGTTGGCTGAGGAAGCGAAGTTGCGGAATCTCGTGTTCAGTGATGTTCAGCGAGCGTTTGGCACGCAAGTAGATGCTACAGGCATGTTTGACATGCAACTCGTCAAGCTGGGGGCTGACTTCCCGCCAGATCCGCGTCTCCTCGGGCGTGTACTCGATGACCGGCGGCCCCAGTTTGTCCAGACGATGCTTCCGTGTCAAGGCAAAAAGGTATTTGCGCCTCTCGATGTATTCCGGGTCGTTCTCACCTGGATGCCCCGGATCCAGTACCAGTTCGGTTACATCCTCGGGCGTGACCATCGACTGGGCGTCGATCACATTGCCGTATTCGACGAGTTTCGCGGTGTTCTGCATCTGCCCTCTCCCTTGCCCGGTGCCGGAAATGGTCTATCGGATTATTTTATTCCTCATCGGCAGACTGGCCAAGAGAGTCCACTCCGAAGCAAGGGAGAAGGCAGATGCGAGCGGCGATGATCGACACGACGGGAAGTCCCGAAACCATTCGCCTGGGGGATGTCCCTGAGCCAACGCCCGGCCCTGGTCAAGTCCGCGTCCGGGTTGCGGTGGCTGGCCTCAACCCTATTGATGTCTACGTTCGCGCTGGCAGTGTGGCTATGCCTTTGCCCAAGCCGTTTTTCCCTGCGTCGGATTTAGCCGGTGTGGTCGATCTGGTAGGTCCGGGCGTGACCCGTTTTCGACCCGGTGATCGAGTCTGGGGCAGCAACCAGGGCTTGCTCGGACGCCAGGGCACCACTGCTGAACTGGTCTGCGTTGAGGAACACTGGCTCTATCCCATCCCTGAAAAGGTCGGCGAACAGGATGCCGCCGCCGCTGCGCTGACCGGCATCACCGCCCACTTGGGGTTATTCACCCATGCCCGGCTGCTGCCTGGGGAAACCGTCTTTGTCCACGGCGGTACCGGCGGTGTCGGCTCGATGGTCCTGCAGATGGCCAAAGCTATTGGAGCCAAAGTCATCTGCACAGTAGGCAGCGCCGAGAAGGCCGAATTGTGCCGCCGCTGGGGGGCCGATGCGGTGCTGAATTATAAGAGTGAAGATCTGGCCAAGTCGCTAGCCGAAGCGATTGGATCGCTCAGCGGCGGCAAAGGGTTGGATGTGTGGTTTGAAACGCAACGCGAAATCGATTTGCCTGCCGTAGTGGAGCGGATGGCCCCACGCGGGCGAATCGTGCTGATTGCCGGGCGAGCAGCCAAGGCGACGCTACCAGTCGGGCCGTTCTATGTCAAGGGGCTGTCGCTGCATGGCTTCGCGATGTTCAACGCTACCCCCGACGAGCAACGCGTTTGTGCCGACGCCATCAACCGTTGGCTGGCCGAGGGGAAGCTGCATCCGCCAGTGGGGGCGGTCTTTCCCCTGGAACAAACGGCCGAAGCGCATCGGTTGTTGGAGACGAACACCCTGCACAACGCAGGCACACTGGTGGGCAAGGTGCTAGTGAAAATCTGACGGTTCAGAGCACGAGTTGAATCCGGTCGCGCAGTTTGGGCGGCAGTTTTTCAAAGAGCGTCCGCCGTACTTCGTCGGGGTAGTAACGCGTGCTGAAGTGCCCACACAGGATGAGTTCATTTTCGAAGCGATCGGCCCGTTCAACGAAATCGTCGAGATGCAGATGACCAAATTTGTGAATTTTTTCACGGCGGTGCTTGGCCCTCACAAAGCTCATCTCGGTGATGAGAACCTTGGCCTTGAAGACATCGGGGCAGGCATCGAGGCCCGCCGGGCTGGTGTCGCCCGTGTAGCACACCAACGGAATCCGTACCTCACGGGTGATAGCCACCCCCGACTGCCGCAGGTCGCGTATCTGCTCGCCTGGCAGGCCGAGGTATTCTTCCTTGAGCTTGTGCCGGCGATCGTAGACGATGAAGCCTAATGAGGGGATGGTGTGGGTGGTGGCGAAGGCCCGCACGACATGTTCGCGCGACAAATCAACTTCGTCATCGGGATTTAGTCCCCGTAATTCGCATACCTGCCGGCCACGATCCAGCCGTTGGAACAGGGCCAAAATTTTGCGGACATCCTCGACTGCATACTCGGGCAAATAGACAACCGGCGGTTCCATCTTCATCATACGTCGCCGGGCCACATAGACGGGCAGGGCAGCGATGTGATCGAGATGGGCATGGCTGAGAAACCAGTGAGGCGTCCCGTTGAAATCCCAGGGATGCGCTCCGAGATCGAAGCCAAGCTTCAGTTCGGCGATGCGATAGACGCTTTGCACCGCGGCGCGAGAATAGCCTTCGATGGTCAGGCCAGCGTGCTTAAACGTGTGATATGGACAATTATCGAGCATCTTGGCCTCGGCGCTACAGTCACTGCTAGAGTAGACAAACCGAGGACAGAAAACAACCGGCAGCCGTTCGCGCCAGCGACTGGCTAAAGCTCCTTTGGGTGTTAGAACCGGCTGGCGTCGATGACACTGCCATCGTCGATGCCGGCGACCTGATTCAATAACATCACGTCGATTTCGCGACGTAGCCCGCGTACTGAGCCATCACCCATTGCAAACAGAACAACGCCGCTGTGCTTGCCAGCGAAGCCGCTCCACCGGCTAGGCAACATCAGGCCGTCACGCGTGGGAATGCCGCCGACGCCCATCCAGCAGCTGACGCTATCGCGCGGACCGGGCCAAGAGCCGCCCAGATACTCGCCAAAGGCCAGCGTGTTGCTGGTGCCGTCGGTGATCTCCAGCAGGCGGCGGCGTATGTCGGGCACGTAGATCCCCGCAAACGGCTGACCCGCCCCTAGTTGTCCCGCGCAGCCGGCGTAATTGCTCTTGGCCAGATTTGCCTCATGGCCGCGAAAGCCGCTGGAAAGGGCGGAGCCGGCGAAGGTGTGGACGTAGGCCCAGGTCCAATGGGTGGGAACGACGCTGTTGACATTGTCGGCCGGGCAGGTGAAGGTGCTGATACGCGCCATCCCCGCCGAATAAGCACGCCCCCACCACACCCCGCCGCTGCCTGGCAAGGCGAGCATCTCCGGCGGAATTTGCCGATGCACCGCGTCCTGTTCGAGAAAAGGTAACAGATGCGGCAAGGTGCCCACGCGGTTAACAGAGCCAAACCCCGCAGGAAGAAATCCATGTGTGCTCTCATGATTCAGCGAAGCAAGACTAAGTTGCTTGAGGTTGTTGCTGCATTGCAGACGAGCGGCCGCCTCGCGCACTTTTTGGATGGCAGGCAACAGCAGGCCAATTAGAAGGGCAACGATGGCGATTACTACCAGCAGTTCGATCAACGTGAAGCCATAACGGGCAAAACAGGACCAGGGGCGCATAACAGGATTCCTTGGTTGGAAGTGCATCGGAATACCTCGATGCAAACTACAGAAACCCGCCTCCACGGACTAGCCACCAAAAAAAATTTGCCGTCACAATCGTTGAACGCCGGCGTAAAATGGCTGTGGACCATGCGTATCACGCTCTGACGTACGGCTTGCCCGGCGTCGTCCCAACCGCGCCGGAGGTATTCTCCCCGCCTGCGAACCTTATATTCGCGCGGTCACTCTCTTTCACTTTAGAGGGAGCGTTACGTTTCTTCACTCCCGCGAAGAAATGGATGGTACACTCATGGACTTCAAAAACCTTCTCATGGGCGGTGCCTTGCTCGGCATCCTGGCTGCTTGTTGGGAACAGATCAAGGCTTTGGGCTGGCGCGTCGTTGGTCTGCTTATTCGCCGCATCGAAATCCCCAGCGAGGCCGCTCACCAGGCACTCATCGCCTACCTCGTCACCCACTACAAGCGTTGGGGTAACTACGACCGTCTCTACGGTGCCGACTTCGAGTACATGCGCGACGGCCGCTACGGCCTGGTCAGTTACGAACAGTTTGGTAACCGCACACTGATTTTCTGGAACGGCTGGTTTCCTTTCCTGTTTAGCAATTCGCAGGAGAAGAAGTCGGCCAACAACAACCAGCAACAGCAGTATCACCCGAACGGCGGACCGACACGGATCTTCTCGAGCGTGACATTTTTGCGTGGTACGCTAGATTTTGAACAGTTGCTGCGCGAAGCCTGCGAAGAGAGCAACCGCTTAACCTGGGAGGTTAACTCGGCTCAGGAACAGGCCAAGAACCGCTTCACCATTCACCATGTGCCGGCTCGCGAAAAGTCTGACGACGACTGGGACGACAGCACCAACGGTTTGCCGTGGTATCGCCAGCGATATTATCGGTTGTTGTCGCACACCCCGGATCAGCTGGGCAAGGCACCGACGCACGACGGCAGCGCGTTGAGCAACCTGATTTTTCCGCGACGCGTGACCGAGTTGATCCGCGAGATTGAGTTGTGGCGGAGCAACCGGGACTGGTATCGCAGCAAGGGCATTCCCTGGAAGCGCGGCTGGCTGCTCTACGGTCCGCCGGGTACTGGCAAGACAGCCCTGGCTCGCGCCTTCGCTGAAGATCTGAACATGCCGATTTATGTGTTCAACCTTGCTCAGATGAGCAACAACGAACTGATGAAAGCCTGGACGGACATGCAAGTCAATGTGCCGTGCATCGCTTTGATCGAAGACATCGACAACGTCTTCCACGGCCGGGAGAATGTGGCCCGCAAGAATTCGCCTATATCGTTTTTCCTGCCCAAAAAGGATGAAGACTCCGACAACAGCACCAATCGGAACAACGGGGGTTTTTCGCCTCTGACCTTTGACTGCTTGCTCAACTGTTTGGATGGTGTCGAGCGGAGTGATGGGATTTTCACCATCATCACCACCAATGACATTTCCAAGATTGACTCGGCTTTAGGTCAGCCGCGTAAACTGCCCGATGGGACACAGGAGTTCATCTCGACGCGCCCGGGACGCATCGACAAGGCGGTCGAATTAACCTATATGGAGCCGGAGGACAAGAAGCGGATGGCAGCCCGCATCCTGGGTGAGTTTGAGCAAGCCCACCTGGACATGCTGGCGTTCATCGACCGCTACCCCGATCTGCAGGAGACGCCCGCTCAGTTCCAGGAACGCTGTGGCCAGATTGCCCTGGCTTGCTTCTGGAAGCAAAAGCACGCCGAGGAGTGGTTGCACCCCTCATTGGAGCAGATCGAAGCCACGGACGATCGCATGAAGGCTAATAAGTTTCACACATAACCTATCCCGATGGGAACCACTACCAAAAGCAAAAGATCGGGGCGCTTGCTCCCTGATCTCTTTTCTGTTTGTGCCAAGTAGTCAGACAAGACCGTCTGTTTTGAGAAAAGCGGCAGGAGGAGATCAGCCGATATTTCTTTTGACAGGGGAGCGTCCGAGTCAAGGAGGACTCGACGCCGATTGCCCGCCCGCCGGAATACTTCTGTCCATTCGATCGCTTCCGCGGGACCGATCTTCCTGGAGACCTTCCGATGCGAAGCTGGAAGCACACAGGGGTGCTCGCTGCCTGCTTGACCAGTTGGGCCTCCGCCTGGGGACAAACTCTTGCAACGTCGGCCCCCACGGCTCCCACCAAGTCCACCTGGATCTTTCTAAGTCAGCGAAAGGAAGCTGGTAAACCCTCCGAGCCGTCCAAAGTGACAGAAGCTGCCCCTACTTCGTCTGTGGTGCCGCCCGCTGCTTTGCCCGTAATCCATACCTCTAGGACGGCAGCGGCGTCCGCTTCGACAGTGGCCAGCACCCCGGCACCGGTTTCGCGGATTTGGACCTTGCCTAGTTCTGCCGCCGAGCCTACTGCGTCCAAGGGGGATCCGCAGCCCAGCAGTGAGGACGAGCTAAACCGTCCTGGGCAACTGGTGTCGCAACTACGAGCCGATGAATTGGCCGCACGCAAACGCCAAGCCGACATCCGCTATCTAGGCGGGGTG
>JBDNDE010000118.1:0-13565 GCA_046719305.1 Gemmataceae bacterium | reverse complement strand
CGCGGACGCTAATTCGGTACGAACGGCTCATGACTAATTTTTCCTCGCAAGGGTCCAGGGTTCAGGCAGAAGAGGCCGATTTCATTGGATCCAGATGGCGACCGATGGCCTGGGCACGTTGATGTAGCAGGTCGCCTTGATACTGCTCCCAATCTGACAAATATAACTGGGCCGCGGCGTAATCGTCATCGAAACGCCCTTGCGAGCGCGCCCATTTGGCCCAGGAGGCCAGATGATCCAGATGACGCAGCAAACTCGTGGCCGCCTGATAGGTAGCGGCTCGGTCAGCGAGGCGTTGGCCAGTCATTTGTAGCGCGCCGGTCCACATACCGGCATGGGCGTTTGGACCCAGCAGTTGGTGGGCGGCCCGGAGCAAGAAGCGAGCCAGGTCACGGCGATTGGCCTGTTCGCAAGCCGGCAGGAAAGCGGCTAGGATACGGTCCTGAGCGCTGCCCAGCAACCGCATGGTTTCCGGTTTTTCAATGCGCTCTTTGCTGCTCTCGATGAGTACCCACCGCTGGGTCAGATCGGGTTGCAAGGCTTCCAAAATACACGATCCTACGCCGCTCATCCAGGGCTGGAACCGCGGATAGGCCTCGGCCGGGGTGCGAACGAAATCCTCGGGATAGGCCAGCCAGCACAACGCATGCTCGTTATACGGCGCGCGTTTGCGAAGTTCCAGTGCGCCGAGCGTCTCGCTAGTTTCCCGCAACCCCTCGTGCGCGAAAAACAGCAACAGCAAATCGCCGTGTGTTAGGCGGTCATGCTCCGGTGCCCAGACCGGCGACTTGTCCCCTGGCCGCACCGACGTGATCCACACTAAAAAATTCAGCGTCTCTTGCGAAAAGCTCAGACCCAGATCGACCGGTGCCGTTCGCTGCCACAATCGGCCAGCTTTAGGCTTGTCGTTGCGGAGGAAGCGTTCATCGCGCCAGCCACCACGTTGGGCCAGCAAAAAGGTGCAGCGCTTGGCCAGAGCATCGCGGATCAGGCGCATGGCTCCCTCGGACAACTCCTTGGGGGGCGAGACGCGGGCCTCGATCAACGGGGTGGCACGTTCAATCGGTTCGCCGCGCAAAAAATATTGCAGCAGTCGAAGCAACGCAGCCTCAAAGCGTGAGACGATTTGCATGATGGTCCAACGTCCTGAGTCTTTGCTTCTCTTGCCAACTCTGTCCTTAACCAGGTCTGCGGGTTGGTTCGCGACACAAGGGGACTTCTTTTATTATACGAGGATCGCGTCCACCAGGGGTAGGGAGTAATCCGCTCCTCCGAAAATTTCCCCTGAGCAGCTCACCTCACTTAATTCAAGCCCGCGCTCCGGCATACCGGTCCAGCTGCCTGCTCCAAGTTGAGCAGGCAACCGGCTCCCTCCTTGAGCTTGGCGACCACTTTACTTGCCCTCTGGCCCCTTTTTACCCCCCTGTTTGCCCACAAGTTCCTTAATCTCGCGGACCCAGATATTGCGAAAGCGAACTGGGTCACCGTGATACATCAAAGTAATAGGCAACTTATCAGCATGCTTGCTATAAACATTCTCGCGATCGTAGTAGGTACTCCCTTTGATCTCGGTGTGATTCTGCACCAGCACGCCGTTATGCACCACCGTGACATACGCTGGCTGGACCACCTTGCCCATCGCATCAAAACGCGGCGCGGTGAAGAAAATGTCATAGCTCTGCCACTGGCCTGGCTTACGCGAGGCGTTGACCATCGGCGGACGCTGATTGTACACCGAGGCGGCCTGGCCCTCGGGATAGGTCTTGTTCTCGTAGCTATCCAACACCTGAATCTCGTATCGCCCGCCCATCAGGCCGATGCCATTGTTGCCACGCCCCTGGCCAGTTCCTCTCACCTCTTTGGGCGAGGCAAACTCGACGTGCAGCTGGAGGTCGCCGAAACTCCTCTTGGTGGTCAAGCCTCCCTTGACGGTGAATCCCCCGTCCTCGTCCACCTTCCAGCCCTTGGCCCCGTTCCACTCTTCGAAATGGCTACCATCAAACAACACGATGGCATCCGAGGGCGGCTCGCGGTCCGTCTTGCCCGGTGTCACAACAGGCGGTTCCGGCCAGATAATCCCACTGAGGTAACGATTGGCCAGAGCGTGCCCCGAGACGACCAGCAGAGTCAGGGCAACGATCAACGCGATGATTCGCATGGGAGAGAGTCCTTAAATTCAGTGGCATCAATCCAGTCCAATCGACACTCGACAGCCTAAGACGCTGGTGCTTCGCTGGCCAGGTGGTAAGGGTGCATGAACCCCCTTAACCCGCTGCCGGGCCGATGGGACTCCCTGTAGCCCAATTCGATCGAGGTTGGCAACGGCTCAGGGCTTTGGCTCTTTTGTAGAGCCGTTGGGTCGATTGTCTCGGTTCGCCTCCAACAGCAGAATCCATTCGCCGGCCGCTGGGGGGTTCAGGTTTTTTCCTGTGGCCACGAGTTGGGCCTTCGAGCGTTCTTTAGGTTTACGGACGTTCAACCAAGTCGCGAGAAATGGTCCCCCAAGGGTTTGAATCGAGACGGTTTTGGCCTGCGGCAAGTAGACCAGGTAAGTGTGTCCCGGTTGGGCGAGACAAAATCCCTCATCCACCAGGTCGGGGCGAGGTTTGGTGTGGCGATAGGGCAAGCTCTCGAAAGTATCCCAGACCTGTTTGATAATGTCGTGGCGGTTCTGTTTGCAATCTTTGAGTTCAAGCGTCCCGCTGAAACCTGTACTTGAATCCCCTTGATTATCGGCAAAGTTGAAAGCAGTAGCACAAAAGAGCAGCACATAGGCATTTTGGCGAAGCTCGTCGTCGCTGTAGTCGCGTCCGATGCCGCGTATGTGGTAAAAGTTGCCCGACCAGAGCGTTTCCTGGGCATAGAGTGGTTTGCGGTCGTGGTGATTCTTGAGCAGTCCAGCGGCCAGGCTTTTCAGCTGGATCGTCTTAGGCCCTTGCAGCGTTCCAAATGTCAACCAATCGGCATCTTTGAACACATCGTCGCCCGTCTCGTTGTGGACGGTCAGCAGCTGGCCGAACGGATTGCGTTTGCGGATTTCCGCCCCGAGGCGATGAATGTCCGCAGCTTTGAGATAAGGGGCGTCTTTCAGCAGAGGCTCGGGGCCTGCGACATTCAACAGCAAGTTCCAATACGGCCCGAATCGCGCTAGGGTATATTGGAGGAAGCGTACCTGTTGAGCTGGTTCCTTGGGGAAAGCGGCGTCGCGGCCAAAGAAGCCCGCGAAGGGAAAGACCACGAGGCGGCGCTGGGCCAGATCGTCGAGCAGCGCCTCGGCCTTGCGATACTCCGCGGGATCGAGGGGCCAAAGTTTGGGCGTCTTCCAGCCCCGCCCGCGGCCTTTCGCATCGCGGTTGAGGAAAAAGCTTGCAATCGACAATGTATCATAGTTTTGTTTTTGTACCCAATCCAAAAATGCTCGGCGTTTGCTGGCATCCCAGTTTGCTGCAAAAAAACGGTCTCCAACATGCAAACTGCGCAGCAGCGTAGGCCGTCCCCCGGCGTGCCGAAACCAGATCGGATTGTCCGGGTCAGCAACCACCGGACCGGGTACTTCCGAGGCCACACAGGAAAATGTGCCTCGTAGTTCGGCTGCACCATCACTAAAACGTGCCAGGTATTTCCAGGTCCCGATGGTATCGGGCATGAAGCGAAACTTCCAGGTGGTTCCACCGTCATAAAAACCAGGAAAGACAAGTTGCTTGCCATCGGGACGCGTGTAGGTGACTTCGAGCTGTACATCCTCATACGGGTTGGCATATCTCTTGTCGTTGATAATCGTTTTCTCGAAACGCTCCCACCGGCCGACCCGCGTTGTCTCAGCCCAAGCCAGCGGAGGCAGCGCTAGAAAGTCTGCCAACACAATGCATGCATATGCTGATAAAAGCAACTGTTTCATAACCCCCCCACGATGCTGTCGGACTTTTCACTCAAGAGTGACAAAACCTATCTATGAACGATGTTTAGCTGCATGTGAAATATGTTTAGCTGCATGTAAAACTGGAATCCTTCCAACCTAAGACGTCGGCACCTCTTCGACCAAGTGGTGCAAGCGCGCACTAACCCGCTGACGGGCCAGTTGCGCGAGTAAATCCTCGGCCTGGCCGCGCGTCAAACCGTCAGCCAATCGCAGCGGAAAGGTTTCCACGGCCGCATCGGCCTCGGCAATACTCAAGCCGCGCGTCATCCGTAGAAGTCCAGCCAACCAGGGACGAATCGGCAACGGGCAGGCATCGACCTCAATTGCATAAGCGGCAGAACAGGGTTGGCGACGCAGCAGCCGTTGCAGGGCGTGAAGTTCCACTACCCCGATGACCCGATCTCCCGCCTCAACGCGAGCAGCGGCTAACGAGGGCGGGGGTTTCCCTTCGGCACGGCGCAGCGACACCGGCAACAGGTTGTAGTCGATCGCCAAGACACGCAGGATTTGGCCGGCAAACGGGTCATGGGGTTGAATCACCAGATCTAGCGTAGCGAACAAGCGGTTCTGATAAACAAAGACGCCTAGCACCCGGTCCCCGAATAGCCCGGCAACGAAAGTGGGCGCGGCCAGTGCAGGCACTGAGAGAGCCAGGCCAACATCAGCGGCCTCACCAAGCATCTGGGCGAACTGTGGATCGTTACTGAGCACCACGACGCGGGCCTCGCGGTTGAGTTCGGCTACCAACAAAGCTACTTCGAGATTAGTAATATCATGATTCGTTGCGGATATCACCGCTCGGGCCGTCGACGCGTGTGCTTGCCGCAGCACCTCCACCACCGTCGCATCGCCGATCAGGACAGCGGCCCCAGAGCGACGGGCGGTGCCCACGAAACGGTTGTTGCCATCTTGCTCGATCACCACCACGCGTTCGCCCAGACGCAACAACTCTTCGGTCACTCGAAATCCCACCGGACTCAACCCGCACACAATCACATGGCCGCTCTCTGGCAGGCGGCGGACTTCCAGCACGCTGCCCAGCCGCGCCCGCAACAAATAGTTGGTTACCAAGGCGGTGAAAGCAGCGATCAACACCGCGCCCAGCAAGCGTAGCAGCCCAGCGTACACTCGGATAAACGGGGCGTTTTGATAATCCTCTTCACGCAACGGCGCACCGGTGGCCATCACACTCACCGAACGCAGAAAGGCATCGGCCAGATTGTACTTGGGCACGCCCAGGTAGAAGACGATGGTGCTTAGCAGCAGCACCACGACAACGACAATCGTGCCCACCAACACCGGCAAGTCCATCTCCGCGACCGTTCGCCGAAGCATCCGGCCCAGACGAAACAGCAGATTGGCCCAGCGTGGCCGGTCATCGTTCTGGCTACTGCTCAGCAACGGTGCAAGCCGCGCCGGCGGCCCCGCGACCACCAAATAATCACCGGGTCGCAACACCGCCTCGGGATCGACCTGAAGCAGGTAACGCCCCGGACCATCACCCGGTGTATGCGCGATCACTACTACCTCTCGCCGTTGGGCTAACTGGCCGATCGTCTGCCCGGCCAAACCGGCTCCAATCGGAAGCTCCAACACTTGCAACAGGCCGTCAGCCGAGTCGTCCAAGCGAAAGGTACCCAACGCTTGGCCGGTCAAGGCGGCGGTGGCCAGAATTGGCGCTGCCAGCAACGAGGTGGACAGGGCGAAGACGTTGGAGACGGCCTTGCCTAGACGCGCGAGCAGGTTTTGGTTGAACATCCGAACCACGATGCGCACTTCTTTGTTCAGTGTGCGAACCATCAACGCCGTTGCAATGTTCAAGGAATCGTCGTTTGTAAGAATCAGCACTCCGGCTGCCTTGGCCACCCCCGCTCGTTCGAGAATTTCGCGACGACGGCAATCGCCAACGATCAGCGGCGCAGCGTTGAGGCGGGCATCACCCGGCTGACAGTGCGTATCAATCACCACGACAGCCAGACCGGCCGCTTGAAGATATTGCAGCACCCGCGTTCCCATCCGGCCCAGGCCACACAAAACGATCGGATGATCCATCGGCGACCTCGGAGGTTAGATGCGTAAGAAGAGGCGACGCTGATACATCCACCAGGTAATCAACCAAAGTGTGGCCAAGCTCAGGAGTGACAACACCAGTGGTGCGAAAGGATGCTCGATGCATTACCCAGCGGGACCGCACCCACCCTCCCAGCAACTGACTCATGCAATACATCGCAAGGGAGTTCATCCCCACCACGATCAAAGGAAGCTCCCAGCCACGCCACTTCAACACATCAATGATCCCGAAAAAAACGGCCAGCATTAGAAAGGTCCAGCCGCTGGAAAACAATGCCCAGGAGGGCGTCCAGAGCCGCTTGACGATCGGGCACACTGTCAGGCCCCCAACATACCCCAGCGCCAGGCATCCCACCGACGCCCCCACCAGTAGGCCAAACTTGCTGGCTTGGTTCATATCACCCCGCCGCAGCATCTCCCCGGCCATCAAGCCGAGAATCATGGTGATCAACGAGGGGACAAAGTTGATCGTCTGGTAGCCACCCGCATTGTATCGCCACGGTTCAACACATGGAAATAGATTCAATAACCATATATCGATAAAATGTCCCGCATTGGCATTCTTATTCCATGCCGCGAAATATCCTTCGTATCGCGGGAACGTGGCCGGCACCCCGACTTGCGTCGCATCGAACCCCGGGGGAATCGGCCAAAGGGCATACAAAGCGGTGGTGCCGACGAACACGCTGACCAGGGCGAGGCTCTGCACTAGCAGACCACGCCCGGCGAGCAGGAACACAAAGACATACCCTAAGCCAATCTGCGCCAAGACGTTCGGGAAAATCCAGTTGGTCAGCGGTTGTTCGGTCGGGCCGCGCAACCCGGTCTGCGGCGACGACAAAAACACGGCCAGGAGAATCAGCACCAAAGCCCTCCAGACGGCGTGAACCAATTGCCGCAGCCACGAGTCGCCCTTGGCCGCGCGGGCCGCAAGGGAAAACGGCAGAGCAACGCCCACCATGAACATAAACGATGGCTGAATCAGATCCCAAAAAGCACAGCCCTCCCATTCGACATGCTCGAACTGGGTCCCCAGCGTAGCCCAAAAGGGACTTGCGGGGGCAACCTCACTGCGCTGCGGTGCGATTGTGCCGACAGCCCCAAGCCACCCTAGCGGTGTTGCCAAAAAACTACAAACACTCGTAATGCATACACGCATTTCTAATTGCCGATGAATTTGATTCAACCCTAACCCGCCCGAGGCCATCGTTAGCATGATGAAACCTCGGTAGGCATCCAACGACACCAGTCGCTCAGGTAGTCCGCTAGGCATGCTCGCTTGCTCGCTCATCGCCCGGATTTCCTCGCCTCGGCCAGTATCGATACGCTAGCGACCCGACAATACTCAGGCCGCCTACTACCATCCATCCATCCGGCCGCTCTCGTTCCGGATCGACCAAGCAGGCCCATACCGGCACCAGAATTGGTTCCACCAGCATCAGCATGGCCGCCTCTGTGGGTTTGACGTATCGCGAGGCATAGGCCGTCAAGATGTACGGCAAGCCCAGTTGCACCCCCCCAAACAAGGCTAGCACTCCCAGTTGGGCCAGTGTTGGCCTCGCATCGAACAGGATAAACGGCAACAGCGCCAGCCCGGCACAGAGGAGATTGACAACGGTGATCCATACCGGCGATTGATCACGCTGCACCCGTAGCCCCAACAGCACCAGGCCGAAGAACACCCCGCTGACAGTGGCCAGGCCGACGGCGGGGAGCTGGTTGCCGGTCCAACCGCCAATCAAGAGAAAACCGATACCGACCATGCCCAGAACGAGGGTAAGCGGGTCACGCGGCTGCAGGGTTTCCCCCCACAGCAGGACGCTTACGAGAAAGATCCACAGCGGCGCGGTGTATTGCAGCAGCACCACGCTGCCCGAGGTGCCCCAGGTCATTGCCGTGATGTAGCTGGCGTTCATGAGGGTGAAGGCCAGTGCCGTCGCCCCTAGCTGGCCGGTGAAACGCACCTGGTGCGGCCGAATCAGCGGCAGCAGAATCAGCCCGGCAAACAGGGCACGGCCGGCCGCCCGTTGCAGAGGGCTAAGCGGCGGCTCATTCAGCCCCAGCCACGGCGAATCGAACAGTCGGGTGAAAAAGCCGCTCAGGCTCCACAGGACGGCGGCCAGCACGATCAACAGCCGGGCATTCACGCACACTCCTCACCTAACACATCGCTGCAGTGAGGTTATCGTAGAATTAGCCGTCGCGCTAACAAGGGTCAACAAACGCCGCTCTCTCTCCTTCCTGCCGCGGTCTGCTCTCCCGCTAGGCTGCTCGCTTCGCTATCATGGAGACGCGCCCTCGCTTTTTCCCTTGGTCCTACACCCATGAGCGCACTGACTTACGAGTTCGATGTCGCTGTCGTCGGGGCCGGTCATGCCGGCGTTGAGGCTGCCCTAGCCGCCGCCCGCCTCGGTGCTCGCACTGTTTTACTCACCATGAACGCCGACGCCGTCGCCGCCATGAGTTGCAACCCAGCGATCGGTGGTGTGGCCAAAGGGCAGATCGTGCGCGAGATCGACGCCTTAGGCGGAGCGATGGGCCGCGTTATCGACGCCACGGCCATCCAGTTTCGCATGCTCAACCGGACCAAGGGGCCGGCCATGCACTCTCCGCGTGCCCAGGCTGACAAGAAAGCGTATCAGTTCCTGATGAAGTATGTCGTCGAGCAACAAGAGAATCTGACGCTACGTCAGGAACTGGTCGAAGGACTGCGTCTGGAGGAGAAACCCGGCCCACGGGGCCAACCGCGTCGAGTCGTCGGGGTCGTTGCCCAAGGCGGCACCCTGTATCGCGCTGACGCCATCGTCTTGACCACCGGCACCTTCCTCAAAGCCATCATGCACACCGGCGAAAGCAAAGCTCGTGGCGGCCGGGCTGGCGATGGCTCGGCCGAATCGCTCTCCGAGAGCTTGCATGCCTGCGGCTTCGAACTGGCCCGCTTCAAAACTGGTACGCCCTGTCGGCTCAATGGTCGGACAATCGACTTTAGCAAGTGTGAATTGCAACCCGGCGATGTCGACCCGGTGCCGTTCAGCTTCATGACCGACCGCATCGAGCAAGAACAGTTGGCCTGTCACATTACCTACACGAACGAAGCGGTCCATGCCCTGATTCGGGACAATCTCCATCGCGCCCCGATGTACAGCGGGCAAATCGATAGCCGCGGGCCGCGCTACTGTCCCTCGGTAGAAGATAAGGTAGTCCGTTTCGCGGACAAGGATCGTCACCAGATTTTCTTGGAACCCGAGGGGCGCTCCACCTGGGAGTACTATTGCAATGGCATCAGCACCTCCTTGCCGCGCGACGTGCAACAAGGGATGTTGCGACTGATTCCGGGGCTGGAGCGAGCCGAGGTGATGCGCTGGGGCTATGCGGTGGAGTACGACTACGCCCCCCCGACCCAACTTTTCCCCACCCTAGAAACTAAGCAAGTTGCCGGCCTGTTCTTCGCGGGGCAGATAAACGGGACAACCGGGTATGAAGAGGCGGCGGCGCAGGGTTTGATGGCCGGCATCAACGCGGCACTTTTGGGAAGAGGCGAAGACGGCTTGATCCTGGACCGCTCTCAGGCGTATATCGGAGTCCTCATCGACGATCTCGTGACGCGAGGAGTCGATGAACCGTATCGCATGTTCACCAGCCGAGCGGAGTATCGGCTCTTGCTGCGGCACGACAACGCCGACCGTCGCCTGACGCCGATCGGCCGACGGATCGGTCTAGTGGACGAGGCACGTTGGCAGCGATTTACGCACAAGGAGGAAGCGATCAACCGACTCAGCGACTACTTGCGACGCCACCGCTATCAAGGCGATAGCCTGGAGACGTGGCTGCGGCGTACCGAGGTCACCTGGGAGCAGCTGCTGGCGATGCATCCGGCCCTGGCCGAGGTCGGTGCCCATACCGCAGCTCGCGAACAGGTCATTGTGGAGGCTAAGTATGCCGGCTACATTGCCCGGCAAGCGGAGCAGGTGGAGCGATTTCAGCGTTTAGAAGATAAGCGGATACCGGCCAATTTCGATTTTCAAGCCGTGCCACAGTTACGGGTGGAAGCCCGCGAGAAATTGAGCAAGATTCGGCCGACCACACTGGGTCAAGCGGGGCGAATTAGTGGGATCAATCCAACGGATCTAGCGGTGTTGATGATCTACCTGGACTAGGGCGACCGTTAGAAATTTAGGTAGTCTGCACAGATTGTTAATTTTTGCCAAGTGCGGATTCTGGACAAAAGTGATCGGGAGGGAGAATATGGAAAAATATCAATCTCAAGCACAAGGAGAACAAGAGGTTAGAGAAGAGAAGAACCTCAAGCTGCGGTTGACAATCCACACTAAATCGGTATAATTGGGAAAGGTGGATTATTTCGCAAAGATATCCAACGTGTCGGGGCCCACTCGTCCAAGTGGATCTCCGCTACCAATTCACCCCGGCTCGATCCCACACGAGCCTTCGGGATCTGGATGAAATCGGGCGAACCAGCGGACTTACCCCTCGGTTCCCCCTCGGCATATAGGTTCAAGACGAGGCGAATCAAGGAGGAATCGGGCCGGACTAGCCTGGCTGATCCCAGCCAACGCCGGCTGTACTCGTGCGACGGGCACCGACCCGTAGGGATGGATGTGCCATGAAGACCGTGTTCACGACTGGCGAAGCCGCCAAAATCTGCAAAGTGAGTCAGCAGACGATCATTCGCTGCTTTGACAATGGACAACTCAAGGGCTTCCGCGTGCCCGGCTCGAAATTCCGCCGCATCCCACGCGAGGCCCTTTATAAATTCATGAAAGAAAACGATATCCCCACGGATGCCCTCGAATCGGGCAAACGCAAAGCGCTCGTGGTCGATGACGAAATCGAACTGGTCGAACTGATGACCAAAGTCCTCGAAGAAGATGGACGCTTCGAGGTCCGCGTCGCCAACAACGGCTTCGACGCCGGCATGATGGTTAAAGAATATCGCCCCGACATTATCGTCTTGGACGTGATGCTGCCGGACATCAACGGCAAAGAGGTCTGCCAGCGGGTGCGGGCCGACCCGAGCCTGGAAGATGTTCGTGTTCTGTGCATGTCCGGCATGGTCGAGGACGACAAAATTCAGGAACTCCGCTTGGCCGGGGCCGACGATTTCATCCACAAGCCGTTCGAGATGGAACGCTTGATCGACCGCATGTGCGCCCTGCTCGATCTGGAGCCGGCCACCCGCGCCTCGGCTTAAACGATAGTGGCTCCCTCTGGGTTGTTGCCATCCAGAGGGATTGTTTCTTCCACGGAGGGAGGATTCCTGGTGACCGGACTCGATTGTCTGCCCTGGTTCGCGCCTTCAGGCGCAGCTTTGGCCGCCATCGCCCGGCCAACCTCCTCTTTTTGGCCCTCCGTCCGTCATGATCCCGCTGCTGTCTTGTGGCTCTTACGCTTTGGCGAGGATCCGATCCCGCCTCAGCAATCGACCCTGTTGCGGGCCACCTTAGCGCATCTCGATCAACCTCCGATTGGTTTGCTCAACTGGGACGAACCGGCCACCCGGCCGTTGTTTGATACCTGTTGGACGTTGGCTCGTCTTACGGCCATCCTGGCTCGCCGCACCCGTCGGTGCGATGAAATTCGTGCCTGGTGTTGTGGTTTGCTGGCCCCGCTGGGCTGGTTGGCGACCCTGGCCACCACGGGCGAACGACCCGAAGGCGACGCCACGCCGTTGGCTCGACGCTTGCTGCGGCACTGGCAGCTGCCCGCTTGGCTGCGTGAAGTGCTGTCTCATCTCTCGTTGCCGGCCGGCACCCTGGGTGGGGAAGCGCCTCTGATCGCTCTGGTACGATTGGCCCTGCATCTGTGGCGCGGCCGAGGTCTGGAACTGCACCTGCTGCACCGTCATGAGCCGCTCGATGCAGATGCTGCCCTACTCGGCCTGACGCTGGAGGCACTCGACGCCGAAGCTCTGCTGTATGAGGACGAGTTGCGCGTTCCCGCATGGTCGTCGCCTTACGAACAACCGCTTTTACGCGAGGTGTTGGCTCTAGCCGCGGACAACCACGACCTTCGCGGCGGGGCCGAGTATCAACGCCTGGAAGCAGAGGTGGATCGGCTGCATCAAGCGCTGCGTGAACAGATCCGTAGCGAGGCCGATCGCCTACGTTTGGCCAAGCTGGCCGCCCTGGGTGAATTCGCTGCGGGTGCAGGCCATGAAATCAACAATCCCCTAGCCATCATCTCTGGTCAAGCTCAATATGTGCTCAGTCATGCCGACGATTGGCTTATTAGTGATGATGAAGGCCACACCCTCAAGGCACTCCAAACCATCATTAATCAAACCAAACGCATCCACGGCCTGTTGCGAGATTTGATGCAGTTTGCCCGTCCGGCAGCGGCTCGGCCTAGCTATTTCGATTTGCCTACGCTGATTGGCGAGGTAGTAGCTGGGATGCGCGAGTTGGCCCAGGCGCGTGAGATCCGCCTGGAATTGGAGATGCCCGAACGGCTAGAAGCCTGGGCCGACCCGACCCAAGTGGGTACTGCGCTGCAATGCCTGGTCAAGAATGCCGTGGAAGCGGCCCCGGTGGGCGGCTGGGTCCGTGTCCGTCTGGATCCCTGCGAGACGCTCGATATTTGGGTTGAAGACAGTGGACCTGGCCCAAGCCCTGAGCAGCGGCCCCATCTGTTCGATCCGTTTTACAGTGGACGTAACGCTGGCCGAGGCAAAGGGTTCGGCCTACCGGTGGCTTGGAGGTTGGCTCGGCAACAGGGCGGCGATGTGCGTTTTGAGACGCCCCGCCCCGGCCGACCGACACGTTTTGTTCTTAGCCTGCCTCGCGACGACGACAATCACCGTTGCGCAGCCTGAGCCTTCCCTGGATTACTCTCGTTGAGACCCCTTCACTCACTTGTCCTTCACTGGGGCTGGCTTCTTGTCCTTGGCTGCCTTGTCCTTCTTCTCTTCCTCACCCTTCTTCTGCTTCACCACGGTGCCCTTGCTCAGAGCCATCTTCAAATCCTCGATTGCCTTCAGCGCGTCCTTCTCCGTCGCGTAGCCATTGACCAGCGAACCGGCCAGGTACTTGCCCTCGGCATCGCGAATTACAAAGCGGAACCGGCCGTCCTTGAGACTTTCGTTCAACTCGATAATCGGTCCCTTGGCCTTGGTCGGTGCATCCTTCTTACCCTGGGCTAGCAAGGAACTACCTGCCGATGCGAAGACCATAGCCGCCAACAACAGCGCCCCCAGACCCCATTGACGCATGCGACACCTCACGAAAGATTGGCTTGGAAAAATCGAAGTCACACCCGTGACACGGCCCATCCTAGGAAACCGCCTCGCCACCGGGGAGAGCGCTGGTTTCTTCAGCGGCGAGGAATCGCTCGCTTCCGACCCCCTGATAAAGCATCTAAAGCGTTGGCCCTAGCCCCCACACGCTGCTACTTCAGCGGTGAGTAATCGGTCGCCTCCAGCCAGAGTACCTCGATGCGTTGCACCAGTTTGCCGTTCTTTTCCGAGGCGTCGCGAGCGGCAATCCATTCTGGGTCCGCCCGAAACGCCGCCCACGATTTTTCGGCCGCTTCTTTGCTCTTGTGAGCCACGCATGCAGACGTG
>JBDNDE010000117.1:0-13750 GCA_046719305.1 Gemmataceae bacterium | reverse complement strand
ACCTGTTCTCGGTTCGAACCTGGTGTTTCATGGCATTATCATCGGGGTGCCGATGACTGTTCCGCGTGAGGCCGGCTCTACCTCACCTGCTTGAAGGGAGCCGATCTCATGCGTAAACCTAAGCGTTTGCCTTTAGAAGCATTGGAGCCGTATTGGTTGCCTCGGCCACCGCTGGTTGGCCCCCCCGCACCGGTCGAACCATTAGATTGGGCGGCGTTGTTTGGCAACAATCATCCCGTGGAGATCGAGGTCGGCTTCGGCAAAGGGATGTTTTTGGTCCAGTCGGGCCGGGCCAATCCCCAGGTCAACTATTTTGGGATCGAGATCGTCAACAAGTATGTGCTGTTCACGGCCAATCGGCTGGCTCGGCATCAGTTGCGCAATGTGATCGTGACGACGGCCGATGCCCGGGTTTTTCTGCGAGAGCGGGTGCGATCGTCCAGTGTACGGACGGTGCACTTGTATTTTCCTGATCCGTGGTGGAAGAACCGGCATCAGAAGCGGATCATCTTCACGGATGTTTTCGTCGCCGAGGTGCAACGGGTGCTACAGCCTACCGGCCAACTCCTGCTGGTGACCGATGTGGCGGATTACATGGCGATGGCTCGCGAGACGGTCGCGCGGGCGTCGTCCTTGAGCGAGGTTGAATCCCCTTCCCTATTGCCAACGGCCATGCACCAGGGGGGGACAGAGGGCTACTTGACCAATTTTGAGCGTAAATTTCGTCTGCAAGGCCGACCAATTTACCGAGCGGCGTTTCGCAAGGGGGCGGAACAATCGGTTTGAATAGTTCGCTGCCCTGCCGGGTGTTTGTTGGTTACTCTTCTGTGTGGGTGTCTAGGTTCAGATCATTGCTGACGGCTTGTTCCACCGGCAGACCGTGGAGCAAATGGCCTGTTCGGGGCGATCGGTAGAACGTCGGCACATGGCCGCTGTAGGCGTGATGCTCGTGTGCCATGTGGATGTAGCGGCCGAGCTTACCCCATTTACTCTCCAGCAGCACCAGCCCTTTATCACCCAACCCCCGGACGATCGCCGAATGGGAAACTTCGCCGTGCGGATCTCGATAGATGCACAAATCACCGATCATCGGCTTGTTGGTTTCTCGATAGCCGTTGTCATGCAAGATAGCCTCGACACTCTTGCCGCGAACCCAGTAGCGACCACCGGTGAAGACCCAGCCGTGACAGTTGTACTCGCCGTCGGCAGGACCGGTCTGAATCAGGGAGGCTTCCAAGCGCATGCGGCGCAGATAGTCCAGTTCCGAGAAGGAGAGCAGATCTTCCATGCTCTGGGAAGTGGGCATCCACAACTCGATCGGGTTGCCTTGGTCGGTTTGCACCGTGAGGGTGGGCGAAGGGGGAAAATCAACTTCCCGAGTCAGCGACGCAAACAGGGTGTCCGATTCAGCTAAACTTTCTTGCAACTCCGCATCAATGCGGTAGAGCCCGAACGTCAGCAACCCCGCCCCTGCCACGGTCAACAAGCCGGCTTGGATCATCGGCCGAGCCAGCATCTCTAGCACCTGACGAGGCAATGGCGAGCGAAGGACGGCCAGAGCCAGCATCACAGCTGCGCTGAGACCAACGGCACCAGCCAAGACAGGAGAGAGGGACCAAAGCGGGACAACCAGAAGACCAGCGGCGCAACTCAGTCCCAGTTGGGCGGCTACGGTGCGTCCCCACCGCGTTTGCGTCACCAGCAACCAACCCACTCCAAGAGTCAATATCCCAACTCCAAACGTCACCAGTGACAAAGCATCTGGCATGATCATCTGGCCACCATCCTGTCGTTCGCGGGTAACTCACACGCAATGATTAAACCCAAGACACTTAGAATGGTAGCGTGCGCCTGATGAAACGCTCGTGAGTCGAAAAGGAAAAATTGAGGAGAAAGCCGTCCGCTGGCTCCTATGTTGACGCAGCGGGGACGGTCTTCCCAGCCAGGATTAACCTTCGCCTAGCAAGGCGCGTAGATGGACCGCTACGCTGCCGGCCAGCGCCTCCAGATCGTAGCCCCCCTCTAGACAACTGACCAGCTTCCCCTGAGAATGGCTGTCGGCCACCTGCATCACTAGGCGGGTGAGTGTGGTGAAATCCTCGATTTCCAGATTTAAGCCACCAATCGGGTCGTTGCGATGGGCATCGAAACCGGCACTGATCAGCACTAGATCAGGCTTGCCGACAGCCAAGGCTCGGTGCAGGACATTCTCGAGGGCGGTGAGATAGGCGGCTCGCCCCGTGCTGCGAGGTAATGGGATGTTGAACGTGTGTCCCAGACCCGGCCCGGAGCCTGTTTCGTCGGCCGCCCCCGTGCCCGGATAGAAGCCCCCGCCATAGCGATGAATGCTCACGAAAGTAACGCTCGGATCGGCGTAGAAGATGTCCTGGGTGCCGTTGCCGTGGTGTACGTCCCAATCGATGATTAGCACGCGAGCCGCTCCGAGCTTCTGGGCCTGCCGGGCCGCCAACGCTACGTTGTTGAACAGACAAAATCCCATGCTGTTGGTCGGCGTGGCGTGATGACCCGGTGGACGCACCAAACACAAAGCATTGCGATCTTGTCCGGAAAGCACTGCCTCAACGGCCGCACAACAACTCCCTGCCGCGGCTAAGGCCACGTCCAGAGAGTCCGGGCACACCACAGTATCGGCATCCAGACGACCGCCGCCGGCTTGGGCCAACCGTTCGATCCGCTGGACGACCTCAGCCGTGTGGACGGCGAAGGTTTGATCGGCAGACAACCGGTGGATTGGGGCTAGGTTGCAGCGCCAGAGCAAGCCCTCGGCCTGTAAGCGAGCGTCGATGGCGCGCAAACGGTCGCTGCGTTCGGGATGTGCCCCGGTGTCGTGTCGCTGAAACAGCGGATCGTGATATAACAACGTCATCGACAGGCTCCTTAGGCCAGCGTGCCAGCACATACCAGCGTGGCTATGGTATGCAGTCTGGTTCAGTAGGCGATGTCCGTGGGAAAAAATGCCGGACTGAAGCGGACGAGCGCGAAGCATTCCGCTATACTGTCCTACTCCTTACGACAGGAATAGACGCGAAAGGCTGTCCATGACCGAGATTCGAGCG
Organism: Gemmataceae bacterium; assembly: GCA_046719305.1. Lineage (GTDB taxonomy): Bacteria > Planctomycetota > Planctomycetia > Gemmatales > Gemmataceae > RGDT01. Next base: position 10,673 of record JBDNDE010000117.1, on the reverse strand, counting down.
ACCAACATCACCTGGCACGAAGGCCACGTCACCCGAGCCGCCCGTGAGCAACTGCTCCAGCAGAAAGGGGCCACCTTGTGGTTCACCGGGCTGAGCGGCTCAGGCAAGAGCACCACCGCCTTTACCGTCGAACACGAACTGGTTCGCCTGGGGCGGCTTGCCTATGTCTTAGACGGCGACAACATTCGCCATGGCTTGAACAAGAACCTCGGCTTCTCGGCCGCCGATCGCGAAGAAAACATCCGCCGTATCGGCGAGGTGGCCAAACTGTTTGCCGATGCCGCGGTGATTGCCATGACGGCGTTCATCAGTCCGTATCGCAAGGATCGAGACTTATGCCGGGCGTTGCACGAAGCGGCCGGGTTGCCATTCATCGAGGTGTACATGGCGACGCCGATCGAGACGTGTGAGCAACGCGATCCGAAGGGTTTATACAAGAAGGCCCGCGCCGGCGAGATCAAAGGATTCACTGGCGTTGATGATCCTTACGAGCCGCCCGAGAAGCCGGAACTGGTCATCGATGCCACAAACACCACACCCGCAGAGGCTGCTCAGCAGGTGATCGCTTACCTGCGACAGCGGGGCTTGATTCTGGGATGAGGCCCGAGGACGGGGGTTAGGGGGGTGGTGAGGGTTGCACGGCATTGGGCAGAAGGGGCGAGAAGAATGGGAACACGGGCCGAGCATCGGTACAAAAGGTTTACCAGGAGAAAAAGTTGCTCTACTCTCTGGAATTTGCCTGGTCCTGATCATTTCGCCCAACCGTTGCAGATGGTTGCTTGATCTGAGAAAAGAGAGTATTTTCATGGAGTTGTGATCGGCCCTGCGTTGACAGCTTTTTTCGAGAATCGTAGACTTGGCCCGACGACTTGAAGGAAATCGAAAAAAAGATGATTTCAAGTCAAGCGTTCGCTGGAAGAAACCAACCCCCCGCAGTCTCGGAATGGGAACTCCATGGCACCCATCAAACTACCCCTTTCATGTCGACCTCACGAGGGCTTTTATACCTCGGAAGTATCGGCTCCGCATTCTTGGCCGTTTCGCACCTTTTTGCCACGCGGTTACGAACCAGGCTATCCTTATCCGTTGATTGTCTTTTTACATGGACAGGCCAGCAATGAAGAACAGATTCTGAAATATGCACCGCGGCTGAGTCGTCGAAATTATATCTGCATCGCGCCACGTGGGCCGGTTGTACAGGGACCGGATCGTACCGGACGGATGCTTTATAGCTGGGGTGGCGAAATCGATGAGCCGTTAGTCGAAGAGTATGTCTTCCGGGCTATCGAGCAGACTTGCCGCACTTATCACATTCATACCGAACGGGTGATATTGGCTGGCTTCCGCGAGGGGGCAGCTCAGGCCTATCGGCTTGGATTGATGAACCCGGAGAAATTTGGTGGCGTGGTGTCGTTCAACGGTTGCACTCCCCGACGCGGTCCGTTACTTCGGTTGCCTGAAGTACGTCAGTTAAAGGTACTCATCGGTCATGGGATTGCTAACGCCATCGTACCGCTTAGTCAAGCGAAGCAAGACTATCGGCTGTTTTACACGGCGGGGATGCCGGTCAAAATGTTGACCTATCCGACGACACATCGGATTCATCCAGATATGCTCACAGATATGGATCGGTGGATCCAGGGGCACATTCAGGACGAGTACGACTAGCTCCAGATGTCCCTCTTGCGACCCGTCACGTTCTCGCGATCTCACCCCTGCCTTTCCTATGTCGCCCGGTCCTCCGGGCTTGTTTTGTTTGATCCTTCCTGGCCCTGCCGGCAACCATGCAACAACTATGCAAGAACTATGCTAAGGGCCTGCCGGCAACCATGCAGTGGGGTCCAAGCAGCTAGCTAGCGAAGTTGTAGTCTTTGACGTGAGAAGCCGCCAGATCCTACCACGCGAGAACCCCTTGTGGCTGGGGAAGGTCCATCAAGGGGTTGGTGTGGCTGGCTGCCCAGATGCTTACTTGCCAGGCTTGAGCAGGTTGTCCGATTCGCGAATCACGTCTTGCGGCGTGGTACTGGCTTTGAGTAACAGGCGCGGCTTGGCCTTTTCCTTCAGTTCTGCGAAGTAAACCTGCATCTCGATCTCGTTTTTCTTGGCCAAGATCTCGGCCGTGAGTTTGTCCTTGACCTGCTCCAGAGTGACCGACTTATCGGGAGGGATGCGGCGGTCGAGTTTGAGGACGACTTTGCCCTGTGGCGTGTCGATGATGGGCGACAATTCGCCTGGTTGTAGGCGAAACGCCTCGCGTTCTAGGTTCTCGTCACCCAGCGAGTAGCGGCCAAAGATAGGCATTTTGCCGTGTTGAGAGGCCAAGCTGGGTACGGCTTGGTTGCGGGCGACGCGGTCAAACTCGGCTTCGTTGTCGCGGATGGTGTTATACTCGGCAATGGCGTGCTTTTGTTGGTTAGGCGGGTAGAGGATCATCCGGCATTGCAGGCGTTCGCCGTAATGGGCCTCGAAGCATTTTTTGAGGTCTTCGTCGGTGACTTTGGCGCGCCCGGCACTAAGACGGCTCAGGAGAATGCTGGACCGCACCACATCTTCGCGCCATTCGAAGAGGGTTTTGCCATAGTTGGCAAGGATTTCCTTGACGAAGACATCACGGCTCATTTTCATATTTTTGAGGTCGGCATCCAGGCGTTCATCAATTTCGGCATCCGTCACGGTGACGTTTTGCTCGGCGCAGGCTTGATCGAGAATTTTTCGGTTGACCAGTAGCTCGAGTTTCTCGGCCCCAAAACGCGCGATCAAAAACTCGCCCAGCTCCTCACGTGTGATGGCCTCCGACCCCAGAAACGCCACGGCAGACGAGGGGGAAGGCAACGGGCCGTTAGGGGCCTTCTCAATCGGCTTGAGGAGCAACTGGGGTTTGACTTGATCACGCAACGCCTGTAGAGCGGCTACGATCTCCACTTCCAACTTCTTCTCGCGCAGTTCGGCCGTGAGCCGCTCACGGACGGCATCAAGACTGACAGAAGTATCGGCAGGCAAACGACGATCACACTTGAAGATAGCCACCCCCTGGGGCAGTTCGATGAGTTGGCTGACCTGACCGGGTCGCAACTTGAAGGCTTCCTTCTCAATCGCTTCGTCCATGGCGTAGCGGCCGAACGGTTTGATCTTGCCGGCCCCGGCGGCCAGTTCGGGGGTACTTTGATTGCGGGCGGCCTCGTCAAAGAGTGCTTCGCTATCGCGGAGTTTGGTGTAGTTGTCGATCGCAGTACGTTCTTGGCCCTTTTTCCACAGGATAAGGCGGCCCTCGATCTTCTCGCCGTAGAGCGACTCATATGCTTTGCGGAGATCGTCGTCGGATACCTTCACCCGAGAGCCGACCAGTGCCATCATTTGCAACCGAGGCCGCAGAACATCTTCCTTGAACTCGATGAGGTTCTTCTTGTGCTTGCGCATGACCATTTTCAGGAAGGTGGCCTGATCGACCGCCAAGCCGCGTATCTCAGAAGCCAGAGCGGAGTCGACCTCGGCGGCGGTAATGACGACGCCACGGCTCCAACATTCGCGTTCAATAAGCTTTTTGTTCACCAGGGTAGGGAGTTTTTCGACCCCATAGCGAGCGATGAGGTATTCGCCCAACTCTTGACGAGTGACTGGGGTGTTGTCGCCTATGTAGGCCACGACCCGGCTTTGATAGTCCGAACTGCTCGACTGGCTGTTGGGGATCGACAGGGCCGTATCGGTGCGTTTGCCGGCAAAAGTTTGCGCCGTGGCCCGATCGCCAGTGACATAGCGGCTGCCCCAGAAGCCGCCCAAGGCAAGGGTCAGACCACCCAGAGCGAGCAGCGTGCCGCGGCGGAGTCGGCCCGCCTCGGGGCGAAAGAAATGTATCCACATTCTAGTATGTCTCCAGCCTGCGGGGAAGATACCCAGACCTCTGACGCAGGCTATAGCCAACTGCCAGACACGGAACAAGTCGAAGCTCTTCAGAGCAGGCCGCAGGTCCTTTCGACGTTTCATGAGGCAGATGGAAAAAAGAGCCGATGCCCCCTATCAATCCAACCGACAGAGTTAGACCCCATCAGGGGAACTTCGGCCCACAATCCCCCTTGTCTGTTGTCCACGATTTCTTCACAATGACATTCTCGCCCCTGTGAACCCATGCGCTTTTTTCGGCACCTGGCGCCTGGAAGGAGACCTCCCCCAATGCACGACGGCCGCGCTACCATTCGTTCCCGGAATCTGCTCTATACCGATACGGTCGGCCATGATGCTTGCGGCATTGGGGGGATTGCGGCACGTGAGTCCAAACCGTCGCACGAATTGGTGCAAAAGGCAGTGCTGGCGTTGGGCAACATGGAGCATCGCGGCGGAGTGTGCGGCCGGGCCGGTGATGGGGCAGGGATCAGCTTCCAGTTGCATCAGCCCTTTTTTCGTGATGAGGCCAAGCGGCTGAATCTACCCGAAGCTCGGTTCCTGGGACCGGACGATCGCTTAGCGCTGGGCGTGGTTTTCTTCCAAGAGGCCGAGCCGGCCCGGCGAGAAGCGGCCCGCGACTTGCTGCTGCGAACGCTGCAGGGCGGTCCCGTCACGGTGTTGGGCTGGCGGGTCGTGCCTACCAATCCGGACATCCTCCCTGAGGAGGCCCGTGAGTGCCTGCCGGCCATCGAACAGCTGCTGCTTCACGTCCAACCAGGTACAGACGAACTCGTCTTGGAACGCTGGTTGTATCATCGCCGGTTGGAACTACGACAACGCCTTCGCGAGGCACAACTCAACTGCTATGTCGCCTCGCTGTCGGGTCGACTGGTCAACTACAAGGGATTGCTGACGAGTCAGCACCTAGCGGCGTTTTATCTTGATTTGGCAGATGAGCGGTTTGAGAGCGGCTTAGCCATCTTCCATCGTAGATATTCAACGAATACCTATCCGAACTGGTCACTAGCGCAACCGTTTCGGTACTCGTGTCACAATGGGGAGATCAACACCCTTCACACCAATCGAAACGCCGTGCATTCGTATTCGCGGGGCCTGGAGCCGCCTCTGCCCGGAATCGACCTGCTGACGCCTGAAATGAGCGATTCTGCCAGCCTGGATGAATGGTTGGAACATCTGATCTTGGAGAAGAATTGGTCGCTGCTGCGGGCGTTGCGACTCAGTGTGCCGCCGGTCTGGGAAAGCGAAGCGGATGTCTGGGGACGCGAGGCGGTCGATACCTTTTTGTACTACCGCCGAGCCTACGGCAGTTTGTGCGCCTGGGATGGCCCAGCAGGCATCATAGCTACCGATGGGCAGATTTTGGCCGGCTTGGTCGATCGCATGGGGTTGCGTCCGGTGCGTTGGTTTTCCGATCAGCGCGGCTGGTTGTATATCGCCAGCGAATCAGGGGTCTTTGGCCTGGAGAACAGCACCCTCGTAGCTTCGGGCCAGTTGCAACCCGGGCAAATGATCGCTTTCGACACCCGCAGCGGCGAGCGGTTGGATAGCTTCCAGATCATGTCCCGCATCAATGAAGAGGTTCGCCTCGAACTGGGGGAAGATCTCGAAGGAATCAACCGTGCTCAGATTATCGTGCCGGAATCGTTCGACTTCTCTAGCCAGATTGATGATCATCTGGAACGGGTTCTCGGTCAACGCCACTGGGAGGTCGATCATCTGTTGCAAGCACACGGCTGGGACTTCGAGCGGGCCGTCTTCGTCAAGAATATGGCCAAGCTCAAGAAGGAGCCGCTTTCGAGCATGGGGTTTGATCGGGTTCTGACCATTTTCTCGCTGGAGCATCAAACCCTGTTCAAATACCTGCAACAGACCTTTGCCGAGGTGACCAACCCACCGATCGACCCCTATCGGGAGGGCGGCGCGATGTCGCTAACCACCTACTTGGGTCGCAGCCCCCTGGTTTACGAGCAACTCAAGGCTCGCCGACAGAGTCTCGGCCAGGCCGATCTGCCCTGTCGGCAAATGGAGCTATCTGGTCCGGTGCTGTCGGATTCAGCCCTGGAAGAAATACGCAAACACGAGGTACTCGGCTTCCGAGTGTTGTCGGCGGTGTTCCCTCTGCGCGGCGGCGTCTCGGCCTTGCGAGAGAATCTGCATCGGCTGCGCAGCGAAGCCGAACGGGCCGTGCATGATGGCTACAATGTGTTGTGTCTGAGCGACCGAGAGGCATTTCTGGATGGTTTGGTGCCGATTCCGTCGTTGTTAGCCTTAGGCGCGGTGCATAACTATCTGTGCGAGCAAGGGTTGCGTGCCCGCTGTTCTCTGGTCGTACAAGCTGGCGACATTCAAGAGGGGCACGATGTTGCTTGTCTGGTTGCCTTTGGAGCCGACGCCACGCATCCTTATTTGATGCTGCGGTTGATACGACACGGACTGACGTTTACCGAGGCGGATACAAACCAGGAGTGGTCGCTCACCCCGCGCGAATGCCTGGAAAATATTGTCGCAGCCATCGAAGACAGCTTCAAAAAGATCTTGTCTAAAATGGGCATCACTACGATCGAGGGCTATCGTGGTGCCAAACTTTTTGAGGCGGTCGGCTTTGGCCCCGAACTCATGGAGTTCCTCGGTGACTTCCCCTCACGCATCGGCGGCATCGGTCTGAACGAAATCGTCGAGGACGCCGAGTATCGCCTGAAGAAGGCCGAGGCGATGAAGCAACCAGTGCTGGGTCGCAACCGCGACTATCACGCCTTCAATGCCAAGGTACGCATGGCGTTGCGCAAAGCCGCCATGGCGGGAGCGGCCAGCTTGCCGATCGTCAGCCCACCACGGACCAGCCAGCCCCAACCGGGTCGTCTCGAAAGCGAAGCGGGCGGTGAAGACGCTTACGCGCGGGCTTTGACTGCTGAGTACAACGCATTCACCCAGTTGGTCAGCAACCGCACGCCGACGGTATTGCGCGACCTGTTCACCTTGGCCCCATCCTCTCCAGTCCCCTTGGCCGAGGTGCAATCGGCTCGCGACCTTGCTGCCCATCATTTCCGTGCTGCGGCCATGAGCCATGGTGCTTTGACCAAGGAGGCCCATCAGGATATTGCCGCAGGGTTGAACGATCTGGGAGGCATGAGCAACTCCGGCGAAGGAGGGGAGGCCCGCGAACGCAACGATATACCTTTGCGTGCCTGGGGGCCGTTCTGGGAACGTGTGCGTGCTGAACGCCAGGCCCATCTCGATCAATTGTGCCTGGGCGGCGACCTTCGCCGAAGCCGCCTTCGCTCCCGTATCCGCCAGGTCGCCTCGGGACGCTTTGGGGTCGATGCGGAATATCTCATCAATGCCGATGAGATCCAGATCAAGATGGCCCAGGGAGCCAAGCCCGGCGAGGGAGGGCAGCTGATGGGCAAAAAGGTCACTAAGGAAATCGCCGAAATCCGCTACGGCAAGCCGGGCAACGATCTGATCAGCCCGCCGCCGCACCACGACATTTATTCGATCGAGGATCTCGCCCAACTGATCCATGACCTCAAAAGCCTGTCGCCGGGGGTGCCGGTTTCCGTCAAACTGGTCGCCGTCGAAAACGTTGGCACTATTGCCGTGGGCGTAGCCAAGGCCGGTGCCGACCTCATCGAGATGGACGGCATCGGTGGCGGTACTGGGGCGGCTATGTTCTCCAGCAAGGAACACTGCGGCCTACCTAGCGAAATGGGGCTGGCCGAGGCCCATCAAGCCCTGGTGGTCAACGGCCTGCGGCAATCGGTCAAGTTGCGAGTAGGCGGCGGAATTAAGAACGGCTTGGATGTCATCAAGTACGCCCTGCTGGGGGCCGAAGAATTCAGCCTGGGTCAAGCGTTGATGGTCTCCGTCGGCTGCATCGTTTGCAAGTCGTGCCACATCCCCAACTGCCCCACGGGAATCACCGGCCGACAGGGCGAATACAAGGGCAACTCTTCACACACTACCGCCTTTGTGCTGGCTTTGGCCGAAGAGACTCGGCGATTGTTGGCTTCGCTGGGGGCGCGGCACATTCGTGAGATAGTCGGCCGAACCGAACTGCTAGTGCGTGTCAAGGGACTTCCCGGCCGAGCCGATCTCGTCGATGTCAGCAAGTTTTTGCAGCCGGATATGGCTTTGTGCCGACTGAACGAGTCTCATCCGCAGTTCTCCACCGGTGTATGCGTTCCTGCCGGCTTGGAACAGCGTGGATCGCTGAATAGCCGCTTGATGGACGCCGCTCGCGATGCCATCGAAACGGGCCAAAATGCCGATCTGATGTACCGCATCCGCAACAGCGACCGTAGCGTCGGCGCAACCCTGGCCGGCTTCATCGCCAAGATGTACGGCCGTGAGGGGATGCCCAATCACAAGCGGGTCAAAGCCCGCTTTGAGGGCGAGGCCGGCCAGAGCTTCGGTGCCTTCTGCATCAGCGGCATGGAACTGGAACTCTGTGGTTTTGCTCAGGATGGCGTCGCCAAGGGGATGTCCGGTGGAGTTGTCGTCGTTACTCTCGATTACGAACGCTCCCACTTTGGTGGGGAGATTCAATCCGTGGCCGGCAACAACGTCGGTTATGGGGCCACCGGCGGCACCATCTTCATCGGTGGTCGCGCAGGCCATCGCTTGGGTATCCGCAATTCCGGCGCTACTATTGTGGCTGAAGCGGCCGGCAAGTACGCCTGTGAATACCAGACGCGTGGCCGAGTCTTGATCCTGGGGCCGGTGGAAAACGAAATCGGCTCGGGGATGACCGGCGGCGAACTGCTCATCTATGATCCACGCAACGAGGTGCCCAGCAAGCTCCATACCCGCAGTGTGGCTGTCGTCGAATGTAGCTATGTCGATTTTGAGTGGATTCACCCCCTCATCATCAACTACGAGGCTCGTACCCGTAGCCGATTAGCTGAAGTGATCCTCCGTGATTGGGCAGAAGTTCGCCGAGGCCGAAAATTCAAGAAAATCGTTCCCCTAGCCGTGGCCCGTCGCGCCGAGGACTTCATCAACGCCGGCAGCAATGCCGGTTGATTCCGCAGGATGAGCGGCCAGGGGGTGGTTTGTGGGCTACAATGATATTGGCCGTACCTTACCCCAGGCTGGGACTATCCCGTCGATGACGCTTGTAGACACTGACATGTTTCTCAACGTCCTCCGCCGGACGCAACTGCTCGCCCCCGAACAGGTCGAGCAGATCCAGCGGGATTTGCTCCCTCATTACCCTGATCCGGAATCCCTGGCTCGCTATTTGGTTGAAATCGACTGGCTCACGCCCTATCAGATGCAGCTTTTCCTCTCGGGCCGCTGGGACGAGATTGTTATCGGTCCTTATCAGGTTCTGGATCGCTTGGGTGAAGGCGGCGTCAGCGAGGTCTTCAAAGCCTGGGACACCCTGCGCGGCCGAGTCGTGGCCCTAAAAGTGTTGCGTCAAGACCTGGGAGCTCACGACGACCTCGCACGCCAATTCCAGCAAGAACACCAGGCCATCACTCGCCTGAATCATCCGAACATCATCAAAACCTTTGATGCAGGCCATACCAAGGGGTTGTTTTACTTCGCTATGGAGTGCGTCGAGGGCATGGACTTGGAGCGGTATGTTCGTCTGGTTGGTCCCCTGTCCGTCGAGGTAGCCTGCGATTATGCACGCCAGGCTGCCCAGGGCTTGCAACACGCTCATGGCAACGGTCTGGTCCACCGCGACATCAAACCGGCCAATCTGTTCCTCATCCACCCGCCCCTACCCAATGGACGCAAAGGCCCTGAACCGGTCGTCAAGATTCTCGACTGGGGGCTAGCTCGTTGTATCCCAGCCGAGGGCGAGACGGTTCTCGAACACGAGGGCGAGAAAGGCCGTCTGATTGGTACGGCCGACTACATTGCCCCGGAACAGATCGAAGACGCCACCTTGGTCGACATTCGGGCCGACATCTACTCGATGGGGTGTGTGTTGTATTTCCTGCTGACGGGCCAACCGCCGTTCCGCGGCAACTCGCTGATGCAGAAGATTGTGCAACATCGCGAAGCGCCGCCGCCCTCGGTTCGGGAGTTGCGACCTGATGTACCCGAAGAGTTGGATCACTTTATCATCAAACTCTTATCCAAATCTCCGGAACAACGAGTGCAGATCCCTTTGCTTCTCGTTGCAGCCTTACGCAAGTTTACCTCAGGGCAGACGGGCAGCGGCGTTGCTGCCCGAGCTATCCCGGCTCCGGGGACGGCGTTGAATCTCCCACGACCGCAGACCCATGCCACGCTCTCACGGCCGACCACACACCCAACTTTGCAACGCCCTGAAGACAAGTAAGTAGCCCGGGCTGCCCCTTCCTACTGGATCGCCTCTCATTCAAAGTTCCCTTCCTCTGCTCAAGTTTCACCCTACGCCCGGACGATCTGCTTCCTAACATCCCGCACCCTACATCCCTCCTCCCAAGCGTCGAAATTCACCGTGCCGGAATCATCCCGGCCCCTCGATGCTTTGCTGTTCTCCCACTTTGCTCGCTTTTTCGGCCCAAGGCCCTTCCGGCTCATTGCTCCCTGGTCGAACGGCCTTTTTCTTCAAAACGCACGCGTCCCCGCCGGTGCTTGACCGACGGGGACGCAAATGCTCGCTTAGCTTCTTCTCAACGCACCGCGGCCCCCTGGCCGTTGGTGCTGCTGGCCTCCTCGCTTAGTAGCGGTTGAAGCGGCGGTTGAAGGCGGTCTGATCTTGCAGGTCGATCACCCGGTTCCAGTCGAAGTTGAAGTACTCTCGGAAGTTGCTCATGCCTTGACGGCTTCGCATC
>JBDNDE010000116.1:0-13760 GCA_046719305.1 Gemmataceae bacterium | reverse complement strand
TGATTTTTTGCGTTCGCGGCAAAACCCCGATGGAGGCTTCTCCGGCCGGGAGGGGGGCAGCGACCTGTATTACACCGGTTTTGCCCTGCGTGGACTGGCGGTATTGGAGGCGTTGGACGAAGCGACTAGCGATCGCGCTGCGCGGTTTTTGCGTAACAGCCTGGCCCGCGAGGCAGCCGTTGTCGATTTCTTTTCCTTGCTTTATGCATGCTTACTCATTCAAACTGTCACAGGTGAAGATGTCTTGAGTGATGCTCCGGCTGACTGGCCCGACCGCGTTGCCACTACCCTGGAAAGCTTTCGCACCACGGACGGTGGCTATGCCAAAGGCCCCGGCGGCACCTCTGGTAGTACTTATCACTCGTTTCTCGTTGCCCTGTGCTACGAGGTGCTGGGCCGTGAACTACCCCAACCCGAACGCCTACGCGACTTCGTCCTGTCCCGGCGGCGCGAAGATGGCGGCTTCGTCGAAATGGCCGCCATGCGCCGGGCCGGCACCAATCCCACGGCGGCGGGCGTCGGTGTGTTGAAGGTGCTGGAGCCGCGCCTGGGGCCTATGCCCGAGGAGGTACGCCAGGGGGTAATTGAGTTTCTCGCCGAGATGCCCAGCGACGAGGGCGGCCTGCGGGCTAACGGCCGGGTGCCCTTGGCCGATCTGTTATCGACGTTTACGGGCAGCTGGACGCTAGCAGAGTTAGGGGCGTTAGCTCGCCTGGATGCCCAAAAAGTATTGAACTATGTCGATGAAGTCGAGCATCCCCCGGGGGGGTTCCACGGCGGCCTGTGGGATGAGGGCTACGACGTGGAATACACCTTCTACGGTCTGGGTACCTGGGCTTTGTTCGAGGGACGCTGAACCGGATCGAACGACCGTTTCTGCCGATGCGACGGCATGATCTGCAAACGGCAACCTCTTCCGTAAAAGCTACAACGAACCGCCGAGCGGCCTAGTGTCCCGCCAAGGCGTCCTCTTCGTTGGTGTCGGGTAGGTGGCCGAAGGTTTCCCGGAAGCCGTGCAGCTGCTCAGTTAGCAGCGTACGCAGTTTGGTCACCGCGGTGCCGCTAGGCGGCTGCGTGAAACGCAACGTCAGCGTGGTGCCGCTCTGCTTGTCGTCCAGGTCGGCCTCGGCTCCTAGTCCCTCGAGGCGTGTGAGGTTGAATTGGCCGCGTTTGCCCAAGAAGCGAGCTTCGAGGGCGTCGCTTTGCTTGGTTTTGATCAAGGCCCAGCCACGTGAGACGCCCGGCACGCGAACCGTGATGTGTGCGCGTTGATCCCACTGCACTGCAAGTGCCGGCTCGATGGTGCGTAGCAACTCCAGCAGACGCGGCAGGGCTTCGCGGTCCCAGCGGACTTTTTGGCCCACAGGGAACCCTTTGTCGCCCAGGTGCCACTTCTCGCCCAGGCGTTTCCAGGGCATCAGATCCTCGGGCGAGTGCGCCATCCGCCCGACCACCGCGAGGAACGATTCGGCGGCTTTTTTCAAAAAAGCGCGAAACGCCGGCGTGTCGATCTCGCTAAGCTTGTGGACCTGCACAGTGACCGAGGCCCATGGCCCCTTGCTTTGGGTAATCCAGACCCGCGGTTCAGGGGAATAGATCGGCAATTTCAGATGCGAAGAATCGTTAAGCGACTTGATCCCCAGCGACTCTACCAAATCGGCTTCCTTGAAAGCGTTTCGGCCGACACGGAAGACCAGACGCACCAGCCATTCTTGGCCGGTCATAGCGTGGAGGAACCAGCCCTGGGATTTGACCGGACCAGAGATTTCGACGATGGTGCGTTCGTTCCAGTTGGTGGGAGCAAAGTTGCCGAGTTCGTGGATGCGTTCGTCCAGCCAGGTCAAGATTGCCCCCTCCCAGCGGCACGGCTTGCCTTGATGGCTAACGCGGTCCACGGTATGCCAGCGTCGCCCGTCAGTTTCCCAGGGCAGGGCAGCGGCGGTGTCGGCTTGGTCGGGCAAGTCTAGCCCCTCAGTTTGCAGCGTGGCCAGCGGGTTGAAGCGGACGCGAGCGGCAAAGGGTCCGGCGGCCAACACTGGAGCCAGGGCGGCAGCAGTGTGCGAGGGGGCACCGGCTTTCCAGGCGGCAACAACGGCCTCGGGCGTACCAGCTACCACCACCGTGCCGCCATTCGGACCGGCCTCGGGCCCCATGTCGATAACCCAGTCGGCGGTTTTGATCACATCCAGGTTATGCTCAACGACGATGACGGTGTTGCCCAGATCGACCAGCCGATTCAGCACTTCTAACAGTTTTGCGATGTCATCGAAATGCAAGCCGGTGGTCGGCTCATCAAGAAGGTAGACGGTTCGGCCAGTGCTAGGACGGGCCAGTTCGGCGGCCAGCTTGACGCGTTGGGCCTCGCCCCCGGAGAGCGTGGGGGCGGCCTGACCCAGCGAGAGGTAGCCCAGGCCGACATCGGCCAGCGTTTGCAGGATGGCGCGGATTTGAGGCACGGCAGCAAAATGTACAAGCGCTTCGCTGATGCGCATGTTGAGCACATCGTTGATCGACTTGCCCTTGTAGAGAACCTGTAGGGTCTCAGGGTTGTAGCGTTTGCCCTGGCAGACATCGCAATCGACCCACACATCGGGTAAAAAGTGCATCTCGATGCGTTTCTGCCCGTTGCCCTCGCAGGCCTCGCAGCGGCCGCCCGGCTTGTTGAAACTGAAGCGTTTGGGCTGGTAGCCACGCACCTTGGCCAACGGCTGCCGCGCGAACAGTTCGCGGATCAGATCAAACACCCCAGTATAGGTGGCCGGGTTGCTCGATGGGGTGTTGCCAATCGGGTTCTGATCGACATTGATGACCTTGTCAACCAGATCCAGGCCGAGGATGTCGTCGTGGGCGGCTACGGGCAGCCGAGCGCGATGCAGCCGACGGGCCAGCGTTGTGTACAGCACCTCGTTGACCAGCGACGATTTGCCCGAGCCGCTCACTCCAGTAACTGCAATGAACGCTCCCAGTGGAAAAGCAACATCGATACGCCTTAGGTTGTTTTGTCGTGCGCCGCGTACCAGCAGCTGGGGGCCGTTGTCGTCGAGCAGGCGGCGATTGGTCGGCACGGGAATCGCTTTTTTGCCGCTGAGATATTGACCAGTGAGGGAGTGTTTACTTCTTTGAATCTGTGCTGGCGTACCGCGGGCCGTGATCGTACCGCCCTGGTCGCCCGCTCCAGGCCCAAAATCAAGCAAATAATCAGCTGCCGCGATGACTTCGCGATCGTGTTCGACGAGTACCAACGTGTTGCCTAGGTCGCGCAGCTTTTGCAACGCCCGCAACAGCCGATCATTGTCCCGTGGATGCAACCCGATGGTCGGCTCATCAAGCACGTACAGCACGCCGGTTAGTCCGCTGCCGACCTGGCTGGCCAGGCGGATACGCTGCGATTCGCCGCCAGAGAGCGTCGGCCCGCCGCGATCCAGGGTCAGGTAGTCCAGGCCTACCTCGACGAGAAAACGCAGACGATTGCGTACTTCACGCAGCAGTTCGCCGGCGATTTGTTGCTGAGCCGGCGTGGGCGTAAACGCCTCGAAGAGTTGCAGCGTCTGACCCAGGGGCAGGGCGCACAACTCTTGGATGCTAAACGATCGCTCCCCCAGGGATAGCCGGGCCGCTGACGCCTCGGGCTTCAAACGCGAGCCGTGGCAGGTGCTACAGGCTACTTCGGTCACCAGGTCATCTAGCCGTTGCCGATAGGCCATGCTCACCCGAGTGGCTTCATCGACAGCGGGGAAAACGCCCTTGTATTGAAAGGTGACGCCGTGGTCCTCAACCAGGGGAATCCAGGCATCGCCGGTGCCTTGGAGCAAGGCGCGTTGCTGGGCGGCATCGAGTTGGTCAAAGGGGGTGTCCAGCGACAGGCCCAGGTGGTGGGCCAACGACAAAGCGAACCGGGCGAAGTCGGGATTGTCAGCTAAATCCGGCCAAGCAGCGATGGCCCCTTGGCGGAGGCTCAGACGCGGATCGCGCAGCACCAGCGATTGGCTGGCTCCCTGTTGTACTCCTAGCCCCTCGCAGGCTGGGCACCAGCCCAACGGTGCATTGAACGAAAAATGATGCGGACTGAGCGGCTCGAAGCCCCGGCCACACGATTCGCACGCGAAGTGCTGGCTGAAGCGGCTCACGGGCCAATCGGGTTCTTTGCGGCTGTCGTCCACCTGGGCGACGTGGATCACCCCTTTACCTAGGTCCAGCGCTTTCTCGACACTCTCGGCGATGCGGCCGCGCTGGTTGGCCCGGACGATCACACGATCGACCACTACTTCGACCTTGTGTTTGCGGCGATGGTCGATGTTGGGCGCTTCGTCGATGGCGTAGGAGGTACCGTTGATCCGCACGCGGACATAGCCGGCCTTGCGGGCGTCGTCGAGGAGCGTATCGTACTTTTCTTGGCCTTTGCGTTCCAGCGGCGCGAGCAGGTAGAGTTTCGTGCCTTCGGGCAGGCTTAGTAGGCGGTCGATGATCTCGTCGGTGGTCGAAGTCCCCACCGGAATATGGCATTTGGGGCAATAAGGAATCGCCAGCCGAGCATACAATACACGCAGGTAATCATGAATCTCCGTGATGGTTCCTACCGTGCTACGCGGACTACGCGCCGCGCTTTTCTGCTCGATGGCGATGGCCGGTGACAACCCGCTGACCTGGCGAACACGCGGTTTTTGCATCTGGCCGAGAAACTGCCGAGCATATGCCGAGAGCGACTCGATGTAACGGCGTTGGCCTTCGGCGTAGAGAGTATCCAGCGCTAGCGACGACTTGCCCGAACCACTCGGCCCACAGCAGACGCTCATCTGGCCGCGCGGCAACTCGACATCCACATTTTTCAAATTGTGTTGACAGGCTCCCTGAATTACTAGCGGCCGATGCTCTTGGAGGGTCGGCTTGGTGGAGTTGGTTGGCTTCCTAGCGGTCTTCTTGATCTTGGCAGGCAGACGTGGTTGCAAAACAGGCCGCAACGCTTGACCCGTGAAGCTGCGCTGGCAAGCAGCCACCGTTTCGGGCGTGCCTTGGGCGACCAGTTCGCCACCGCGTGTGCCTCCCTCGGGGCCTAGGTCGATTAGCCAGTCGGCCGTTTTGATCACGTCCAGATTATGCTCGATGACCACGACGCTATTGCCTGCCTCGACGAAGCCATGCAGCACGTGGAGCAGCTTGGCAATGTCGTCGAAGTGCAAGCCCGTGGTCGGCTCGTCGAGAATGTACAGGGTGCGGCCGGTACTACGGCGGCACAGTTCGCGGGCGAGTTTGACGCGCTGCGCTTCGCCCCCGGAGAGTGTCGGCGCGGGTTGGCCGAGCTTGACGTAATCCAGGCCGACATCGTGGAGGGTCTGGAGCATGGAGCGAATCTTGGGGACGTTTTGGAAGTGATCCAGCGCTTCTTGTACGTCCATTTCCAACACATCGTGTATGCTCTTGCCCTTGTAACGTACCTGCAACGTCTCGCGGTTGAAGCGTTTGCCTTCGCACACGGGGCACGTCACCCACACATCAGCCAGAAAGTCCATCTCTAGGCGATTGGAGCCGTTGCCCTCGCAGGCTTCGCAGCGGCCACCCGGGCGGTTGAAACTGAAGCGACCCGGCGCGTAGCCGCGTATCTTCGACTCGGTGAGGGTGGCGAACAACGCGCGGATCTCATCGAACACCTTGATGTAGGTCGCCGGGTTGGAACGCGGGGTGCGGCCAATGGGGGTCTGGTCGATGTCGATGACTTTGTCGAGGTGTTCGACGCCGTCGATGCGGTCGTGCGCTCCGACGACGTGACAGGTGTTGTCGTCTTCGTCGTTGTCGTCACGGCGGGCGTCGCGCTGCAGCTGTTGACGTAACCCTTCGCGGAGGATGTCGTTGATCAGCGACGACTTGCCCGAACCACTGACTCCTGTGACGCACACAAACACCCCTAGCGGAATCTCCACCGTTAGGTTGCGCAAATTGTTGTGTCGTGCCCCGACGATAGTCAGTTTACGGCCGTTGGGCGCTCGGCGTTTTTTGGGAATGGCGATAGATTTGCGGCCAGACAGATAAGCTGCGGTGAGCGAGGCGTCACTACGGAGAATCTCGTCATAGCGTCCGCTGGCGACGACGTGACCGCCGCGTACGCCGGGACCGGGTCCGAAATCGACGAGGAAGTCGGCCCGGCGGAGGGTGTCTTCGTCATGTTCGACAACCAGGACCGTGTTGCCCAGGTCGCGCAGGTTCTCCAGCGAGCGCAGCAAGCGTTCATTGTCACGCGGATGCAAGCCGATGCTCGGCTCGTCGAGGATGTACAGCACGCCTACCAGGCCACAGCCGATTTGCCCGGCCAGACGAATGCGTTGAGCCTCGCCGCCTGAGAGCGTCGGGGCACTGCGATCCAGCGAGAGATAATCCAGCCCCACGTTGAGCAGAAAGCCGACCCGACCTCGTAGCTCTTTGAGAACCTCAGTAGCAATGGTGCGTTCGACGGGCGACAAAGCTGATTCCAGCGGGCCGCCGGGGGCTAGCCATTGGCCCAACTCGCCTACGGGCATAGCGCAGAGTTCGACGAGGGTTTTGCCACCCACCCGCACGGCCCGGGCCTGGGCATTGAGCCGTTTGCCTTCGCAGGCCGGGCAGCGCATCACCCGCATGTACTTTTCCAATTGCAGGCGACGCGGCCCGGCGGCGGTTTTCTTAAACTGCGCCATCAGGTCCGGGATAATGCCGCCCCACTTGCCGCCGTGCTTCCAGACGCCCTGGCGTTGTTTCCATTCCCAGGTAATGTGAGTGTCACCGCTGCCGTAGAGCAGCCACTCTTGATGTTGCCGGGGCAGCTGGTGCCAAGGCTGCTTCAGGTCGATGCCGAGCGTTTTGGCCACGCCTTCGTAAATATGTTTGCGCCAGCGGCCCATTTCTTTGAACGCGCCGACCAGGGGAATGGCACCGTGAAAAAAGCTCTTGGACGGGTCAGGAATCAGCAACTCTGGATCAAAATGAAATCGCTCGCCCAGTCCGTCGCACTCACGGCACATGCCATGCGGACTGTTGAAGCTGAACAACTGCGGCGTGGGAGGCTCGTAGCTGAGGTTGCAAGCCGTACAGGCGTAGCGAGCCGAGTACAGGGTATCATAGGGGGAGGCGTCCGCCTCGACGCCTTCGGGAGGTTCAACGGCCACGATCAGCGAGCCTTCGCCTAGGCTCAGGGCTTGCTCGACAGCCTCGGCTATGCGAGCGCGGCAGGCGGCCTCGTTTTTTAAGCGGTCGATGACGATTTCGATAGTATGCTTGATTTTGCGATCGAGCTTCAGGTCGTCGGTAAGCTTGACTACCTGGCCATCCACCCGTGCCCGAACGAAGCCACGCCGTAGCATGTCGGCAAATAAGTCTTTGTACTCGCCTTTCTGGCCGCGAATCACTGGCGCGAGCACCAGAAAACGCGTGTTGGCCGGCATAGCCAAGAGGCGTTCGACGATCTGCTCGGGTGTTTGGGCAGTGATGCGTTGGCCGCACTGGGGGCAGTGACCCTGGCCGACCCGGGCATACAAGACCCGCAAGTAGTCGTAGATCTCGGTAATAGTGCCGACGGTGCTACGAGGATTGCGACCGGCAGTTTTTTGCTGAATCGAGATCGCCGGCGACAGCCCGCCCAGGTAGTCCACATCGGGCTTCTGCATCTGGCCCATGAACTGCCGAGCATAACTGGAGAGCGACTCGACATAACGGCGTTGGCCTTCGGCATAGAGGGTGTCGAAGGCTAGCGAGCTTTTACCCGAACCGGAGACACCGCTAAAGACGACGAGTTGATTGCGGGGGATTTCGAGATCGACGTTGCGGAGATTGTGTTCGCGCGCACCGCGAACGACGATCGTAGCGTTCTCCATGACGCGCTGGATGCTCCTCATCATGAGTAGGGGCCAGATTAGGGCTTTTTCTCATGATAGCAGGCATACAGGCGAACAGGGAGGGGCTTTTTCCCTGTTCTGTGGGCTAAATCAATCAGAAACGGTGTTAAACCGAGCTGGCCCTAGCACGCGGTCAGGATCGTTCCGGCTAACCGAATCCCCTGTTGCGGTAGGGTCCGCAGCCAATCGGAGGCCGGAGGTGCGTCGGCCTCACTGGTAGGCACCACCAGGAAAACGGCATCCGAGGCATGGGCCAACGCCAGCGCCACGGGCTTAGCATCCCAGCGTGGACCGTCAATCAACACCAGATCATATTGGGTCCGCATCTGTGCAAGCAAATCATGTAGGGTTTGCACGTCGGCCAAAAGTGGACCCTGATGACCGACAGTCAGAACATAGAGACGATCTTGATCGGTCGTTTGCACGGCCTGATCGAAGGACACCTCCCCGGCGAGTAGTTCCATCAGCCCCGGTGCCGAGTTTACACCGAGCCGCTTGGTCAGAGCGGGAGCCTTGGCGTTGGCCTCCAGTACCATAGTGCGCTGTCCTTGGCGAGCGGCCACGATCGCCAGATTTAGTAGCACCGTGGTGCAACCGATCTCCCCACGAACTGGAAACAACGACAGAATTGCCTTCTGTGCTGGTTTCTTCACACTAGCCGCCTCACGCATGCCCGACAATAATTCGGCATAGCGAGCTACCGCCGGATGTTCCGGACTGTGATAGGCAAGCAATTCGGGAGCCAGACGCGGCCGACGCAAGATAGGTGCAGGACTGGCTGGAGCCGATGCAGTTACGCCAGGCAGCTTCGCAGCGGGCGTCTCTTCCAGCGGCCGGGTGACTTTGCCGGGTTGGCCGGCCAAGACGGCTGGAGAAGCCGCAATGATCTGGCGTTTCGGCCCAAGTTCAATGAAGGCAGGTTCCTCGCTGAGAGGTGTAGCGGGGCAGAGGGTCGGCGAGGCAGACGCCTGGACCGAAGAAACCGCAACACCGTTGCGACGCAACGCATCAAAAACCTTACTCATCGGAGATTTCCTCTCAGGCGCGGTGGGCCGGGGCAAACAGGCGATAGGTGGATTCGGCGGCCGGTGGGCGAGGGGTTGGCCCATTCCACCCCAAACTGCTCAACACGTCCAGCATTACCTCAACTTCGATTTCTTGGGCCCCAGCCTGAGCCGTCAGCCGCAGCGCCCGGGTCATGGCTTGGTTGAGACGCCGGGGGCATCCTTCGCAGGCCCGCACTACAACCTCCAGTGCTTCGCTGCCGATCAGGTTCGGATTGGCACCAGCCTGCCGCAAGTGATGCAACACATAATCGGCAGCTTCATCGAGTTGGAGCGGCTCCAGAGTAAGCAAATGAGCGATCCGTTGCCGCAACCCTACCAGTTCGGGGCGAGGTAATAGGTCGAGGAGCGGCGGTTGAGCGAACAGGACGATTTGCAACGCCCCTTCGAGGTTTAGTAGCGTCCGCACCTCTTCGAGAAGTTCGAGTTGCAAGGTGTGCGCCTCATCGATCAGTACCACCGTCCGCCGACCGGCAGCCAACTCGCCAAGCAGATGATCAACCAGGGTCAGCCGCAATTCCCGCTCAGGTTGGCCAAGATATGCAAGCCCCAGGTCATACAGAATGGCCTGCAACAACGCGGCCCGGTCATTGACCGTCGTGGCCACATAGGCGATGTGGCCCTCCAGATGCTGTGATAGGACGCGTGCTAACACGGATTTGCCAACGCCCGGCGAGCCGCAGATCACTACCAAGCTCTCGCCGGATTGCAACGCCTCCAGGGTAGTCGTACGACATAGCTCGAACGACGTGCCTGCATAAGGAGCATCTTCGGGGTGAAGAAAAAACGGTCGGCGGCCTAGGCCAAAATGAGACTCGATCATCGAAGGCTCTCCTGAGCCGGTCTGCATCCTGCTCTGGAAAGGTAATCGACGCAAGAGCCGGAAAACTTAATCGAGCTTATTTTGTCTGGCCTGAAGACGCCGAGTCAGCAAGCGTCGGGCCTCGACAATTCGCAAATCGTGGAACAGCCGAGCCAGGAACGGAAGATCCAAGGGGGTGCATTCGAGACGGGTGAGTTCGTAGCGTCCCAGACACAACCGCGCTCCGTTTTCAGAAGGCAGAACGTCGGCTTCCCCTTTGAAACGGAGATCATTCAGGGCCGGACGCATAGCTCGCAGGACGATCGGGCCCGCAGGCAAAGCAGCGGGGTCGGTAGGTGAGATGGCAACAGCAGACATAGGGAGTCTCAGAATAGCGGGAATGGCCCGTCGAAGCCGCGGGACCGTCTTCCGAGGCGACATATCGTCGGACTCATGCATATGCAATGCCAATGGAGTACGGGATTCCACCGGCCCCCTCGTCAAGCGTTTGTAAATTTTGAGAGGAAAACAAGATACAACCGATTGTTTCGGTATTCATTCGAACACCGTCGCTAGCTGCCCTGATCGCTCATCGGGCGCTGGGTTTGGCTCCCTGTAGTAAAAAAACGCTTCGGTTGTCCTAACGTAGAGCAATCGTCGGGTAGATCACTTCGCTCGTTGGATTCGCCGGGGCCGTTGCCACCTTAGGCCCATACTCCTGCCACCATTGCTGGGCCTGCTCCTCGCTCCATTGGCCAGCTGAACTGCACTTGAGAAGTTCGGCTTCGAGGATCGAAATCATCGGGAAGCGGTCAGCGGGCTTCTTAGCTAGGCAGCGCACGATTAGCTGTTGCAGGTCTTCGGGCAGTCCAGGCACATAGGTCGAAGGGGGCGGCACCGGCTCGTAGGCATGGGCCAGCATCAACTCCATTGCCGTTTCACGCTCGAAGGGCGGATGCCCTGTCAAGAGGAAGTAGCCCACCCCGCCGACGGCATAAATGTCTGCCGCGGGCGTCAGATCGTTGCGTCCGGCGGCCTGCTCGGGGGACATGAACAGCGGCGACCCGAGGATCATGCCTTTGATCGTCAGACGGCTGTCGGTTTCGGTACCGATGGATTGGACCAGGCCAAAATCGAGCAGCTTGATCACGTCGAACTCGCCGCCCTGGGTGCAAACGATGATGTTGCTGGGTTTGATGTCGCGGTGCAGCAGGCCAACGCCGTGCGCTTCGCGTAGCGCTCGACACACCTGGCGCAGCAGATGGATCACCCGTGCTGGCGGCAACGGCCCGAAACGGCTAACCAGTTCTTCCAGCGTCAAGCCTTCGAGATATTCCATCACATAGTAAAACGTCCCATCGTCTGATTGGCCATAATCAAACACCTCGACATTGTTCGGGTGGTTCAGTCCAGCCATCGCCTGCACTTCACGCTCGAATCGTTCCAGCACGGCTAGGTCTTGCGTCTGCTCCGGGCGTATCAGCTTGATCGCACAACGCCGCCGCAGCAGGATATGCTCGGCCTCGTAGACTTCGCCCATGCCACCGGAGCCGATGCGTCGCTTGAGGCGGTATTGACCGAGTTGCTGAGCTTGAAATGCCTGCTGTTGTAGCACGCCGATGCGATATGAACCGAATACTGCCACCATCATACCGGTGCCTAGCAGAATGAGCAGGTCGAGCAGCCCGTAGAACAGATCCCCGCTTACTCGCTCATAGCACCACGAGCCAACCAGGATCAGCACAATCGGCACCAGGGCAATCAACCCCGTGACCAACAAACAGCGTTGCCAGGTGTTGGGAATCAGCACGCCATAAATCACGATGAGGAAGAACCATCGTACCGCGCTGCTGTCGATCCACAGCCGAATAATCTGTAACCCTTCGGTGTCTTTCTCGGCCAACTGGAACAGCGGGTGGTTGAGAAACATGCTCCATTGCAGTAGGGCGAAAAAGAACACCAAGATGCTGACCAGAGCAATTTCCAGGCGGCGTAGTTGGCAGAGCGACCAATCGCTCCAGCGCCACAGTACCACCAGCAAGGCCACCTCGATCAGTGTCAAGATGCCGCGTAGCAGGGTGTCGAACGATCCTTGCAGTAAGCGTTCTTGCGGTTGAATCAGATCGCGCAGAAAAAACAGCAAGCCCGGCACCAGCGCGAGTGCCGTGGCAAGAAACAGACGTTTGTGCAACAGTCGAGCCAACTCGCTCTCGAAGCGCGACATCTCCTGCCCACGGGCCACTCGGCAACGCGAGGGAGCGGGGTTCGACGCTCGAAGTTGGGTTTCCATACTTGCCATGACACCGGCCCGAGGGCGGACAATATCTTCTGTTATTATACGGACGTTACAACAGTATTCGATCGTTCGAGTGTTTGCGCTTTTTTCATGGTGTACGCAGCCGAAACTCCAGCCAGATGGAGATCGAGCCGTTCCTGCCTAGAATAGTCTTAAACTGGTCGTCTCAGGTCTCAGGGGCTATTGCACATCATGAACGACTTCAAGTTCCTCTGTCATCTAGCGGATCTGCGCGACCACGAGGGCAAGACCGTCTCGGTTGACGGTAAACTCATCGCGGTGTTTCGCTGCGGCGATCACGTTCAAGCCATTGATGACATGTGCCCCCATATGGGCGCATCGTTGGCTGGCGGTCATGTTCAGGACGGCATCGTCACCTGTCCCTGGCACGCCTGGCGTTTCCGCCTGGAGGATGGATCCTGGGCCGACAATCCTCGCATCCGAATCGGCCATTATCCCGTGCGTGTTGTGGGAGATGAGGTGCAGATTCAATTACCCCCCCATCCTGAGGGTGGAACATGAAACGTCTGGCCACTACTGCCGTGTTGGCCCTGCTGTTGCTAATGACGCCCGGTTCAGCACAGCGACCGACTCCGACTCCTGGCTCAGCACCGCGGCCGACCCAACCTAATCCGGCTTCTGCACCAGCGTTTACGCCCAAATTTGAGGTGGTCGGCGAAACACGGCTGCTCATGGAGGGGCTAGCACACGCCAACTATCGCAGCTTGGCCAAGCTGTTGCGTGAGCGGCCTACCGATCTGGACACCTGGGTTTTCGCTCGCGGCCAAGCGATTCTGGTCGCCGAGACCGGCAACCTGTTGCTACTGAGGCCACCGCGTAACTCTGGTCGCGATATCTGGATGAAATTGGCCATGGCCATGCGGGGCGAAGCGGCAGAACTGGCCCGAGCGGCTGGCACCCGGGATTATACGGCGGCGACCCGAGCGATGAGCCGATTAACGGACAGTTGCAACCGTTGCCATACGACGTTTCGCGTGCCCGTGCGGGTCAGTCCGAAAGACGGCGCAGCGGACCCGAGCGAACGTGACGTGTCCTCAAGCCGTACGCAAGACAGCGAATGAAAAACCGGCCGGAGAAAGAGTATCCGGCCGGAATGAGGGGTGAGGTGTGATCTGTTGGCGACGCTCCCGTTGCCGCTTGCGAACACGGGATTCGTTGCACGGCAACCAACAACACCTACCAGTAAGAGGAATCCAGGAACACAGAGCGCCAGAGCAGAAGGTTGCTTCCGTGCGATCGTGTAAAAATTTTTGTATAGATTCTATCAAGAGCCAGGTGGGGCGAAATAAGGGTAGAAAAGTTTGGGGCAGGTTGAAGGGTTTGCGAAGCATGAACGAAAGTATAGGGGAGGTTGAAGAGTTTACAAAGCATGCATGCTCGCTGCTTCTCATATTCCTCCTTAACACAATCTCCTCGTAACTTCGACCTCCCATGGTGACAAGATCTAATCACGATTTTTTTGAACGCTCTCCTTTCCTTTTCATCATCTACAGACACAAAGAAAGACCGGTAGCCTCTTGGCCACCGGTCCCCTCGCTTGCTAGCCGTTTTGCTGATGGGGTTAATCGTTGAGCGCCGGACCTCCAATCCCCGGAGGTAACGGTAACTCCTCACTCTTGACTTGCAACGGCAAGGTTTGCCTCTTGATGAGTTGGCCAGCCTTGTCCACCTCATAGGCGAAGCCCAACTCGGCGGTGATCGCCGTGCCTACCCGGACT
>JBDNDE010000115.1:0-13842 GCA_046719305.1 Gemmataceae bacterium | reverse complement strand
ACCGAGATCGAGATCAGGTAGAGAATCGCGATCCGTTTGTGATCCAAGGTCAGCAACCAGGAGAGGATGCTGTAGTCCGCATTTAAGTAATCCGGGCGATCGTTCGCGGCCGTATCAAGACGAACCGCTTTCGGCTCAATAGTCATCGACATAGCAGAACCCCATGGGCGGACGAAGTTAATTTTTCTTTTCCGGTGTCTTTTCTGGTGCTTTCTCCGGTTGCATCCTGGTGTCGTCGACAGCAGGAGCCTCGGACTGTTGCAGCATAGGCGGAGTTCCTCCCGGCTTCAACCCCTTGATGAAAGCCACTACTTTCATCAATTCTTCCTCAGTCACTTGCTTGTCATACGTCGGCATAATCGCTCGGTAGCCTGCTCGCACCTTCTTGGCAGGATACAGAATCGACTCGCGAATATAGGCTTCGTCGGCCAACACAGTGCTTCCATTTTCCAGAGCCACCCGCTTGCCGTATAGCCCTTCCAGAATTGGGGCTTTATTACCAGCCTCCGGATGGTGACAGGTGACACATTGCAGCTTTTGGAATAGTTGACGGCCCTGGAGCGCGAACGATCGGTCAGCTTTTTGCATCTGCCATTGTTCAAATTCGCCCGGCTCCATCACAACCACCTTCCCGATCATCCGTGAGTGTTCGGTGCCGCAATAAGCCGCACAGAACAAGTGGTATGTACCTGGTTTAGTGGCCTCAAACCACAGGTGAGAGTATTTACCAGGCACCACGTCCATCTTGACGCGGAAGGCCGGGATGTAGAAGTCGTGAATCACGTCTTCCGAGGTCATGACCAGACGAATAGGTCGGCCGACCGGGACATGCAGTGTATTGATCTCGCGTTGTCCGCCTTGGTGGTTGATGTGCCACATCCATTGCTTGCCGATCACATATACATCGGTGGCATTTTCCGGGGCACGCCAAAAGTCAGCGTAGACTGCGATCCCCCAGACGCCCATGATGAGCACGAGAACCAAGGGAATGAAACTCCAAGTCAGTTCCAATGCCGTCGAACCAACGAACGGTTTGGGGAAGTAATCTTCCGAGGTACGGCGGTATCGGATGGAGAAGTACAAAACTCCAACGACAACCAGTAAGGTTACAAAGGCGCTTACGCCTGTAATGTACCAGTAGAGCGCATCGATACGGGACGCGATAGTCGAAGCCGACTCGGGCAGGATGCGCGGGTCAAATCCCCCCATGGATATCTCCTTGTACCTGAGCAGGCGTCGTCGTGCGGGTCGCACGCCACCACATGCCCAACCAAATGCCGGCAAGCGTCGCGATGGTTAGGATGCCGCCAATCTTTACGATGGTCAGCACGAGCATCGAGTTCTTGCCCTGGACTGGATCGTAGATATAACACATCAACAAAAAGTTTTGAATGAACGAACCGGACTTCCCCGTCAAGGCTTCGTTCAATGCCTGAGACATATAAAGCGGTGAGTAATCCCCTTCGGTGAAGTAGTGCGTGATCTTCCGTTGAGGTGAGAGGATCATGATCGCTCGAACATGAGCGTAATCCTTCTTCTGGGGATTCCAGACCGCGTAGAAGCCCGTCTCCTCCATCAGTTGATCAATCTGCTCCTGCTGCCCGGTCAGAAAATGAAAGCCCTTCTCGGCATCGGGACGCGGTTGCTTCGACTCACCCACATACAGTTCTACATATTGTTTTTTGTAGTCGGCAGCCTGAGCAGGCACTTCTTTAGGATCAAAACTGACGACCACCACATCGAGGTTCCTTCCGACATCGTAGGTGCCGATCCCTCGCAAAGCTTTATTCAAATCGGAAAGCGTCTTGCCACAGATCTGTGGACATCGGTAATAAGCCAGCACCAGAATAATGGGGCGATCATTACCATACTTGTTCAAAGTTACCGGCTTTCCGGTGTCATCAACAAAAGAGAGATCACCGGACACTATATTGCCGATCCGAGGTTGGAAGAACCGCTCCTTGGAAGCGAGTAAGTCCGCCGGATTGTTGCCCGGTGACCCCTCACCGCACCATAGAAGCGTCCAGAGAACCCAGGACATAATCAGCGGCCCCCAGTGAGGGCGCGACCAGCTGCCCCATCGCTGGGGAGAGTTGCGCCGTAGGTTACAGGCGTCTTGCCCTTGGTGTTTGCGGGGAGTTTCCCCGCTAAATCATTTATAGCCTTGTCGATCGGCGTACGACCGTCTTTGCCCTTGCTGAGCAACTCCATCTGAGGCTCGTAGTACTCAGCTGCTCGTGGAGGCAGCCACTTGTACCGGGGCCGTCCCCCTTCCCGAGCCCCTTCGAGATCCTCGATCGCTTCGAGACGCGGTTCAACTTCAGCCAGCTTCGGAGAAACGGTCTCGGGCAACGCCTCCGCTTTGCTCGGTTCCCAGATCCCCAAGAAGAACGGATAAGCTGCCAAGGCCAATCCGAAGCAAGTCAGTAACAGCAGTACGAAAGCGATGCTGTAGTAGGTGACGTTGTCGGATTCGATATCCGAACGCTCATAACGAACCTCGGGATTCGTGTAGCTCTCAAGCGTGTTGTTGGACGGGGCTGCCATCCCAGGCCTCCTGTGTCGAGTATGAGGGCACCATCGAACGCATCCCCAGGTTCCAGAAGAACCCAGCAAACCACAAACCACCAATGCCGACAATGGCTGCCGGATACATCACATAAGCATACACCGGATAGTCAGGAACCCAGGTGGTCCCTTGATCGAAACCCGGCACCAGTAGGAAGATATTATCCAGCACTCGCACGCAGCAGACTAAGAAGACGATGGCCGTCAGTCGCGAACGTACCCGTTTAATGTGTGGGTTCAGGAGCAACAAAAACGGGGCGGCGTAACCGAGTACGGCCAGGGCAATAGCAACGTACATCCACGGTGCGCGCATCATGCGGGCATCAAAATAGGGCAACTCTTCGGGCAGTTGACCCATCCAGATGATCATGAATTCCATCAAGCACAGATAGGCCCAGATCATACTGAACGCTCCCAGCAGTGTTCCCTGGTCGCTCATGGTCTGTCCCTTGATCTGCTTCTCTAGTTCCGGACGATAACTGCTCATCAGCAGATACACCAGCAAGCAAATCGAATAGGCCGTGAGCATTTGGCCGACACCAAACTTGGGCCCGTACATCGTGGAGAACCACCGCGCTTCGACCGACATTGCCCAATCCAGCGAGGCAAACGTAACCACCAACACATGAAGCACGATTCCCGGACCAGCCAAGGTGGTGGCTTGATCCAACAGTTGGCGATCACGGGTCTGATCCAGCTGCACCGACCACTTATTGAAGATGTAAGTCAGGGTGCCCCAGATCGCGAAGTAGATCACCATCCGAACCAGGAAAAAGTTCCGATTCAGCAAAGGATACTTATGTTCGTATTCGTGGTCCTCAACATACAAGCCTTGGTAAATTGTGCCGTCGACAATCAACTCCGGGTTCTTGTGAGCCGTCTCCCATCGCGCCCACTCATAGATGTACTCCATGCCAAACAAGATCGGCACGAGCAACACTGCCATGAGCGGAAGGTTCCGAGTGGCCGCTTCCCAGGTGCGGCGGAGGCTGAAAGCCCACAAACCGCCAGTAAGGTATTGGATCATGATGAGCACCAACGCACCGGTGGTCGCCCCCATGAAGATATTGAACCCAACTAACCAACCGCGGAAAAAGTGCGGGGCGCAACCTGGCAGGAACAGCCCTATCAGCGCTAAAACCACGCCGATCACGCCGATCCCCGCTGCGATGTTGCGGGCACGGGTCAATTCTGGATAAGTGGCGGTGGACTCGCTCACTTGGTCGTCTCCTTGCCGAGCTTCTCTCGGGCCAACGAGGACTGGCTGTACTGCAAAGCCCGCACGTAGGCCACGATCGCCCAGCGGTCATGCAGCGGCACTATGTCACCATGCGAGGGCATGGCTCCGTGGCCTTTGACAATCACTTCGTAAATATGTCCCACTGGTACATCAATCAGCAGGAGGTCTTTGCCACGCAGCTTGTAGGATCGCGATTGACCGATCGTCGGATCCTTTCCTTCCGGATCGGGATGGTACGACGGCGGAAGCGTGTAACCACGCTTGGCGATTCGGCCATCGCCGTAACCGGTCATGCCATGGCACATGGAGCAATAGGCTTTGTAGCTCACTTCGCCGCGCTTGAGCATCTCCTTGGTCACCGGGTAGGGGAACTCGCTCACTAGTTCGCCTTTGGCATCACGGCCCTGGTACAACGCGGTATCCAGTTTGGAGGCCAATTGACCCCGCGCGACGGTGTTGGGGACGGGTGGGCGTGACCCCTGACCATCGGCGAAGAAGTCATTGGGGCGTTGCGGTCGGACGCTGGGTTGTACCCCCATCTTCTGCCAACAGCCCGTAGCCAGCATCAAAAGCGGCACAAGCCAGAGACGGTTCCAACGGGTCATTCGGGCACCTCCTGCACGTCACGGGCACCGAGCGACTCCAGGAACTGCCGGGTTTCGGTGGCATGGAATTTCGGGTCGGTCGATTCGATGCACAAGAAAAATTTGGTCTGGCTGGCCAACGCGAAACGATCCACATTGAACAACGGGTGATACGGTCGAGGCAGCCCATTGAGCAGGATCATCCCAAAGACCGCCGTTAGCGAGGCCGCCAGAATGATGCATTCAAACGTCACCGGAATAAAGGCCGGCCAACTGTAGTACGGCCGATCGGCAACATTGAAACGGTAGGCCACCGTGGCACACCAAGTCTGTAGGCTAAAGCCGGCAATCCCACCGCACATTCCACCCAGAAAGATCAACCAAGCGATCCGCGAATGCCGATGGCCTAAAGCATCGGTCATCTCGTGCAGCGGATAGGGAGTGTAGGCGTCCATCTTCTTGTAGCCGGCGTCGCGAGCCTTGCGAGCCGCGGCCAGAATCTGCTCGGGAGTGTCAAACTCCGCCAGCAGACCGAACGGTTTCATGGCTGCAACGGGCGTACTCATGTGTGCGCCTCCTTCTTTTCACCGTGCGAATCGCCGTGATGCTCGTCATGACTGTGCGGATTCGCGCCGGGCAGTAGTAGCTTCATTTCAAACATGGCAATCATCGGTAGCACGCGAGCAAAGATTGCCATCAGGAACAGGAACAGGCCGATGGTCCCCAGGTACATGCCCCAGTCCCACAGAGTGCCCGCATAGCGGCCCCACGCCGAGGGCATATTGTCCCGCGACAGCGAGCCGATAACGATTACATAGCGTTCTAACCACATCCCGATGTTCACGATGATCGAGATGATGAATAGATACAGCGGCGAGGTGCGGATGAACTTGAACCACAATAACTGCGGCGTCAGGACGTTGCAGAAGATCAGGGCGTAGTACTCCCAGCGGATCAGCCCCATCGTGCGTTGCCACATCATGCCCATCTCGAACTTGCTGGCACCGTACCAAGCGATGAACAACTCCATCGCGTAGCCGTAGCCGACGATCATGCCGGTCGCCAGGGTGATGCGACCCATGAAATCGAGGTGGGTAATGGTAATTAGGTCTTCCAACTTGTAGAAGTACCGAGCCGGAATAGTCAGCGTCAGCACCATCGCAAAGCCCGAGTAAATGGCCCCCGCAACGAAGTAAGGCGGGAAGATGGTTGTGTGCCAACCCGGAACGATACCTGCGGCGAAGTCGAACGACACCACCGTATGCACTGACACCACCAGGGGCGTTGCCAGTCCAGCCAACACGCCGTAGGTGACTTCATAACGATTCCAGTGAGCGTTGCTGTTCCGCCAGCCCAGCGACAAGATGCCGAAGATGACCTGCTGCCATTTGCTAGTGGCCCGATCCCGCATGGTGGCCAAGTCCGGCACCAGACCGACGTACCAGAACAGCAACGATACCGTAGCATAGGTGCTGACCGCGAAGACGTCCCACACCAGTGGACTTCGCCACTGTGGCCAGAGGCCGAAAGTGTTGGGGTAAGGCAGTAGCCAGTAAAAGAACCACGGCCGGCCCATGTGCAACAGCGGGAACAGACCAGCACAAGCCACCGCAAAGAGGGTCATGGCCTCAGAGAACCGGTTGATGCTGGTACGCCATCGTTGCCGCAACAGCAACAGAATCGCCGAGATCAACGTGCCTGCGTGGCCGATACCGATCCACCACACGAAGTTGACGATAGCGAAGCCCCAGCTGACGGGGACGTTGATACCCCAGACGCCTAGGCCCCAATACAACAGTCCGGCAATCGAAAGCAGCAGGACATTAACCAGCATGAAGGCAAAGGCCAGCAACGCCAGCCACATAAAGCCAACTGGTTCCTTCTGAACCGTATCGCTGATCTTGTCCGTGATCGACTGGATATTATGCTGCGGCCCGAGGATCACACCATCGGGAAGTTCTTCTCTTTTGGCAGATGACGTTGCCGTTGCCATTAGTGATGACCCTCGTGATTCTTTTCGGGCGTCAGTTCGGGGTTGGGATTCCGCAAAGCCGCCAGGTAAGTGACCCGCGGGCGGGTACCCAGTTCACCCATCAACGAGTAATTCAAAGGCGAATGATACATCGCCGCCACCTTGCTGTTCTTGTCGTTGAGGTCGCCGAAGACGATGGCCTCCGAAGGGCAAGCCGTCTGGCAGGCGGTTTGCACTTCGCCATCGCGGATCAGCGGAATCTCTTTGCCGTCGTGCAGCCGCGGCTTGCCATCTTCACCGTTGGTGTCGCGACGTTTGCGTTGCTCAACCGGCAGGGCTAGTTCGTCCATTGCTTCCTTGGCTGCCTCGATGCGAGCATAGGCGATACGTTGGATGCAGAAGGTACACTTCTCCACCACCCCGCGTGTCCGTACCGTTACCTCAGGGTTGTAGACCAGCTTGATGCTGGGGGTGTCATAGTCGGCGTAGGAGAAGAAGTTGAACCGTCGCACCTTGTAGGGGCAGTTGTTCGCGCAATAACGGGTGCCCACACAGCGGTTGTAGACCATATCGTTGGTCCCTTCGTCGCCGTGAACCGTTGCTTCCACGGGGCAGACCAATTCACACGGAGCCTGCTCACAGTGTTGGCACATCACCGGCTGGAAGTGAACCTCCAACGGATCGTCGGGCCGCTCGTCGGGCTTGCCCGTCTTGAAGTAACGGTCGATGCGAATCCAGTGCATCTCTCGGCCGCGGGTCACCTCGGTTTTGCCAATCACCGGGCTGTTGTTTTCGGCCTGACAGGCGACCACACATGCCCCACAGCCAGTGCAGGCCGACAGGTCAATTGCCATGCCCCACTTGTAGCCTGTGTAGTGATGCTGCTTTTCATACAGGTTCAGCGGGGTAGCCCGGGAAGCTCCTTCCTTTTTCTCGAAGCCGACCAGATGGTCATGCCGGGTCGCGAAGTTCAGCCCCTTCTTCTTGAGCTTCTCCTTGAGCTTTTCATCTTGCTCGTAGTGCTCAAAAGCATGCAGAGTGTCCGAACGCACCAAATCGCGGCCTTCCATGCTGTGGTGCCCCTGAACGCAGGCCAGCAGGTACTCCTTGCCTAGCTTGGTCATCTCGACCCCGGCCGCCACCCAGGCTGCATCGCTGGTGCGTACCTTGTAGGCGCTGAAGCCGTAGCCCGTCCCTACCTTGCCCGCATGGGTTCGGCCGTAGCCTAGGTGCAACGTGACAGCCCCATCGGCATGGCCTGGCATGATCCAGATAGCCACCTCCAAGCTATGCTTACCAACAGTGAGCTTGACCATGTCGGCCGCCTGTTCACCGTGTTCACCGCCACTACGCAGTAGACGAATCCGAGTACGCAAACCGAATTGTTCCGCCGTAGCTGGACTCATGATCAAGGCGTTGTCCCAGGTCAGGCGAGACAAGGGGCGCGGCCACTCTTGCAGCCAGCCGTTGTTGGCGAATCGGCCATCGTAGACACCTGGTTCCGGGGCAAAGAGCAGTTCTACCCCTTTCTCGGAGCCAGATCGCGGCTTCATGCCTTCCTTCGTGAACAGATCAGCCGCCAAGGTAGGGGTGATCGGAGCCGCCGCCGAGTTGGCCACATACCCGTCGTGAACCGCCGTAACCCAAGCATTGTCGTCGAGCTTCTTCCAGTGGTCGCGAACCATCTCGAAGGTGGAGCGACTATCGTAGTCGCCATCGCCCTTCTTGGTCAACGAGCCAATCAGGTCATGCAACGACTTGCCGTCATACAGCGGGGCAATGAGCGGTTGGATGATGCAAGCGGTGCCATCCAGACCGACGCCATCGCTCCAATCTTCGAGGAAATGAACCTGCGGGATGTGCCAGTGGCACAATCGGGCCGTCTCGTCAAAATACAGCCCCATGTGTACCGCCAGCCAGTCTTTCTTCGACTTGCGCGAACTGGCCGGTTTCTTCAGTTCCTCTGCGAGTGCTTTGGCTAAATCGAGATCGGCCGGGCCACTGTAGGCCGGGTTGCTGCCCACAAACACCACCGTGTCAATCTCGCCGTTTTCCAGAGCAGCGGCAAACTCGCGGATGCTCTGTCCGGCTAATTGCTGCTCCGGCAAGAGCGGCTCGGTGTAGATGATCGTTTGCCCCACGTTGCCTAAAGCAAGGTTGATGGCATGCCCCACGGCATGGACTGCCGGCGAGACACTCGGGCCGACCAAGATGGCCGACGAACCCGGCTTGCGAGCTTTGAGGTCTTTGGCGATGGCCTTGACGTATTTGGTCGCCTCTTCGGACAGCTTGGGAGCCACGGCCCCCTTGAGCTCCAACTCAGCAGCCAGGGCAAAAGCAAAGGCTTCCACCTCCGACGGCTTCAGGGCCAAGCGGTTGTCGGCAACAGCCCCGGTGACGGTCAGATCGGTTTCGATGGCATAGACGCGATTCATGCCGCGTTCGCCGCCGACCCGCCCTTGATTATCCCGCTTGCGACGCTTGCCAAAGGCCCGGCTGTAGACCAACTGTCCCGGCCCTTCGGCGAGGAAGTCGGCTTGTAACGCCACGATCACGTCAGCGTTTTCCAGCTTGGCGTAGCTATGCACGCGACGACCAAACGCCAATTCACTACCGAGCAACGCATGGTCATCGTTTACCGGCTCATGACGGTAGAATTTCGCGGCCGGGTATTGCTTCTTAAACTCTTCGATCTGAGCGGCCAAGGTCGGCGAGCCGATGGTGTCGGTGACAAAGGCAAACCCTTCCCCCTTGCCGCCGTTGAGACGACGGCGAATCACCTGGATCACCTCGCCCCAGGTCCGCACTTGTTGCCGGTAACTTACCACCTTGGAACGGTCGGGATCGTACAGGCCCAAAGTCGCCGCCTGATGAATCGCTGAAGTGCCCCCCTCACTCATGGGATGCTGTGGGTTGCCTTCAATCTTCGTGGGACGGCCTTCGTTGCTCTCTACCAACAACCCCGTTACATAGCCGCCTAATGGCATCGCGGTGGCGTAGAACAACGCCTTACCAGGAATGCGATTATCCTCTGGTGGCCGAACAAACGGGATGACCTTGCCCGTCGGCGGACGGCAGCCAGTCGCACCCGCTAGAGCGATCGAGGCTCCCATCAGCATCAGGAACTGACGCCGCGAAACCGGATCGGTCCACTCGCTGGCACCGTCAGGAAATTCTCTTTGCAGCATCGCCGTCACAGCCGGATCGCCGGCCAACTCATCGAGGCTGCGCCAATACTGTTTGCCCTGTTCGGCGGCGAGCCGATCACGCAACAGTTCGGGATCAATCGGTTTACGCTTCATGCCGGGTTCTTCCCTCGTGTCAGCGATGGCACGCGTTACAACTTTCTTTGGTCCGAATCTGATACTCTTTAACGTAGTAAGCCCCTAGCTCGGCCTGATCCTTGAACGGTTGACCCGTCTCGGGATGGATCGCGTCCTGAGGCTTGAAATCCATGTTGTAGATCTGATCGCGTGGCCGGACATACTTTTCCGGATTGCGATGGCAGTCCAAGCACCATTCCATCAACAGCGTGTTTTGTTGCCGCACCAAGTGCATGTGGTCGATGCGACCGTGACACACGGCGCAACTCATGCCTTTTTTGATGTGAACGGAGTGATTGAAGTACGAAAACTCACCGATCTTGTGGACACGTGTCCATTGGATCGGCTTGTTGGTCGCATAGCTCTCACGCACTGGGGCTAGCATGTCGGCTCCGACCCAGATCTGCGAGTGGCAGTTCATGCAGGTCTTCGTCGGCGGAACGCCCGCATGGGCCGACTCTTCAGCCGAGTTATGGCAATAACGACAGTCAATGCCCAGTTCGTTGACATGGTGGGCATGGCTAAACGGGATGGGTTGCTCGCGCGTTATACCCATGTTCGTGACGTATGGCGAGCGAACTAGCACCGTGGCCGCGTAGGCCAATCCTGCGACCAGGAAGACGGCACTGTAAATGCCCACCAACGCAAGGGTGTTGAAGGCGCGGTGAAATATCTGCGGCATTCGCCCTTCCTCACATGTGGGGATCGTCCAATATCCCTTAACCTTATGCACGCCGCGTGCCGGTGTCCCGGGGCTGAAACAACTTTAGGGAAATTGGTCTGAACACCGGGTTTTACCACGATTGTTCCTTCCCTACCTCCCGCCAAGCGGTCTGGCCATTCTCGGGATTGAGGATTTCCCTGGCCAGACCTGAAAATCACTCGTCGCTCTCAGGATGCAACCGGTTCAGCGTGCTTCGACGACAAAGGTTGGAACAGTAGAACCGCCGCCCGCCGAGACATTCAACAGCGGGTCGGTGGAGATACGAGTCAGGCATCCTTCGACGTGGGTTCCCATGCGGACGAACGGAGCAGTGTCCAACATCCGCTCCCCCAGGTGCAGTTGTTGGCCATCCCATGCAGGAAAGAGCTCACTAGGTAGGTCGATCCGTTCTTGTACCACATAAGGCAAAGTTAATGCCGTCTGGATTGCCTCTGCCCAGCGGGCGGAATCCACTGTCCAGCCAAGGACGATCCCTTTGCCACCATAATCATCATTAGGTTTCAAAACCAATCGCTCTTTATTCAGAGCGATAAACTCCAGCAGATCAACACTCCGTCCGGCGTACTCGGTTCGACGTGGCTCCACCACCCGGGTCCAGGGAATATGGTCGCTGATTGCTGCTCGTTGCTCGGCAGTGAACAGGCTGGCGTTGGCCTCGTCGCTGAGGACCGCCAAGCTGGCCTTTTTGTACAACGCTTTGCAGCGCAGGGGGTTCACCATGCACACAGCGTTGGCTCGTAACGCCTGCAACAACGGATGCTGCATCCCGCCGCGCTCGACCAATTCGCTGATTAATACACGCTTATAAACCAAATCAACCGGCTGATCGGCCACCAGTAACGTGCCGCTGCGAAACTCGCAGTCCCGAACGTCGCCGATCCGTACCTCCAGGCCCATCCGGCTAAAGTAGTCGCGGAACAGCACAAACTCTGAATAGGTAGGCACTTCCAACCAGTCGAGAATGGCAAGTCGCGGTAGCTTTCGTACCCCGCTCCAGGCAAAATACGTCTCTAACAAGGCATGCAGTACGCCCGGTCGCGCTGCTGGGGCCACCACCTCATAACGCCGAGTAAACTCCCCTAAGATCGGCAAGGCAAGAAAGACCTCGGCCAACTCGTCGCAATAGGCCGAGGCCGCCGGGGTCTCGGCGTTAAACTCTGTAAAGCGTAAGCCGGCTGGTCCCTGCTGCTGGACAAAAAAGGCATCGAGTCGCCCGGTCGGAACAGGACAGCGATAGCCCGGATCGAGCCGAAATAGTTCGTCCTCTTCGGGCGTAAGCCGAAACTGTTGCCGGAACTTCTCGTCAGCCACGGCCGCTTCGTGGATACGACCAAATGCCTGCAATAGGATCGCCACCCGCTGCCGGATCAAACGATAATTCTCAAAGGTGAGAAAACGCGGCCGTAACACCGTCGCCAAAGGCCGCTCGCCGAACGCCAAGCCCCGCTGGCGTTGCAATTCCCCCAAACGACCGTGCGACTCAGCGGCTAATGTCGGTGTCAGTAGACGATGGTAGTGGTCTATGGCCTCGGCAAGCACGATACAATCTCCAGGAGCGATGCCCGAGGGTATGCCAGCTTCGTAGCGATGCCTGAGGGCATGCCGGCAGTTTAGGGAAGCTTGGTGCAGATGGCATCCAGCCAAGGTCGATTGGCTCCGATGCAACGGGTTGGCGCTCAACAGTAGAACGATGCCAAGGATGCATTCACGGCTGCGTTAAGGAGCCGTCCACAGCTACGTGAAGGATGCGTCCGGTGATACCTTAAGGATGCCAATCTCCGATGCGGAGGGCTGGGCAAAGCCCGGAGCAATCTGTGGGAGAGTAGTAATGACGCGCCGCTCCAACGCCTGTCCGCCGGTTCGCCGCTGGAGACGCGACACCTTGCCGGTGCGACGGGTGCCGTTCAGCACAGCCAACGAGGCGAACGCCTCCCGCTGGCTGGATTTCACGCAGGCGGCGGCGTGTTTGTGTAGCGACATAGTGGCCCGCTGCCCCGAACTAGCGCATATTCATCCGGATTATGTGCTAATTTCGATGGTTCCGGCACGTTCTACTTCTCCCTATGGCTTGCAATCGCGGCTCACGCCGCTGCGGTTTGCCCAAGGCGCGACCGACCGCCGGCAGGGCCACACCCTGTTTCGGGTGCAACGCTACGAAGTATCGGGCCTCGAGATGCTTTATCTGTTGACCTTTTGTGTGCCGCGCTTTCTTCGTCTGCCCTTTTCGGAGAAACTGCTGACAATCTTTCATGAGTTGTATCACATCAGCCCGGCTTTCGATGGCGACCTCCGCCGACTGCCTGGGCGCTGCTCGATGCACGGCCACAGCAAGCAGGCGTATGATAAGTACATGGCCAAGCTAGCCCGGGCCTACCTCGCCCAGCAGCCGCCTGAAGCGCTGTTAGCCTTCTTACGCGGCAACCTGAGCAGTTTGGCCGAGTCTTACGACGGCATCCAGGGCGTGGTGGTGCCGCGGCCCCTGATCTACCCTGTGGAGCAACGACGATGAACGAGGTCTGCGAACTGCCCCTAAGCAACGCCACTCCCGACGAAATCCGCGATCTGCTCCTGCGTAGCAAAGTCATCGCTGTCGTCGGCCTAAGCGAGAAACCGGACCGCCCCAGTTACGGTGTGGCCGCCTACATGCAACAGGCTGGTTACCGGATCATACCGGTCAATCCGCAGGCATCAGGACCGATCCTGGGCGAGAAAGTCTACGCATCTTTGAAAGATATTCCTGAGCCGATCGACTTGGTGGACATCTTCCGTCGGCCCGATGCCGTGCCGGAAATCGTCCAGGAAGCCATCGCCATCGGCGCGAAAGCCGTGTGGATGCAAGAGGGCATCGTCCACAATGCGGCCGCCGACCAGGCCCGCGCCGCTGGTCTGCATGTGGTCATGGACCGCTGCCTGCTCAAAGAACACCGCCGCATGAGTTGAACTGCCTGCTTTGGCTTCGCCGGTCGATCCGCCGGCCGTATGCTAACTGCTCGCCTGACGCTAAACCGTGAGCTTGCCATGACGCTTGCTGATCTGTTAGATGCCGATGCCTCCACCCTGGAGATTGTCTCCGCTGCTCCGGGGCCAAACGGGACGCTGCCGTTGACCGAGGAGTTGCTACGCCATGCCCCTTCGGGAGATCTGTTCGGCTGGACTCAAGATGTCGGCATGGGCCTTCACCCCGAACTGCTCGGTCGGCCCGAAATCCTCCTGTTGAGTACCTCCGGCGGCGTGCGTGGTCCGGCCGGTGAGCCGATCGCCCTGGGCTATCACACCGGTCATTACGAAGTCATCCTGCAAGTGCGCGCCGCGGCCGAGGCCATTCGCGACAGCGGCGGCATTGCGTTTGCCGGCTTCGTCACCGACCCTTGCGATGGCCGAACCCAGGGCACACCGGGGATGATGGATAGCCTGCCATACCGCAACGATGC
>JBDNDE010000114.1:0-13872 GCA_046719305.1 Gemmataceae bacterium | reverse complement strand
GGCTGTCGACGCCACCGAAAAAGCCATCAGGCGACGGCCTCCCCTAAGGAAGCATCCGATCGGGTTCCTCGGCTCACTTGCCGATGCAATACAGCTTGGTATCCGAGCGCAGATAAATCGCGCCGTTGGCAATAGCCGGCGTCGCCTGAATTTTGTCGTCGATGTCGTTCTTGGCAAGGATCTTGGGCATGTCGCCGCGGATGTCCAGCACGAAGCCGCGTCCCTTCTCGTTGACGGCGTAAAGCTTGCCATCGGCGATCACGGGGGTAGCACTGAATTTGCCTTCGACGCGTTGTTTCCATCGTTCCGTGCCGGACTTCAGATCCGTGCAGGTCACGTTCACATCGGTCAGGCCGTACAGCTTGCCTTGGTAGACGACCGGCGAAGGATAGCCAGCTAGCACATTATCGGCTTTGAACAACTCTTCACCCTTGCCGTTCGTTTGCGGCTTGACAGCGATCACGCTGCCCCGGCCACTGGTCAGATACAGCACGCCATCGGCGTAGGTGGGCGAGGGAATGGTCGAAAGCCCCGGGGTCGCGAAGCTCCAGACAGGTTGGCCGGTCTTGATGTCCAGAGCCTCGGCCACGTCGCCGCCCTGGAAAAGAACCACGCTACGCTCGCCGAGCTTGAAGGTGATCGGCGTGACCCAGTTCAGAAGCGCTTTGCGTTTCTTCCTCCACAGATTCTTTCCCGTGGTGGCATCCAGGCCGGCCAGAAACGAATCGCCGACATTGTCCATGGGAATGCACAACACGCCATCGGCCAGCACGGGCGAGGAGGCCATACCGACCTGGTTGGTGATCTCCGGGTAATCGCCCACTAGCGAGCGATACCACAGCAGGTTGCCCTCCGCATCCAACGCCGCTAGATCGGCGGTGGCAAACAGTGCGTAGACCGCTTTGCCATCGGTCACGGGCGTAGGGGCAGCCATGTTCGACACCGGGTGGCAAGCAGTGCTGCCCGTAGCGGTCAATTGCCGCTCCCAGAGCTTCTTGCCGGTCTTTTCATCGAAGCACAACACATGCAGCCGACGCTCGCGATAGCCCGAACAAGCCGTCACATACACCTTGCCGCCGGCAATCACGGGGTTGGACAAGCCGCGACCAGGTAGATCGGCGGTCCAGCGTAGGCCCTCGGTTTTGGTCCACCTGGTGGGCAGCCCCTTTTCCGGCGAGACCCCGCTGCCCGCAGGGCCGCGAAACTGCGTCCACTCTGCGGCGTGGAGCGTACCCAGCCCCGCCAGCAAGGCGGCGATTCCCAGGATTGGCTTCATCACTTGGCCTCCTTTTGGCTGAAGGGGATGGCGGCTCCGACGGAATCGGTCAGCCGTAGTTGGAAAGTCCAGCGTTGCGCCCAGGGTTCCTTTTGTTCGTTTTGGGCCACCTTCAACAGGATGGTATTCGTGCCTTTCTTGAGCTTGCCTTTGACGATGTATTGATCAATGCTCATGCCGTGATGATACTCCTCTTTGGCGAAGATCTGCTCTGCATTGACGAAAATCTTCAGCCCGTTGATACATCCGGCGCGAAATTGGATCTCTTGGTCGCCCGGGGAGTCCACCTCGGCATAGGCATAGCAGATCGCCCCTTTGTACTGCTTGATGGCTTTGTTGATGTCCACCAGCCCCTGGGCGTCTTTGGTTCCCACGGGCAGCCATTTGACCTCGATGTTGTCCTTGCCCTTGTAGGTCGCCTTCAGGTCGACGCCCTTTTCCGGCGGATAGGCAACATTCCAGCCGCTGCCGTTTTGATGCTCGAACGGGGCAGCCAAATACCATTGGCTAACCACGCCGAGATGCTTTTGCAGGTCGACCCTGACGCCCAGTTTACTCAGGGCTACGGCGATGGTTTCCACCTGATCCGGGTCGCAAGCACCTTTCAACGCCTTCTCATATACAAACTTGGCTGAATCGTTTTCCTCAGCCTTGAGCAACTTCTCGGCATTCCCGATGAGCAGGGCGACGGCATCGCGGCGGAGTTCGGGGCTAGGGTCGTTGAGCATGCCCGGCAGGTATTTTTCCGCCGTCTTGGCATCAGCCTTGAGCAGGGTTTCATAGGCCAGGCGTCGGGCTGCTGGGTTATTTGTGGTGTCTTCCAAAAAGGCAGTCAGTTCTTTCGTCGGCAGCTTTTTCGCGGCCAGGGCTTTCTCCGCCAGGCTGTCGAAGGCTGGACGCAACCAGTTGGCCGCCACCTTAGCACGTTCGGGGTCGAAGCCGCGCAGGATGGGCAAGAGGGCTTCGGGTCCAGCCTGAGTCAGCTGCTTCCAGGCGGCCGCCGCTTCGGGGTTGCCCTGCCCCTCGCGACCAATGTGGTTGAGACGTTCGACCAGTTCAGCAGGCGAAACAGGAGCATCGGGCGAAGCAGGGGTATCGGCCTGCTCAGCCTCCAAGCGCAGCGGCATTGTAGCGGCCAATAAGGCCAGCCCCAGCGTGAACCATCCACGGGACATTCGGTTTCCTCCGGACAAGGCTTCGCTGTAGCGCAGGCAAAAACCTGAACCCAGCGGGTCTCACTCAGAGGGATTGTCGCAATTGTAGGAAATTCGACCAGCGGCAGTTAGGCAGTTAGTTGGGAGAGGGAGATTGAGCCGAGCGGAAGCGGTGACGGGTGGAGCGTTGGGGCAGAGGGGAGGCTAGCGGTTCGACTTTGATAAACCAGGCTTCGTTAGCGTTATCCAGGACATACATTTCGCCCCAACGGCTCAGAGTGCGTCGCAAGCCTGCGGCCACGGCATGTGGGCTGGCTTCTAGTGCGGCTATTTCGGGTCGAGGGTGTCCCTGCTGTACCAGCAGCGTGGCGCGATGTCGGCCCACAGCGACGACATAAGCGCGAGCGGCTGCCTGCCGTAGACAGCGACCTCGAACGGTGATCGCGGCGACCGGCTCGGACTGACACGGTTCGCTGCCCACGACGGCCACACGTTGAGCATCGAACGACTGGGTGAAGAGGGTGCAACGGTAACGCACGGTTCAGACTCCAGATTGAAGGGGGACCACGGGCGACCATCTGCTAGACACCCCACAAGGGTGTACAGGTTCGCACCGTTGGCTACGAAAACCGATCGACCGCTGGATCGACCGCTGGATCGACCACAGAATCGACCGCTCCGGCCAGATTCTTCCTCTTGCTCCTATTGACGCTCCCTGCTCAAAACGGCAGATTGACTTGATGAGCGATCTTATCTCTCTGGACGCGATTGGCCCCGATGATTTACCTCTAGTCGGTGGTAAAGCCTTGAGCCTGGGGCTGATGCTGCGAGCAGGGCTTCCTGTCCCGCCAGGCTTCTGCCTGACCACCGAAGCGTACCGTCGTGGCCAACTTGACGAGGCGGCCGTTATCGCCGCTTATCGCGCTCTGGGGGCTGGGCCAGTGGCGGTCCGCTCCAGTGCTACTGCCGAGGATGGCGAGGTTTCTAGTTTTGCCGGCCAACAGGAAACCTACCTGGGCATCGAGGGCGAAGAGGCGCTGTTGCAGGCGATTGCGGCGTGCTGGGCGTCGTTGCAAGGCGATCGTGCTGTCGCCTACCGCCGCTCACAGGGCCTCGAAGAAGGCAACCTAGCGATGGCCGTCGTGGTGCAACGGTTGATCGCCGCCGAGGTCGCTGGGGTGCTGTTCACGCGTGATCCGCTGTCGGCCGAGCCTCGGATGCTCGTCGAGGCCTCGTGGGGCTTGGGGGAAAGTGTGGTGGGCGGTCATGTGGTCCCCGATCGCTTCACGCTCGATCCGGCCAGTGGGACCGTGGTCGCCAGCCAACGCGGCCAAAAGACAGTCGAACGCCTGGGCAACCAGCAGCGGCCTGTCTCGGCCGAGCGTCGCGCCATGCTCTGTTTGACGCCACAGCAGTTGCAAGAGTTGGCCGCTTTAGGCCGTGCCATCGAACAATACTTTGCCGCCCCGCGTGATGTCGAATGGGCCTGGGCCGATGGCCGCTTCTGGTTGCTGCAAGCTCGGCCGATCACCGCCACCGGAGTTGCGGAGCGCGAGCAGGTGCGTCAAGAAGAAATCGCTGCCTTGTGGGCCAAGGCTTCGCCGCGTGGTACCGTCTGGGCACGCTTCAACCTCAGTGAAATTTTACCCGAGCCGACTCCCCTCACCTGGGCCTTAGTCAGTCGGTTCCTGATGTCCAGCAGCGGCGGCTTCGGCCAGATGTATCGTGACCTAGGTTATCGACCCGCGGCCGCTCTGGATCATCAGGGGGTTTACGATCTAGTCTGTGACCGACCCTACTGCAACCTCAGCCGCGAGCCGTTGTTGCATCACGACCGGCTGCCGCTAGTGCATCCGTTGGCGGAGTTGAAGGCCGATCCACGCCGGGCGATGTATCCCACGCCCCAGTTGGATGTATGGTCGGCTCCGTGGTCGTTCTGGCTCTACGGCTGGCTGGATCTCTGGTCGCTGGGCAGCGCACGAGGCCGACAACGTGCCTTGTTGCCGACCTTTGCCCGCCGCTTTCGCGATGAGATCATCCCAGCATTTGTGAAGGATCTGCATGCGCTGCCCGAGCCGACCAGCCTGGCCGACGAAAACCTGCTGCCGGCGCTGCAAGCGACGATCGACCGCACGCTGGTTGCGTTTGCCCGCGACAGCCTCAAGCCCACCGCTCTGGCTGCCGTCGCCTTGGCCGACTTGCAAGACCAACTGGCCAGCGTCATGCCCCGTGTGGTAGCCGAAAATCTCGCCCGCGAACTGACCATCGGCGTGCGGCTAGACCCCGAGGCCGACTTGCCTGGCGCTCTGCGTGATCTAGCCCATGGCCGGCTCGATCTGGCCGCCTTTCTAAACCGCTTCGGCCATCGCGGCAGCCAAGAGATGGAGCTATCGCAGCCGCGCTGGAACGAGGACGCCAGCGGCTTGGAGCGGCTGACCCCAGGAGCGGAACCAGCCCTGCCGAGCATCGAGCAACGCTTGGCTGCCTGCACCCACTTGACTGCTGAACAACGGCCGCTGCTGCTGCCGGCGATCCAGCGTGTTCACGAGTATCTTGCCCTGCGTGAGACAGCTAAGCATTTCTTGATGTTAGGAATGGCACAAATTCGCCAAATTCTTGTGGAGATAGACCGCCGCAAAAAACTACATGGCGGCATCTTTTTTCTCTTGCCCGAGGAGTTGCCGCGGCTCCTGGCCGGCGAGGCGTTTGGCCCGCTGATCGCGCAACGCCGCCGCCGTCGGGCATTGGCGCTGTCCTTGGAATGTCCCGACGTCTTGTTTAGCGACGATCTACAAGCTATCGGACGGCCCCTGCCGGTGCCCAAGGGCGACGTGCTAGAAGGCGTGCCACTCTCCGGCGGCGTGGTGGAAGCCGTCGCGCTGGTGTTGGAGCGCCCCGAGGGGTTCACGCTGCCGCCGGAGGGCTACATCCTAGTCTGCCCGTCCACCGATCCTGCTTGGGTGCCACTGTTCGTTCAGGCTCGCGGCCTGGTAATGGAAACCGGGGGCGTGCTGTCCCACGGGGCGATTGTCGCTCGCGAATTTGGCCTGCCCGCCGTTGCTGGCATTGCCGGGGCCACCCATTACCTTCGCACGGGGGAACGCCTACGCGTCGATGGTACGCGTGGCCTGGTGAGTCGCATCTCCAACGCAGCTTCATGATTTCACTAAACCAATATATAAAAAGTAAAAGAGCGCCAGCCCCATCATGAGCCGATATCCAATAAAGATAGCCGTCGAATGGCGCTTGACGATTCCTAAAAGAAATGGAATCGTTACATATCCAACAACGCTGGAAATTATCGTAGCCAAGATCAGATTCAACGCACCATCTTCAGCAGCAAAAAGCTCGTGGCGTGCTTTGATGAGTTGATATAGTCCCGCGGCGAAGATCGCAGGAAACGACAGCAGAAAGGAGTAGCGTGCGGCTGCTTCGCGGGCCACGCCGACGAACAATCCACCCGTGATGGTGACCCCCGAACGTGAAGCCCCTGGTATCAGGGCCAACGCCTGCATCACCCCAATGAGCAGTCCTTGGGTCCAGGTGATTGTTTCCAGCGTCGTCGGCTGAGCGATCCGGCTGTAGTGGTACTCCGCTGCGTACAACAGCAGCCCGCCGGCAATCAAGGCGGTGGCGATGACCTCGGTGCGTCGCAGCACGGTTTCGATGGCCTCCTTGCCTAGCAGGCCAAGCACCACGATCGGCACCGTGCCCACTAGGATCATCCA
Organism: Gemmataceae bacterium; assembly: GCA_046719305.1. GTDB lineage: Bacteria > Planctomycetota > Planctomycetia > Gemmatales > Gemmataceae > RGDT01. The sequence goes on along the minus strand of JBDNDE010000114.1, from coordinate 7,714 downwards.
GCCCAGCCGGGCCTCGGGGCTGGCAAACGGCCGCAGACTCGCCAGCCCGGCCGTCCAGTGCCACAGGATGCAGCCGATGTCGTGGCGGAAGTAGAGCAGCGCGGCCAGGAGGGTGCCCCACTGGATGACAGCGGAGAAGGCGGCTCCCGGTTCGGGCCAACCTAGCAGTTCGGGAACGATTTTCAGATGGGCGGTGCTACTGATGGGCAACCATTCGGTCAAGCCCTGGACCAATCCCAGGGTAATCGCGCGAACCGGCGTCATGCCTGCGTCTCCTGTTTACCCCTTCAGTTCAGTCAGAGGACCCAGAGTTAAGATTGTGCTGCATGTCAAGGGATAACGCTCTAACACCTCGCACACTGCGTTGAGCGTCACGCCTTCATAAATCCGCAAATCTTCATCCACGGAACGATAGCTACCCAGATATAGCCAATTCATGCCTACGGCCATCATCCGGCCGCGTGGGCGCTCGCTGCTACGTACCAGGCGCGACAGCAGCTTGCTCTTGGCCGTGGCCAATTCTTCCTCGGTGATGCCTTCCTTTTGCACGCTGGCCAGCACGGTGCGGGTGCGTTCCAGATTTTCGGCAGTGCTCTCCGGTTCGCCGCTGAACGAGGTGTAGAAGACGCCCGTGCCATCGTATTCCGAGAACGAGCAGCCCGCCGACTCCGCCCGGCCCGGATCGACCAACTCCCAGTACAATCGGCTGCCGGTGTCATCGCCGATGGCCATGCCCAGCAGGTCGGCCGCGGGACGCAGGGGCGACGACGCGGCCGGTCCGGGCGACATCAACACGGTGTATTGCTGCGCTACGCCGGGTTTGGTGACGAGATGCACCCCACCGCTACCTCTGGTTTCCGTTTGACCGCTGCGGCCCGCTTCGCCACGGGGCCACTCGCCGCAATGCTTCTCGGCCAATTTCACCACCGTATCAAAGTCGAAGCGGCCACTAACGCTCAAGGTGATGTTGGCGGCATTATAACGGCGAAGATAATAGTCTTGCATCTGATCGCGCGTCAGAGACGTAATACTTTCTGGCGTGCCCAGGATGCTATTGCCCAGACTGTGCGCCCCGAAATACGCCATCTTGGCCCGATCAAAGGCGCACGACTGCGGCTGATCCTCGTAGCGGCTGATCTCCTCCAGGATGACCTTCTTCTCCATGTCAAAATCGTCTTGTCGCAATGCCGGCCGCAACAGATCGGCGACGCTATCGAGCGCGGCGGGCAGATACTCCGGCAGCACGCTGGCGTAATAGACGGTGGCCTCCTCGCTGGTGAAGGCGTTGTAGTCGGCCCCGATGCGGTCGAAATCGCGGTTCACCTGGGCCGTGGTGCGGCGATCGGAGCCTTTGAAGGCCATGTGTTCGAGGAAGTGCGAGACGCCACAGACCTCGGGCGTCTCATCGCGGGAGCCGGTACGAACGAAGAAGCCAACGGCGGCGGAGCGAGCCTGGGGGCTGGCCTCGCCGATGATCTGCAAGCCATTGCGCAAGGTATGCTGATGAAACATGATCGCTCCTGGAGGAAGTCCAGAGATAGTGTAGCGTGACGCGAAGGCGGAGCAAAGGGCGAGCGGCGATGCCAGCCCAAAGACATTTGAATCACCTATCGAAAATCCACAAAAAATTCTTGACAGAGAAAGGGGGGGGCCGCTTATGCTTGTTGTGTAGGTTTACCCGACATAACCCTTCTCAAGAGCAGGCGGCTCTCATGCTCATACGCATTGTCATTGCCGCGATCCTGCTTGGTAGCGCCGTTCTCAAACGGGTTGGAATGAATCAGGGAACGGCAGAGATCGGCTGGCTAGCATCTCCAAGCGTTCGTCTCGGCGTGATCGTCTGGGAGAGTATGTTGGCGTTGTGGCTGCTCAGTTGGTGGGCACCCGCCGGGGCCTGGTTTGGTGCCGTTACGACATTTTCTGTTTTCGCGTTCGTCAGCGTGCAGATGATCTGGGTCGGGCAGGCGAGTTGCGGCTGTCTGGGGGTGGTACGCACACCGCCACATTATATCTTGATTCTGGATGTGCTGGTGCTGGCAAGTTTGCTCGGGAGTCGTCCACCCCTTCGCGATTTTGGGAAGGAATTACCCAGCTACCGCCCCATCCTGGGCTACGGAATCAGTGCGTCCGTTGTGCTTCTGGCGCTGGGATTGTTTGGTGGCCTGTGGTTCGGTTCCGTCCGTGGAGCGGTGGCGTTTCTGCGTGGCGAGCCGTGGAGCGTCACACCGGGGTATCAGGATCTCGGACCGCAGCCCGCCGGCGAAACGGTAGAGGCAGCCGTCGAGGTGGTAAACTGGGGGCCGAAGCCGTTGCATGTGCTGGCGGGGACGACGGATTGCAGTTGTGCGACCGTGACCGACTTGCCGCTGAAGATCGCACCACGAGGATCGGCCGAGGTGCGGGTGAGGATTCACCTGCCGGAGAAGGGGCGAGGAGCGTTCGCCCGGACGGTGATTTTGCTGTCGGATTGCCCGAGCAAACCGCAGGTGGTATTTCGAGTGGGCTGTCTCGTCGAGTGACGTTCAGGGATAGCAGGATTCGAGAAACCCAACGGAGGACAATTCGATGACGACGACATGTGCTATGCTGAGCCGGACCTTCGGGTGCTTGGCACTGGTGTGTGCGATTCTCTCGCTGGTGGCGCTCCCCGAAGCGGGCGCGGAACCTCCCACGCAAAGCGAGTGCGAGGCCTACTGCGCAGCGTTTCTTCCGAGCAACCCCGCTGGCCATGCCCAGTGCATGAGCGACTGCTTTCTGTTCGGGTCTAACCCATGCAGGAACCTCCAACCACCGGGTGGCACACCTGGAGTCTACTATGGTTGCGAAGCGTACGGACGCCGATGTTATGTCGGCGCGAAAGCTGGCCTATGCGGCGACTCCCCGAATCTCAGCAACTGCACTTGCTTAACACCCTGAGTGTAGCTTCAGCGGCATGGGATCAGTAGAGATTCCATGCCGCTGAGTACGGCAAGAATTATTCTTTTATATGCAGGAATACAACATGTCAAGATTTATTGCAGCCACTGTAATTCTCATTTTAGGGTTTTCTGCGAATGCCCAAGAGTCACAACCGATAAATACAAAGGATTTTCTCGAAGAATACGCTGCAAAAGTGGAGAAAATCCGTAGCAAGTACGAAAAATTGAATTGTGTCGTCAACCGCTATCGGTTTGGATCGAATCTGGAGATGAAGACTGTTCTTGAAGGCAAGTTCTCACCCGAATACTTTAGCCTCCAGGCGATCTCCAGCCATGTTCACAATCTCAAGACGAAAGAGAAAACGGAAAGTTCGCCACCGGCAGGCACCGAGATTCGAAATCCCCACTACGAGTTTATCGTTCAGAAGACAGAAGAAGGCCACCGTTTGCGAAGTCTCAAACTGGCTTCCAAGGATACGCGGCCGACCGCCTGTTTTCTCGTGTTTCCCTTTGGCATGCCTGGTTGGGGAGAAAGCTATCTCGAAGTTTTGCGTCGTCCATCAACACGAATCTTGTCTGCCGAAAAAACAACTTGGAACAATCGAGACGTTTTTCGAGTAACACTCGAAGTTGAGCATGCTGTGTCCGAAAAAAAAGAAAAATACTGCCACATATGGCTATTCTCAACCCAAGAAAATCTAGCGTGTGCTGGCATTCAACTTGGGAGCAGCGTCGATGGAAAGCGTAAGCCTTCCTATGAATTTGAGTACAAGTATACGATGGAGAACGGCTGGCCACAAGCGGTACTGAGCGAAGAGTGGCTGTTGGATCCGCAGACGGGCAAACGCAAAACGCTTCAACTTCGGCAAGAGATCGAGCTTACCCCCGCCACCAACTGGGATGAATCTCAATTCTATCTCTCGCACTACGGACTGCCTGAGCCGGTCGGCATCAAGCCCCCCTCCCGTACTCCTCTCTGGGTCTGGCTGGCTGTCGTCGCCGTAGCCTTGCTTGCCCTGTATGTCGCGTTCCGTCTGCTAGCGTCACGCACGGCGACATCGCCCCCTGTAAAGAATACATCTGACGGATAGATCCATTAGGCTGCCGATCCATAGCGCAAGGCGGAACAGGAGTAGCAACATGAAACAGGTGATATTTGCGGGATTGCTGCTTGTGAGTGGAATTGCTCTTCTCGCGGGAGCGGGCTATTTCTACGCTCTTGAGCGCGGTCAACCACCCGTGGATGCGGCCGATTCTGGCACGCTTGAACTGGATACAAGTTCCATCGACTACGGCTCGCTTCCCTCGGGCGAAGCAGAGGTCAAGGTTCGCATCCACAACCGCTCCACGACGCGAACCGCCCGCATCGTTCATGTCGGCACTGGCTGCAAAATCAACTGCTGTTACAAACCCAAAGCGATCGACCCCGTCGAGATCGCGCCCGGTCAGTCGCTCGATTATCCGTATATTATCATGTTCGGCCCTGGTCCGTTCGAGGCCACGGTTCCCGTCTTTGTCGACGACGGGGGACTGCGAACCCTCTCCCTGGAAATTCGTGGCACTGGTATCGAGGTGGCCCCCCATGCGCCGAACTAAGCCTCCCGCCTTCACCCTGCTGGAACTGCTCGTCGTCATGGCCATCCTCGCCGTGCTCACGGGCCTGTTGCTGGCGGCGGTGCAACGGGTGCGTTATGCCGCGGCGCGCATGGATTGCCAGAACCGCCTGCGACAGTTGGCCCTGGGGCTGCATCTGTATCACGACGTTCGCCACAGCCTGCCGCGTGGCCATCATGCCCCCTCGTTCGCCAACCAGCAACCCTGGGCCGGTTGGACGCTGTCGGTGTTGCCTTTCATCGAACAGGAGGCGTTGGCCCGACAGGCCGAGGCCGATTATCGGGCCAACGCGAATCCGTTTTCCCCGCACGCCGGCCTCAGCATTCCCGTCAAGGCCTTTCAGTGCCCGGCGGATGGCCGCGTCACCATGCCGCAGCGAGCGCAACGCACGGGTGAAACCATCGCCTTGACTTCGTATCTGGGTGTCGCTGGGCAGGATGCCGTTCGCAGCCGGGATGGGGTCTTGTTTCAGCAATCACAGGTTCGGCTGGGCGACATCACCGATGGCACCAGCAACACACTGATGCTCGGCGAGCGTCCGCCTTCGCCGGATTTTCAGTTTGGCTGGCTCTACGCCGGAGCGGGGCAATTGCAAACAGGCTCGGGCGACTTCGTGCTGGGTATCACGGAGGAAAATCGTCAGCCGATCGTGACCGGCTCCCCCTGTGGGCCGGGGCGTTACTTCTTCCGCGCTGCGGGCGGCTTCGCCGATCCCTGTGGCGTGTTTCACTTCTGGAGTCCGCATCTGGGCGGGGCCAACTTCGCCTTCGCCGACGGCAGTGTGCGTTACCTCTCCTACGACGGCCGCGATCTCTTGCCCGCCCTGGCCAGCCGCGCCGGCGGCGAAACGGTGACACTGGATTGATCGACCCGAGACGGGCAGGTCATCCCGTGTGCCGCCCGCCCTCCTCACTCAATCCGCCCACCGCGCCACAACACCAGGCCCTCCAGGGCGAAGAATTCCGGCAGGCCCAGCTTGTCGAACAACTGGGCCGTGTGGCGGTTGCGGTCCTCGGCGCGTTGCCAGAACTCTCGTTTGTCGCTGCTGCCGGGGAACATGGCGCGGTCTTTTTGCGACTGGTGGCGGAAGATGGCCTCCTTTTTGCGTTCCACATCTTCGGGACTCAGGGGCACCACCCGCTCGATCTCGTGCGGCTCCCACTCGTCCCATGCCCCCCGATAGAGCCAGACCTCGAAGTCTTGACCTTTCTCCCGCACCCGGCGTACCGCCTCGAAGATCGCCTCGGCACAAATGCGATGGGTGCCGTGCGGGTCGGACAGTTCGCCGGCCACATAGATTTGCGCCGGGCGCAATCGCTCTAGCAGGGCGACGATGTCCTCGATGTCTTGCGGATGGATCGGGGCCTTGGCGATCGTGCCCGTGCGATAGAAGCGGAGATCCATGAACTCCAGTTGCTCCGGCGGCACGCCGCACACCAGCGCCGCGGCACGAGCCTCGGTGGTGCGGATTAGCCCCTTGATACGCAGCAGATCTTCGCTATCAGGTTGACCTGGTTTCTTGCTCCGCAAAAACTGCAGCACACGCTCGTGAATCGCCTCGGTCTGTTCCTGATCGATCCCGAACAGCCGATTGAACTCCACCACAAAGTCGGCAAACCGCTGGGCATCGTGATCAAACACCGCGATGTTGCCGCTGGTCATGTACGCCACATGCACCTTGTGGCCCTGCTCGACTAGGCGGATGAGCGTGCCCCCCATGCTGATGACATCGTCGTCGGGGTGCGGGCTGAAAATCAACGCCGTCTGTGGCGTCGCCCCACCGGGGCGATGGCAAATGGTGGCCATCAGTTCGTCGAAGACCCGTTGACCCAAGCGGCTGGCTGGGCCGTATTCGCGCAGCAGTTCGTATAACTCGTGGTCGCGATAATCATCATCGGACAGCTTCAGCAGCCCCTTGTTGACCTTCAGTGCTAGCCAGATCACTGCCTTGCGGATCAGTTGCGGCGTCCACTGGATCGGCCCTAATTCCCACGGCCGTGCGATCGCCGCCAGTTCGCCGGCGGCAGCCTCGTCGAGCAAGAACGTCGCGTCGCTGTGCTGCTGCAAAAAGGTAGCTGTCACCGTCTCGGTCACGGGGCCTTCGACAGCCCGTTGGACGATGCGGGCCTTGTGCTCCCCGAAGGCCATCAGCACGATTTTCTTGGCGTCGAGGATAGTCCCGACTCCCATAGTGATGGCCTGGTGCGGCACGTTGTCTTCGCCGTAAAAGCTGCTAGCCGCATCGCGCCGTGTCACGGGATCGAGCGTCACCAGCCGAGTGCGGCTATGCCGCGTGCTGCCCGGTTCGTTGAAGCCGATGTGGCCGGTGCGACCGATACCGAGGATTTGCAGGTCGATGCCGCCGGCGCGACGAATTTTTTGCTCGTAGCGCATGCAGAAATCGTCGACCTCGGAGAGGGGCACAGTACCATCGGGGATATGAATGTTGCGTGGATCGATATTCACATGGTTGAAGAAGGTTTCAAACATCCAGCGACGATAGCTATGTGGGTCTTCGCCATGCATCGGGTAGTATTCATCGAGGTTGAAGGTGATGACCCGTGAGAAGTCGAGGCCCTGTTCCTTGTGCAAACGAATCAGTTCGCGATACAAGCTCACAGGGGTCGAGCCAGTGGGCAAGCCTAAAACGGTGGGTCGGCCGGCCGAGTTATTCTGGCGGATAAGGCTTTCGATCATCAGCGCGACATGGCGAGCGGCCTGAGCGCTGGTGGGGAAGACGAGCGTGGGAACACGCGTATGGGGGACGTAGTGGGAAGACATTGCGCAGTTCGCCCCTGGGTGAAACACATTCAGGGGATTATTTTAGAGAAACATTGCTCGGGCGAAAGGGGCAAGCTCGTTGCTCTGTTGGTACGGAGAAACCAGCTGGCCCCTTGGTTCGGCACAATCCGTTTTAGAGTTGCTGAATGTACAGGGTGACCGCTTCGCTTTTCCAACGGACCAGACGACGGTTGTAGCGGACCGGCTCGGGGAATTTCCCGGCGCGAACGAGACGAAAGAGGGTACGGACACTGATCGAGAGCCGACGGGCGACCTCGCGAGAGGTGAGCAGTTCGTCGCCGACCGGCGAGCGTCGAGGGGGAGCGAGCGAGGCAGGAGCAGCAAAGGGGTTCATGGAGGACGACCTCACTAAGGACAGGTGGCTGGGTTTCCTGTCGATA
>JBDNDE010000113.1:0-13904 GCA_046719305.1 Gemmataceae bacterium | reverse complement strand
ATCTCCGAAAACGCTCGGATCAGCCCGACCACCAGCCACAACCCCATCAGAACCATCAGGCCGATGCACAACCAACTCGTCCAAGCCGGTAGGCCCTCTGCCGTGGCATTCAGGGTTTCAACCGCCTTCTCCGTGCCAGGCTTCTGTGCCACGGGGGCTTTCGTCTGTAGCGTCTTGCCTACCTCGTTGACCACCGCCATCAGACCGGCGTCGAACTCCTTCTCCTTGAACTTGCCCTGCATCAGCTTCACCAACTCGTTGCGTTTGGCGTTGTCGAAGCCTTTGCTTTCCATCATCTTGCCGTTGACTACTTGGATGTAGTTCGGCTCCTTGCACACGAGGACATAGACCCCCTCGACTTTCAACTCTTTGTAGCGTTCACTGGCCCACTTTTGGAAGTATTTGGCCCGGTCAGGATTCTCCTTCTTAGCCGCCTCCAGATCCTCGGCCTTGGCAAAGGTTTCGATGAATAGTTCGCTTTTGTGCTTCTTCTTGAGGTCGTCGATTTTCTCCTGGGCCTTTTTCACCCCCTCAGGACTGAACAATTTGGCCTCATCACGGATATTGGCGGCCAGCAGCAAGCCCGGAACGAGCAGCAGCCCGGCCAAAAGGTTACGAAACATGTTCATGGTTGTCTGTTCTCCCGTTTCAGAGGATCGGGTGGAATCGTTTGCCCCTCCCTAGCATTCTTCGCTGGGCTTCGAAGAACGCTAAGATTATAGCGCGATGAGCGGTTTAAGAAAAGGATAGGCCGACAAAAAAAGGACGAATTAGGTGTCGCTGGCTTTTCCCTAACCCTGTCCAACCCTTCTCCCGCAACAGATAACCCAGCAAGTGCCGTTAACCTCGCTTAGCGGGTGTCGGGTAGCAGGGTGTAGTCGGGGAAGTTGCCGCACAGCCGCTCGCCTGCTGGGCCGTGGGTGACGGCCTGGACGAGATACTTGCCGCCCACAAAGCAGCCCTTCCAGGACGCACCGATGCCCCCAAAGACCTCCTCGCGGTCGCCTCGTGAACGCACGGCGTTGATGCCCACCTTGAACGCTCGCAACTCCCCGGCCACCATCTTGGCCGTCGCCGGGTCGTCGGTGGCGATCGAGGCCACCAGCGAGCCGTTGGAGACGTTCATCTCGGTGATCAACTCCTCGATTTTGTCCACCACAATGATGCTGTCCAGCGGCCCGAACGGCTCGTGGTGGTACATCCGGCTGTTGCGTGGGATGTTCAGAAACGCCATCGGCGGGAAGTAAGCTGAGGTGTCCTGTCCGGGCAGAAACCGCTCGGGGTCAAGACGGCCCTGATAGAGACAAACGGCACCGCCACCGAGTGCCTCGCTGACCATCACGTTGAGTTCTTCCACTTTGGCGCTATTGATCAGCGGGCCGAAATCCAGTTGAGCGAAGGCGTCGCCGCTGCCCTCGGTCAGCACGGGGTTGCCGAAACGCAACGATTGCATGACCGGAAGGTACATCTCCAGAAAACGCGGAAAAAGCGAGCGCTGTACTACATATCTCGGGTACGCCGTGCAGCGCTGCTTGCCGTACTCAAACCCCTTCTTGATAGCGGCGGCGAGTTTGGGCCAGTCCGAGAAGTTCCACACCCCCCAGGCGTTGACACCTTCCATCTCCAGCATGTAACGCTTGTTGCGGTCGAACAGGCTGGCGGCAATGTCGCGGCCGTTGGTCTTACCGCCCACGAAGGCCAGGCAATCGACAGCCTCGTTGCGTACCAGCGCTTCGGAGAGTTGGCCGCCCGAGCCACTTACCAGCGAAACGGGCAAGCCGCAGCGACGCGCTACCGCGTGGGCCAGCGTCAGGCAGAACAGCCCGCCGTCGCTGGGCGTCTTGCTGATGACGGCGTTGCCGGCCAGGCACTGGACCAGCACGGCATGCATCAACACTGACATGGGATAATTCCACGAAGCTATGTTGGATACAACGCCGAGAGGCTTTCGTCCCGCCATCATTGGTTCGATATTCTCGATGTACCACTCGACGCCCGAGAGGCAGCGGTCCACGTCTACGGTGGCCAGGTTGTATGGCTTGCCGATCTCCCACATGAGCAACAGCGACAGCAACTCCCGGCGGTTGCGCAACTCGGCCACGCACTTAGCGACACGGCTTTTACGCTCCTCCAGATCCACCTTGGCCCAGTCGCCTGCCTCGCCGGCCGACGCCTTGGTCGCCTTGCGTGCCGTGTCCAAGTCGATCATCGGATAGCGGCCCAGCAGCGAGCCATCCACGGCCGAGAGAAACGGTTTGCCGCGACCGGGATGACCCCACTCGCCAGCGATCAGGTTGAGAGCTTGGCCCTCGCTGTCGAACGCCTCGGGAGCCTCGCCGCGTAATTGGGTGTAAAGCGTGTTCCAGTCTGCCCGCGGATGGATCACCGCCATGGTCTCTCCTGCTTGTGCTTACGCATGTCTTGGGGAATCAAAATCTCATCCTATGCGCCGACCGCCTGGAGCCGAGTCATCGCTGCCGTTATTCCCTCTGGAGCTCGAAAAAGGCTTGTGCCGGCCACCAAGACGTCGGCCCCAGCTTGCACGCACTTCGCGCCGGTCTGGGCATCGATGCCGCCATCCACTTCGATTTCCACGGCTGGCTTGACCCGTTCGACCAGTTGCCTTACTTGACGAATCTTGTCCAGACACTCCGGCAGGAAGGCCTGCCCTCCAAAACCGGGGTTCACGGTCATCACTAGGATCAGATCCGTTGCTGCGACCACCTCGTCGCTCAGCTTCACTGCGGTCGGCGGATTCATCACGATGCCCGCCTTTTTCCCCAGTGCGTGAATCTGCCCAATAGCCGCCAACAGATCCAGTCCTAATTCGACATGGACGAGTAAAGTATCGGCCCCCACCCGAGCAAACGCTTCGAGAAACTTCAACGGCTCTTGAACCATCAGATGCACTTCCAACGGCAGCGTGGTCACGGGCCGCAACGATTGCACCACGGCCGGCCCCATCGACAGATTGGGCACAAAATGGCCATCCATGACATCGATATGCAGGCGATCAGCCCCGGCGTGTTCAACGGCCAGTACCTGTTCGCCCAGACGGGCAAAATCGGCGGCCAGGATCGAGGGAGCCAGTTTGCACGGCATCGCAAGCACCTCCGGCAGAAGAATAGCAACCAAGGTCGCGGTTTATGCTAGCCAGAGGGGGGATGGATGGCTCCAGCAGGCGGTGCGAGTGTCCTCCAAAGCACCTCTGAATGGCTCGCCTACTGGGCTTGCTCGGCAGTTTCGTCGGCGGCAGACTAACAACATAATCAACATAACAATGCATCCCTTCAGTGCGGGGCAAAGCAACCGTGAGCCGAAACCCCCTGTTCCTACCGTTGCAGGCCGTGCCAGGTATGACTCCCGCTCGCGAGGCATTGCTGGCACGTTTGGGCCATCAAACCGTGGGGGATCTTCTGTTTCATTTTCCTCGCACGTATGAAGATTTACGCGACAAACGCGCAATCACTTCCCTGGTGGCCGATCTCACTCAAACCGTCGAGGGGGAAATCGTCAACCTTCGTACCGTCTCCCGCGATGGCCGCCTCGTGGTCTCGATCCTGTTGACCGATGGCGGCCCGGAACGACTCGAAGGCGTCTGGTATGCCCAGGCTGGCTTCACCCGCCGCTTTCGCTTGGGGCAACGCGTCTCGTTCTCCGGGCAACCCAAACGCATCGAGGGACGTTGGCGCATGATCGCGCCGCGCGTGCAGCTGCTCGGTACCGGCCAGCTCGAAGGCCCACCCGGTCTGGTGCCCGTCTATCCTCTCACCGAGGATTTGCGACCCGCGACCCTACGCTTGCTGATTGGCCGAGCACTCGATCGCTTCGAGAAAGAGTTGCCCGAGCCGTTGCCCGCAGTCCTTCGCGAACGCTACGGCTTGCCTGAAATCGCTGCTGGGTTGCGAGCCATCCACGAACCGCGCGACTGGGAGGAGATCCGCCTAGCCCAGCAACGCTTTGCCTATCAAGAGTTGCTAGAACTTCAGGTCGGCTTGGCCCTGCGTCGCCGGGAGATCTGGCAAGGCCCCCCGGCCCCCTGCCTGCAAGTCACCCCAGCGATCGATCAACGCATCCGCCAACTTTTCCCCTTCACCCTCACCGGCGACCAGAACAAAGCCATCGCCGACATCGTGGCTGATCTGGCTGGTCCTCGCCCCATGCAGCGCCTCATCCAGGCCGATGTCGGAGCCGGCAAAACCGCTCTAGCGATCTATGCCATGCTGGCGACGGTTGCCAACCGCTATCAGGCGGCGCTGATGGCCCCGACGGAAGTGTTGGCCCGGCAGCATGCCCAGACGCTCGAACGTCTGCTCGGTCAAAGTCGTGTGCGGCGTCTGTTGTTGACCGGCTCGCTCTCAGCCCGAGAGAAACGCCAAGCACTCGACGCTCTGGCAGCTGGGGAGATTGATCTGGTGGTCGGCACGCAAGCTTTGGTGCAACAGGGCGTCCGCTTCGCCCGGTTGGGGCTGGTGGTCATCGATGAACAACACAAATTCGGCGTCCATCAACGCGCTCAAGTACGTCAACTTGGTTGCGAGCCGCATTATCTAGTGATGACCGCTACCCCCATTCCGCGTACCGTTGCCCTGACAGTGTTCGGCGATCTGGATGTGACCCTCGTACGCGAGATGCCCGCAGGTCGCTTGCCCGTCACCACACGCTGGCTGAGCGAAGACCAGCGGGCCAGTGTCTATGCCCAACTGGCTGAGGCGTTGCGGGCCGGTCGACAAGCCTATATCGTCTGCCCGGTGGTCGAAAATCACGAAACCCTTCGCTCGGCCGAGGCCATGTACAAACACCTCAGTTGCGGGCCGTTGCGCGATTTTCGCCTCGGACTGCTTCACGGCCGAATGGATGATGCCGTCAAAGCCGATGTCATGGAGCGGTTTCGCCGCCGGGAATTCGACGTTCTGATTGCCACTTCCGTGGTCGAGGTCGGGGTCGATGTCCCCAACGCCACCTGGCTAATCATCGAACAAGCCGAGCGGTTTGGCCTGTCGCAGCTCCACCAGTTGCGGGGGCGAGTGAGTCGCGGCAGCCATGCGGGCGTCTGTATCCTCTTCGGCGAGCCGCTCACCGACGAGGGCAAGCAGCGTCTGCGTGCCCTGGTGCAGACAAGCGATGGCTTCACTCTGGCCGAAGAGGACGCCCGCCTGCGTGGCACCGGAGATGTCTTTGGCACGCGTCAGCATGGCAACGGCGAGTTATGGATGCTGGCACAATCACGTCTCGATTTGTTAGAACATGCTCATATGGATGCCCGTCAACTGGTCTCCCAGGGAATCGAGCAGTATCCCGCCTTGCATGCTGCCGTGCTGGCTCGCTATGGCGACACGCTTGAACTTTCCGGCGTCGGCTGAACTTTTTTTCGTTCCACACCTGACAAGTGGAGGTTATACATCTAAGTTCACAGCCACGAGCGGCTCACGCATCACTTCACGCAGCCGTTTCACCAACCGGTTCAACTGCTCGCGGTCGTCCCGATCAAGCCTTTCTAAAATTGAGCTAATCGTCTGAACACGGAGCATTTGGTATTCTTTGAATGCTTCGAGTCCTTCGTGCGTAAGAATCACATCAATCTTTCGTTTGTCAGTTGAGTTGATTCGACAAGAGATCAATGGCTTTTCTCGTGTTTCCAATGCCCGAATGATGCGCGACATTTGTGCGGGAAGTATACCGAGTTGACGCTGGATTTCACCCACAATCAGCGACTCATGCTGATGCAACAACGAAAGCGTCAAGAATTCGATTTCCTTTAATTCGCCAGTCCGTCGCCGATTCCGCGGCACAGCCAGGCAGAAACGCGTCATCACATCAAAGAGATGCTGAGCCAATTCTTCCAGGCGTTTGTCTGCGGTCGGAGTGGAGTTCATAGCGAATTTACGCCTCGCAGCGGACAATTCCGTAGCTGTTTTGTCCACTTTAGCCCCACCGACGTTGGACTGTCAACGGAAGATGAGTCTCCGTTTTACCTAAACTAGGCCGATCGTAGCGGTTGTGCCGAGGGATTAATCCTCCACGATGCGGTCGCGATCCAGCCGCAACCCACGCGCCTTCAACCCGCTGCCATGTGCCCCCACTAGGTGCGCGGGATAGGCGGCTTCGCCCTTTTGTGCATACCACAAAATCCGGTTCCAGGTATCTTCCTCGACGCGATCGGGCACTGTGAGATCCTGGGCCAGGCTGCGTTCGGCCCACCTGCGTGCTGCCCCCTTTAAGTTCTTCATCGGCGGATTCAACTCATCTAGTGGGGTTTTGACCGGCAAGGCTTTGTAAGGAGTGAAATCTGGTTTGCGTGTAAAACACTCGGTCATAAGGGGGGACGAACTGTCAAACTGATTCATGGCTGGCACGCCGAGGATGCGTTGCATGGTGTGCAACACGGAAGTCTGATTGTAAAAGTTCGACACCACTTCACGCCTTTTCGTGTAGGGCGAGATCACCAGGCAAATCGAGCGATGGCCGTCGATGTGGTCGAAACCATTCTGTGGGTCATCCTCGATGACGAAGATCACCGTCTTGGGCCAAAACTTGCTGTTGCTAATCGCCTCCACCATCCGGCCTAGCGCCAAGTCATTGTCGGCCATGTGGGCGTTGGGCGTGGGCATGTCCGGCGTAGTGCCCGAGCAGTGATCCTGCGGCAAGTAAACGATGCTGAAGTCGTACCAGACGCCCTTCTTTTCGGCCTCTCGAAACTCCTTCAACCAAACATCGATGCGTTGTTGATCGGAGATTTTCATATCCCAGCCAGGATAGTCGGGCGCGGTGTAGCGGTCCAAAGAGGCGATGCCCAGCTTGTGCGTGAAGCGGATCTTGTTCGCCCCCGACTTGTAATCCTTCCAAATATCGATGAAACGGGCTTTGGCCGGCGGCTCGGAGTACCGCAACTCGCCGTAGTTGCGAAAACTGCGTCCAGCCAGTAGCACGCCATCCCAGATGAACCCCGTCGAGGAATAACTCAGGGCATCATCGCCGAAGGTGTAACTGCGAGTAAACCCGCCGAACGCCTTCTCCAGATAATCGGTGACGTTGCCCTCTGTCGACCAGGCATGGCCATCGGCTGAGAGGACGCCGTTGCAGTAAAAGTTGTCCAGCAGCACGAATTGTTCGGCCAAGGCATGATGGTTGGGGGTGATGGCTGCGGGGAACAGGCATAGTTTGGGTTCACCCTTGCCTTTTTGGATGTCGCCGAACATCTGATCATAGGTGCGATTTTCTTTGATCACATAAACGACATGTTCGAACACCGATGGTTCGCCCACCCGTGCAGGCACTGGCACCGGCTTGACCGATTTCTCTCCCCGTTCCCGGGCTGCCAATATCTGCGGAATTCGGCCATCGTCACGCACCTGGGCAGTGTACTTTTTCAACGTCGCCTCGTCGGGCCACTTTACCCGCGTCACGCTGCCGGTGTAGTCGTAGACGCTACGACCAACGGCCTTGGGGTTGAGCGTCCGCGAGCCGCGCCCCTTGACGTTGGCCACCCACACCTGTTCGGCATCAGCGACCACCGCGCCGGGATACCAGCCGGTGGGGATGAAGCCACGCAGGCTCATCTTGTCCCCTAACGCGATGAGCCCCAGCGCGTTGTTGCCGCCGTTGGCCGCCACCAGGGTTTTTCCATCCGGTGAGATGGCCAGGGCATTGGTAGCACTCCCAAACGGCAGAGCCGGATCAGGCCGCACCACCAGCCGCTCGACCACCTCGAACGTATCAGGGTTCAGTTGCACCACGGTGTCGCTATTAGCGCAAGCGACAAACAGCCGGCCACGATCCAGCACGAGACCAGCGGGATGTAGCCCCACTTCGGTTTCGCCGATCATACGACCGCGTTTCAGGTCCACCTTGCCGACAGTGCCGCTGGCCCCGACACCACGCTCGTCGATGACCACCTGCGAGCCGGCCGATAGGGCGGTGCGGTCCAGGCCGCGTGGGCGACGCCCGCCCCAGTTGCTGACGAAAGCCAAGCTGGGGGTCAGGACGACAGAATGCGGGGCAATTCCAACAGGGATTTCACGAACAAGTTTGCCTGTCTCCAGGTCCACCTCGGCTAGGCTGTTGTTCATCGACAGGCAGACCCACAGGCGTTTTGCCTCCCCATCCACGGCTAGCCCCGTGGGATAGGATGCCCCTTTGCCGCCTGGGCCGGCCAGGTCGATAGTGCGCTTCCAGGCCCAGACCCCTTTCGCGTCGACTTCGGCTTCCGCGATGCTGTTGCCGGAAGTGGAGGCCCAGACCCGCCCTGAGGCTTTAACTTTGTCCAAATAGGCAACCAGGCCATGCATGGAGCCGCCGCCTTTGCCCTTGGGGAAGGCGAGTTCCTGCACGACCTTGAAGCTGGCCCGATCGAGAATCACCAGCCCACGGTTGTCCTTGGCAATTAGCCATTTATCGAACAAAACTAGATCGACCGGCCGCCCCGAGAAGGTGGCCTCGTCGCCCGCCGGCCGCACTAGTTGGCCCGTAGGCAGGAGGGTGTTATCGACGGTCTGGCCGCCCTGAGATACGACAAGCAGGGCTAACCAACAGCAACCCATCGACATAGCATTCCCTCATACGCACGGTTGGGCGATTACTTCAAGTCGATGTCGAATTGATGCTCCGGCTGGTTGATGTCAAACCCTAAACCCGATTTTTTCGGATCAGAGTACTCCATCGGGATACGAACTCCCTTGAACGGCGGTGGTTCCCTTCCCGCCATCTTGGCGTCATCCTCGGCCGAGACTTTTCCCTTGGAAGGTTCCGGACGTGGTACAGGACGCGGTTCTTCTTGTTGCACCGAAACTTCGACCCGGCCGCGTGGGATGCCCGGATGCGAATAGGAACCATCAGGTTGGATTTCAGCTGGATAGACTTGTTTATCCGAGGCGATGAAGATGACCGTGCCCTGACTCAAGAGCTTGCCTTTGTAGGACACGGTACCAGACACCTTAGAACGCGGCGGGCCACACCCCACCATCACGAACATCAATCCCACTAGCAGCAATAGGCGTCCGGGCATCTGCATTTCTTCATCTCCTCGGGTTCGTCTTTGCGGTACGGTTTACCAGTTCGACCCCAGCACTTCCCCCACATCGGGCGTGCAGGCTGACCACCAGGTGTTGGGGTCGATGCTGGCCGAGAGGAAGCGAACGCTGCCATCGCCCAGACCGACTAGGATGCCCGCCGAACGCGGAGCCGCTGCATAACGCGTGTCGCAGGTCGCTGATGCCCCACCAGTCGTCGGGTTGACCTGGAACTTCGAGGCTGCCCCAGTGATTTGATAGGCAAACACCGGATTCCATTCCTTCCACGCCGTGCGTGCATAAGCCCAAATATTGTAGTACGGCCCACTCGGAGCGCCGGGAATCGCTACCGTCCGCTGGCATATCGTCGTCTTCTCGGCAAAGAAGATGGTGTTGCTAGTACCGTCCGTGATCGAGGCCATCCGCATGATCTTGTTGTTGCTCGTGGTGAACCACCAGCCCAAGGACTGGAAGTTGGCAGCATACCCCGTCACACCGTAGGTGCCCCAACTGCCATCGGTAAACAGACCATTAGCCGGGGCAGATGGATCACTGGGGTTGGTGTAGGTCTTGATGCCGATGTCCTTGTACACCGACCAGAAGTAGTTGGTGTTGCCTAGCGCGGCCCGGCGAGCGACATTGTCTTGTTCGATGTAAGACAGAATGTAGAAGTGTGTGTTACCTGCTTGATTCCACCATTGCGGGCTATTGCTGCCATCCCAGTCATTAAAAGCTAGCGGGAAACGTTCCATCGTGTCGTGGTAATTGTGGCAGGCCAACCCCATCTGCTTTAGGTTGTTGCTGGACTGCATCCGGGCCGCCGCCTCGCGTACCTTTTGTACGGCGGGCAACAGCAAACCAATCAGAATCGCGATGATTGCAATAACGACAAGCAACTCAATGAGGGTAAACGCGGAACGTCGAGTGACCATTCCACTCTCCTTCAAAAGGGTGAGGAAGTAAATTTCCCCCACCCTAGACTGTTCGGGAGAGGAGTCCATGAACTGATGGTAAAAGTTTTGTGAAAGTTGCTAGGTCTGGATCGCGTCGAACTGCACCACCGCAAACGGCGCAAAGAGCAGAATCGGCAACCAGGCCGCTAGGGCCGGTGTGAGATACTCATTCTCACCGAGCATCTTACAAGCATGCACGCTGATGTGAAACGCCGCACTCAAAATGATACATTGTCCACTGCTAATCACCAAGTTGCGCGTCTGATCACGTAAGATCAGCGATACCCCTAAAAAGATGAGCACTGCTCCCAGCAGCGGCCGGGTCAACCGCGAATGAAACAGCACAGCCACCGGAGCCAGGCGGTTGCTCTCGGGTCGCTGCAACTCCCGATACAGCCGCTCGGTAGAGGCCAGATTGTACCAGCGAGGATTGCGTGTCAGTACGTCAAAATCCACCTGCCGGACATGCAAAATGTAGCGCCCGCCATCGGTGACGTCCAGCACCCCTGGGATCGGCTCCAGGTCGCGCGGCGAACAGCCAACCATCTCCCAGCGGCCTTGACCGGGTTCGTCGCCTGGTACAAATCGCCCCGACTCGGCCGTGATGTGGATCATGCTTCCAGCAATGGTTTCGGGAATCATCACACGCAACGGCCGCACCGACAGATTCCGCCGTGAAGCGCGATCGCCCTCGATGAGGATGAGGTTTGGCTCATAAGCCCCGCGGACGCCCACGTCTTTGTGACCGTCGGGGTCGCTGCGGTCGCGGGTGAGCATGTCGGCAATCTGTGGGATGATGAGTTCTTGATTGACGACAGCCAGCCCGAGCATGATACAGGCACTGACCAGCACCGGCGCGATAATTCGCCGCGTGGGAATGCCTGCAGAAAGCAACGGCAACTGTTCGTTGTGGGCCTGCATCATCACCACAGTGAACATGGCCGCTAAGAGTGCTATAGCTTCACATAAGCGATCGAATAGTTCAGGTAGGCGATAGCCATAATAGTAGATAATGCGAAGCAGCACGCCTGGTATACCGTGGGCGTTGTTGCTGACAAAATCATCCATGTGCGTGAACAGATCGATGATGATGTACAACGTCAGCAGACTCACCAAAAAGACAAAGTAGGCCTTGAAATAAGCACAGAGCAACATCCAGTCGATCTGCTTGAACATATGTCGGCCTCCTGATTAATGTGGGGAGACCAACGC
Organism: Gemmataceae bacterium; assembly: GCA_046719305.1. Taxonomy (GTDB): domain Bacteria; phylum Planctomycetota; class Planctomycetia; order Gemmatales; family Gemmataceae; genus RGDT01. The sequence goes on along the minus strand of JBDNDE010000113.1, from coordinate 2,731 downwards.
CAGCCGCGGCCGATTGGCCCGAGGCACATAATCCAACACATACTGCCGTACATAGTCGTTGGAGCGGGTGCAGGCGCGATCGCCGAAGCCGTGGGATTTGAGTTCGCGGTAGGCCGCACCAGCAGACCAGTTCTGGTATTCTCTGCGCCAGACCGCACACAGCACACCGGTGCGATGCAGGCCGGCCTTACAGTGGATCAGCACAGGATAGGACTCCTCCTGATCCATCAAGGCGAGGAATTGGTCGATGACTTGCGGTCGCGGTCCCCCTGGCGTCGTACGTGGTTGCAGATCCGGGGCCAAGGCCACATAGCGTACCCCAAGGCGTTGGCACAGTTTGCTTTCTTGCACCCGTCCGCCCCAGAAATTCTCTCGCAACAGCGGGTCGGGATAGTCATCCTGTACGTTGATCACCGTGCGTATCCGATACCGCTTGATTGCTTCTTCAAACCCCGCGGCAGTCATCTGGCCGCTGCGATAAAATACGCCGGCTTCGACGGGGCGCAGGCGTTTGCTATGTTCCCAAATGGCGCGGTAGTAGAAATACAGTCCGATGCTCAAGCTCAACACCAGCGCCGCTAACAGCGTCCCTCTGATCATCCTGACCTCCGCCGAGCGGCCCTGAATACGCTTCCATGCTAGGGACACTACTTCGCGGGGCCAAAAAGAGCAAGGCGAACCCCAACGTCACCGAGCCGTGCCCCGCGATGTCAGCCGCCGCTCCTTCCAGCCGCCGCACCTTCGGATCACGTATATAATGCTGTCATGGCGATCCGGATCAGCAACTTTCGTACTTCCATCGACGAACCAGAGACAGCCCTTGCCGAGCGGCTGCGCTCTTTGGCCGGACCATGCCAGCATCGCATCTTGCGCAAAGCGCTCGACGCCCGGGATGCGGCCCATTTAGAGTTTGTCTACACCTTGGAGCTTCGTAGCGAGGACGACGAAGCGCTCTATGCTCGTTTGGTGCGTCGTAAAACGCTTCAGGTCGATCGTTGGCAGGAACAGCCGTTCGTCCCTCCGGTACCTGGCTTGCTTCCACTGCAACAGCGGCCGATTGTCGTCGGTTCCGGTCCTGGTGGGCTGGCGGCAGCTTGCTTCTTGGCCGAGAAGGGCTACGCGCCGCTGGTGCTGGAGCGCGGCACTCCCGTCAGTCAACGCATCCGCGATGTTGCTGCCTTTGATGCCGGTGGCCCACACAATCCCGAGAGCAATTATCTGTTTGGTGAGGGCGGCGCGGGCACTTTCTCCGATGGCAAACTCACCTATCGCGGCAGCGGGCCCGAGGTGCGCTACATTCTCGAACTGTTTGCCGCTTGCAAGGGCAAGCCGAGCATCGTTTATGAGGCCCGGCCGCACTTAGGCAGCAATCGGCTACCGGCCGTGGTCAAAGCGATGCGGCAGCGTATCGAGGCGCACGGCGGCGAGGTCCGCTTCGGCTGTCGTGTGGAAGATCTCGATCTTACCGAGGGACGTATCCGCGGCGTCATGACTAGTTCCGGTTACATCCCGGCCGATGTGGTCCTGCTGGCGATCGGTCATTCGGCCCGAGACACGTTTGAAATGCTAGCGCGACGCGGCGTGCCGATGGAACAAAAGCCGTTTCAGTTTGGGGTGCGGATCGAGCAACCGCAGGAGACGGTCAATCGGGTACATTATGGCGAGGCCCGACTGGAAGAACGTCTCGGAGCGGCCAGCTATTCACTAGTGGCCAACGGCAAGCACGACTTGTTCACGTTTTGCATGTGTGCGGGCGGCTATGTGATGCCCAGTGTCAGCGAACCGGGCGCGTTCTGCACCAACGGCATGAGCCTCTCCAAGCACGATTCGCCCTACGCTAATAGCGGTCTGGTAGTCACCATCCCCACTTCTGCCTTCGGTAGCGCTGACCCGCTAGCCGGCATGCGGCTGCAACAACATTACGAACGCATCGCTTACGAACTGGGTGGCCGTGAGTATCGTTGCCCCGTGCAAGTGGCGCGTGATTTTCTTGATGGTCGGCTCAGCCCTGTCGCTCCAAAGACCAGTTACCCACGCGAGATGGTCAGTGTCGATCTCCGCCAGATCTTGCCGCCCCTAGTCGCCGAGGCTGTGCAAGAGGGGCTACCGGTCATGGATCGGCGTTGGCGTGGGCGTTTCCTACGCGATGCAGCCTTGGTCGGTCCCGAAGCCCGCGGCAGTTCACCCGTGCGGATTCTGCGCGACGACAGGTCACGGATGTCGCCGGCCTGGTCGGGGTTGTATCCTGTAGGAGAGGGAGCCGGCTACGCGGGCGGGATCGTCTCAGCCGCTCTGGACGGTTTGCGAAGTGCCATGGCCGTCGTCGCCCGTTATGCTCCTTTGACCGATCGCACCTGAGAACCGTTTCGTCCTTAAATTAAAGATTTAAGAGTTGCTATGTCCGCCGACAGCTCGGTTGCTGATCGCTACCTAGCCGACGTTCGGGCCGGTCGGCTCGATGCCCTGGGGCTGCTCTTCGAGCAATACCGCGATCGGCTCTGGCGAATGCTGCATCTGCGCCTGGATGCTCGGCTGACGGGTCGGCTTTCGCCCGAGGACGTGTTGCAAGAAGCCTATTTGGACGTGTCGCGCCGCATCCACGAATACCTCGCCGAGGCTTCCGTGCCGTTCTACGTCTGGCTACGCTTCCTTACCCTGCAACGGCTTGTCCAGCTACAACGCAGCCATCTCGGGGCCGCTCGACGCGATGTCGCACGGGAACAATCGCTGC